>CALKAI010000094.1 GCA_937983275.1 uncultured Trueperaceae bacterium | reverse complement strand
GGACTGCCTACCGACAAGACCGGTTGATGTCTGGGGTTGCGCCCGGCAGCCCCGCTACGAAACCTTCGAGGTGCTCACCCGGTAGTTCTCGTCGACCTGATCGAAGCCGTCGACCGTGAAGCCCAGGTCGTGGAGCAGGCCGTCCTCGACGCCGTAGATCCAGGCGTGGACGCTGAGTTCTCTGCCTTTGCTCCAGGCGTTCTGGACGATGCTCGTGTGGCACACGTTGCGGGCCTGGTGGACGGTGTTGAGTTCGGCGAGCTTGCGGACGCGGGCTTGCTCCGGGAGCCCCTCGAGCTGCTGCCGGTGCTTGTGCTTGACGTCGCGCACGTGGCGCAGCCAGTTGTCGACGAGGAGGCCCGGCCGGGCGGGCTCGATAGCCGCCTGGATGCCGCCGCAGCCGTAGTGCCCGCACACGATCACGTGCCGGATCTGCAGGATCTCGACGGCGTACTCGAGGACCGAGAGCAGGTTCATGTCGGCGTGCGCCACCACGTTGGCGACGTTGCGGTGCACGAACACCTCGCCGGGCGGCAGGTCGACGATCTGGTTGGCCGGCACGCGCGAGTCGGAGCAGCCGATCCACAGGTACTCGGGCCGCTGCTGGCTGGCAAGGCTCTCGAACGCCTTCGGGTTGGCCTCGACGGTGCGCCGGGCCCACTCGCGGTTGCGCTCGAAAAGTTCGGGTAGGCGCCTCATGGGCGACACTCTAACTGATCGCCCGGCCGCCGCTTTTGTGAGCGCCCCGATGGTGCGGCCGCAGCCGGGCGTCCTTAGATGGCCGGCAGGGGGTAACTGAATGGCAAATCCCGAACAGGAACGCGTGACGATCGACCATGAGACGATACGCGAGTGGGCCCAGGAGCGCGGCGGCTACCCGGCCGCGGTGCGGGGTTCCGGCCAGGGTCCGGCCGGCGAGGCCGGCGTGCTGCAGATCGGTTTCGAGGACGAGCCGAACGAGGACCTCGAGCCCATCAGCTGGGAGGAGTTCTTCGAGAAGTTCGAGGAGAAGGCGCTGCAGATGCGTTACAGGGCAGAGCCCGGCGACGGCGACATCGACCGCTTCCACGCGTTCGACAACCGGAACCGGCGCCCCTAGGGGCACGCCCTTCTTGGCAATGACACCCGGCCGGCTCGACGAAAGCGCACTCTAGCCGGCCCGCGGTGCGGTAATCTCGTACCACCTTGAAGAAGCGGGAGCGTTACCACGGCTGGAACATCGCCTGGGCACTGGCGGTAACGCAAACGGTCAGCTTCGGCATCCTCTTCTACGCCTACAGCGTCTTCACCATCCCGATGGAGACGGAGTTCGGCTGGACCCGCGCGCAAACCTCGGGCGCCTTCTCGCTGGCGCTCTTCCTGTCGGGGGTCTTCGCCTTCCCGATTGGCCGCTGGGTCGACCTGCGCGGCGCGCGCCTGCCGATGAGCGCGGGCTCCGTGCTTGCCAGCGTCCTCGTCTTCGCCTGGTCGTACATCGACTCGCTGGTTGGCCTGTACGTCGTGCAGGCGCTCATAGGCCTGGCGATGGGCGCGATCCTCTACGACGTCGCCTTCACGGTCATCGCCCGCTGGTTCCTGCGCCACCGCATCCAGGCGATGCTGATCGTCACCAGCGTCGCCGGCCTGGCCAGCACCATCTTCATTCCGCTCACCACCGTGCTGGTCGAGTGGGCCGGCTGGCAGGACGCGCTGCGCATCCTGGCCGTCATCCTGGCGGTGACTACCGTGCCGCTGCACGCCCTGGTGGTACGCGACCGGCCCGCCGCGGCTGGCGGGGATTCGGGAAGCTCCGACGGTGAGGAGGCAGAGTCCCACGTCCCCACCCACGGCGCCCTCCGCTCGCTCCTCTTCTGGCGGCTCACCGCCGGCTTCTCCTTCGACCGGATCGTCACCGTCGCGCTGGCCGCGCACTCGGTGCCGCTGCTGCTGGAGCGGGGGCACTCGGCCGGACTGGTTGCTGCCGCCACCGGTTCGATAGGCCTGCTGCAGGTGGTGGGCCGCCTGCTCTTCGGTCCCGGCGCCCGCTACCTGTCGCTGCCGCAGCTCACGTCGCTCACCTTCGCGGTCAGGGTGGCCTCGCTGCTGGTGCTCGCCGCAGTCCCGGGGGTGCTGGGGGTGTGGGCCTTCGCGGTCCTCTTTGGCCTCTCCAATGGCGCCACCACCCTCGCGCGGGCGGGCATCGTGGGGGCCGCCTTCGGCTCCCGCAACTACGGTGCGATCAACGGGGGCATGTCGACGGTCATTGCGGTTGCCCAGACGGTGGCACCCCTGTCGGTGGGCGCCCTGCGCGTGGCGTTCGGCGGCTACACGGTCGCCCTGGTCGCCCTGGGCGTGATCGCGCTCCTCTCGCTGCTCTCCGTGGGCGGCATGCAACTGCCGGCCGCCAGGGCCCAGGCCGGGGCCGGCCGCGTCACCCCTTAACCGACACCTCAGGGGGTTCCTGGTCAGCTGACCAGCAGCTCCTCGTCGCTCAGATCGCCCTCCCGGGCCGGCTGCTCGAGAGCGCGCCTGTAGTAGGACCAGGGGAACCAGCCGGTGCCGATCCGTTCCCAGCCCTCGTTCTCGAGCCGGGCCCTTTCGTTCGACCAGGTCAGTATGCGCCTGTGCTCCCACTGCCGGCCGTCGCGCTCGACCAGGTGGTAGAGCGGCCCGTAGGCGACCGAGTACCAGCCGTACTCGCCCAGCCTGTTGAGCACCTGCATCTCGTTGAAAGCGCTCAGGTTGGGAACGTAACGCCGGCCGGCCTGCCGTTCAGACTCCTCTCCGGCGGCGCGGCCAAAGCGCTGCTGGGCGGCCTGCCGGCTCATCCCCAGCGTCCTGCCTATCGCCTCCCAGCTGTGGCCGGCTGCGCGGGCCGAGGCCACCGCCTCCCTCAACATCTCCCCCAGCCGCCCGTGAGCGCGGTGCGCCCGGGCCACGAGCTCGAGGTGGGCCCCGGGATCCAGGTCCTCCTCGTCGGTAAGGTTCTGGCCGGCCTGGGCGATCGCGGTTGAGAGTGCCTCGTCCAGTTTTCGGTCATCCTGCGTCATTCGCTTCCCTTCCCGCTCGCAAGCAAGCCTTGTTGAGCCTCTGAAGCTCAGCGAGCGCCTCTCGGCGAGCATGCTGTCAACATACTCTTGACACTCATGGGTTGTCAATAGAGTATTGACACGGAAGGGTGTGTCAGACTTCCTCCCGCGCGAGTCCCACGTAGAGGGCCGTGCAGCGTCCCACCTGGCGGCCGTCGCTGGTCAGCTCGCAGTTGACCTCGAGCCGCCCTCCTGCGCCCGTAGAGAACGCACGCACGAACTCCGGCCACCCCTCAGGCACCCGCGCGTTCGCGACGAGCTCGCCGCGGGCCGGCGCCAGGAACTCGAACCCGTAGCGGCGCACGACGAAGAGCGGGTTGATCCCGGCCTCGTGCGCAGCCGCACGCAGGGCCGCCCAGCCGGTGAGCAGGGCCAGTGATGCGAGGCTGCCGCCAAACCCGGTGCCATGGTGGTTCAGGTTCGGCTCGAGCGGGGCGCTCAGCTGCGCCGAAAGGGGCGTGAGCTCGTCGAAGCGGACGTCCATCGCCCTGGCGAGCGGGATGTTCTCGCGCATGTACGCTTCAAGTTCCAGCTTGTCCATGTCCCTACAGGGTACGGGATGCGGCAGCGCGGCCAGCCGCACGGCACCATCGTCATGGTCGGCACCGTTGCAGCCGTTCTCGCCACCAACAACCTGGCGCTGGGCGTTGGCCTGGGCGTCGTCCTAAGCTGCATCTTCTTCGCCCGCAAGATCGCCAAGGCCACTACCGTGACCAGCAGCCTGGACGGCACGCGCCGTACCTACGAGGTCTCCGGTCAGCTCTTCTTCGTGAGCAGCGAGTCGTTCCTGGCCAGCTTCGATACGGCAGAGGAACTCGATCACGTCACCCTCGACTTCACCCGCGCCCACGTCTGGGACGCCACTGCGGTCGAGGCCATCGAGAAGCTGGCGCAGCGCTTCGAAGCGGCCGGCACCGAGGTATCGATCCACGGAATCAATGATGAGGGCAGGGCGCTGATGCAGCGGCTGGGCGCCTTCGACACCGCCAGGCCGGCGGCGGCAGGCGACTGAGCCGGGCAGCAGGCGGGGTGTGGCGGTAAGCTGGTGTGAACCGCCGCACCCTGAACAACCACTCGTGACGAGGAGGTTTGGAATTGTTTACGCGTCTCTTGCTGCCCACGGACTTTACGCCCAGCTCCCAGGCCGCCCTCCTGCTGGCGCGGGAGAACTTCCCGACCGCCACCCGGCGGCTGCTCCACGTCCTGGATCCGCAGCGGCTGGCGAGTGACCTGAACTCGCCGGTCTCGGCCCGGGAAGAGCGGGAGGAGGCAGAGGCCGGCGTCCTCGCCCAACTCGACGAACTCGCCCTGCCCGAGGAGGAGTTCGTGGTGCGGGTCGGCACCCCGGTGGAGACGATAATCGCCGAGGCCGACTCGTGGGAGGCCGACCTGATCGTGATGGGCACCCACGGCCGCACCGGCCTGGCGCTGTTCCTGAACGGCAGCGTCGCCGAGCGGGTGGTGCGCTACTCCCGCCGGCCGGTACTCATCGAGCACGAACGGTCCTGAGCGCTCTACAGGACGACTCTTACATGGCGATTCTTACATTGCGGGCGTGAAGCGCTCGCCGTACCTGTCCCGCAACTCCTCCAGCCTGCCGCGCAGCCGTTGCGCGCCCAGCTGCCTGGTGTAGTGGAAGGGCCCGCCCAGGTGGGGCGGGAACCCGACGCCGAAGACTGCGCCGGCGTCACCGTCGTCCGCTGAGGCGATGACCCCCTGGGCGAGGCACAGGTGCGCCTCGTTGACCATGGCGTGCAGCAACCGCGCCTGGATCTCCTCCTCATTGGCCGGTTGTTGGCCCTGCCTCCCGGCCGGCCCGCGTACGAGCCTCACCGCCGCGTCGTTGACGCTGCGTCCCTGCTTCCTGCCCAGCAGCCTCCCGCGGAGCCTCGCGGCCACGTCGCTGGGCGGGCTGTCGTAGATGTAGAACCCCTTGCCCGCCTTGCGGCCCAGGAGTCCCTCCCGGACGAGGTTCTGTGCCCAGTTGTCGATCCCCGTGCCCCGGTCAGCGAACAGGGGTTGCATGACCCGGGTCGCGCTCGCGGTCACATCGAGGCCCACGTTGTCGAGGAGCCGGAACGGTCCCACCGGGAAGCCCAGGCGCTCCATCGCCGCGTCGACTGCCTCGACGGCGGTTCCCTCACGCAGGAGCAGCACCGCCTCGTTGAGGTAGGGAGCCAGGATGCGGTTGACGTAGAAGCCGGGGGAGTCGGCCACGATTATCACCATCTTCCCCTGCCGCTTGCCGACGGCCACCGCCGTGGCCAACGCCTCCTCGCCCGTTTGCGGCGAGCGGACCACTTCCAGCAGCGGCATGCGCGCTACCGGTGAGAAGTAGTGCATGCCCACGACCCGCTCCGGCCGCTTCGCCGCCGCGGCAATCTGCGCCACGGGGATGGAGCTGGTGTTGGTGGCGAACACGTGACTGGCGGCAGTGGCGCTCTCGACCGCGGCAAGCACTTCGCGCTTCAGCTCGAGGTTTTCCGGCACCGCCTCGATGGTCAGCTGCACCCCGCGGAACTCCTCGAAACCCGCGGCGATGCGCACCCGCTCGAGCGTCGCGGCCAGCTCGAACTCGCTTAGCCCCTTGCCCAGGCGCCTGGACAACCCCCGGTGGATCTCCCGTTTCCCCCTGGCGGCCAGCTCCGGATTCTGGTCGCGCAACACCACCTCGTAACCACCCGGTCGGGCGCTCACCTGGGCGATGCCGGCACCCATGAGCCCAGCACCGAGAACGCCTATGCGGTGCACCTCCAGGGCCTGGCCCAGGTCGGGCAGAGTATCCCTGCGCGAGCGGACGAAGAACAGGTGGCGCAATGACTGCGAGGCTGGGGTGAAGAGGAGGTCGGCGAACGCCTGGGCTTCAACTTCGAGGCCCTCCTGCAGGGGCCCTCCGTATGTCTTGCGCACCGTGGCCAGAATGCGCGAGGGCGCCGGCATGTTCCGGGCTTCCCGTTGAAGGCGTTCGCCAGCCTGGCGGAACAGCAGGCGCTGGCCGGGCGGAGACTCCAGGAGCCCGTCCAGCAATCCGTCCACCGGCCCGCGCCGCCGCCCGGCCTGCCGGTGGCGCCCGCTTCCCAGGCGTTTGACTGCCAGAACCGCCGCCTCGACGAGCCCCTCGCGGTGGTGCAGCGCGTTCGCCAGGCCCATCTTCAGCGCCTGCCGCGGCCGCACGCGGCGCCCGGTGAGCAGCAGTTCGAGGCCCGCCCTGAGGCCCACCAGCCGCGGGAGGCGCTGGGTGCCGCCAAGACCCGGGATGAGGCCCAGCTGCACCTCGGGGAGTGACAGCGCCGTCTTCCCGCTACTGCTCAGCAGCCGGTAGTCGCAGGCGAGGGCCAGCTCGAGCCCGCCGCCGGCGCAGGCGCCGTCGATCGCGGCGACCTTCGGGAACGGCAGGGCGGCGAACCGCTCCACCAGCCCCTGCGCCCGGTAGATGAGCTCGAGGCACTCCTCGCGGCTGCCGATCTCGGCGAAGAGGCGTACGTCGGCACCCGCCATGAAGCCGTGCGGGTTGCGGGAGGCCACGACCAGCCCCTCGGGCGGCTCCTCCTCGAGCTGCCCCAGCAGTTCCGGCAGGCCCGCCAGTACGTTCCGGTCGAGCAGGTTGGGCCCCTCCGCGGCGCTGAACCAGAGGACCGCAACGCCGCCGGGCCGTCGTTCCAGTTCGAAGCTGGTCATTGGACTCGCTCCAGGAGCATGGCGTGTCCCAGGCCGCCGGCGGCGCAGGCGCTGACGATGGCGAACTGCTCATCCTGGGCGGCCAGGCGGTTCACGGCAGTGTTGACCAGCCGGGAGCCGGTCGCGCCGAACGGGTGGCCCAGCGAGAGGGAACCGCCCCAGGGGTTGACCTTCTCGAGGTCGATGCTGGGAGCTACCGCGCCTTCACGCCCAAGCTTCTCCCTCGCGAAGCGCTCCGACTGCAGGGCGGCGAGGACGGCCAGGAGCTGCCCGGCGAAGGCCTCGTGGATCTCGAACACGCCGATGTCCTCCCAGGCCAGTCCCCAGCGCTGCAGCAGGCGGGGGATGGCGTAGGCGGGGCCAAGCAGCAGCTCGTGGCCGGGGTCCTGGGCGACGAACACCCAGTCACGTACCACCGCCTTCGGGGTCAGGCCCTCGGCGCGAGCCTTCTCGCTGCTCGCGAGGAGGGTGACGGCAGCACCATCGGTGAGCGGGCTGGAGTTGCCGGCGGTGACGGTGCCGTAGGGTTTCACGAAGGCGGCCGGCAGGCGGGCGAGCTTCTCGAGGCTGCTGTCCTCGCGGAAGGTGTTGTCGGCCGAGACGGGCGTGAACTGCGGCGGCGGCGCGTACGGGGCGATCTCGTTGGCCAGCCTCCCCTCCCGCGTCGCCTGGGCGGCCCGCTGGTGGGAGCGCAGGGCGTAGGCATCCTGCTCCTCGCGGCTCACGCCGAAGGCGGCAGCGAGCCGGTCGGCGCTCTCGCCCATCGTCTCGCCGGTGCTGTACTCGGCTATCGCCGGCGCGCGCGGCAGCAGGTCGCTGGCCGTCAGGCCCTGTACGAGCGCGAGGTAGTCGCGGGCGCTCTTCGCCCGGCGGGCCCGCGCGAGGCGCCTGCTTGCCTCCTTGCCCAGGCTCAGGGGGATGTCGGAGAGCGACTCCACCCCGCCGGCCAGCATGAGCCCGGCCGAGCCGTTCCTGATCTCCAGCGCAGCCGTGGCTATCGCCCGGTTGGCACTTATGCAGGCCATCGTCACCGTGTTCGCCGGGACCGAGTGCGGCACCCCCGCGGCCAGGGCGGCGTCACGGGCGACGTTGCTGGTGCTGGGGTTCTGCAGCACGGAGCCCATGACGATCCCGTCCAGCTCGTCGCCGTCCAGTCCCATGCGCCCCAGCCCCGCGGCTATCACGGCGCGCGCCAGATCGAAGGCGATGAGCCGCTCATAGGTTCCACCCGAGCGCTGGAATGGGAGCCGAACGCCGCCGAGTATGGCGACGGCGCCCCCGCCGTTACCGTTCATTTGAAGTCATTCTACTCGCCGGCGGCGGAATCCCAAGGGAATGTTGCCTACCGGTGGTGGGCTGCCGCCGAGTCACCACCCGCGCTGCCCTCGGCAAGCCCGAGGTCGAGGGTGTCGTCGAGCGGCGGCCGTGCGCCCAGCCGCTCGATCGTCCAGGCCGAGACCCTCGTCGCAAACCCCGCACTCTCCCTCACCCCGTGCCCCTTAAGCCAGGCGGCCAGGAACGCGCCTGCGAACGAGTCGCCGGCCCCCGTAGCGTCGATCAGGCGGTCGGTGGCGGGCGGAACGTGGAACGACTCCTCCCGCCAGCGCACGTGCGAGCCCTCGGCGTCCAACTTGAGGATCACCCGGGCTCCCGGGTAGAGGGCCGCCAGCCGGTCGGCGATCGCGGCCGGCTCCTCCAGTCCGGTGAGCACGCTCCCCTCCTCCCGGTTGGGCAACAGCAGGTCGATGCCAAGCCCGGTCGTTGCGTCAAGGAAGCGTTCGACACCCATCTCCTCGATGAGCTGGAAGGAGCCGGGATCGAAGGAGAGGGTGGCGCCGGCGGCCTTCGCGAGGCGTGCCGCTTCCGTCGCGGCGGTGCGCGGCGGGTCGGTGAAGAACGACCAGGCGGTGAGGTGCAGGTGCCGGGTGTTCTCCAGCTTGCTGCGCGGCAGCTCGGAGGGCAGCAGGTAGTGGTCGGCGCCCCGGCCCGAGACCATCGAGCGTTCACCCGTCTGGTCGATGAAGACGGCCACCGAGCCGGTACGTTGCGCGCCGGTCTCGACGAGGTGGGCGTCGACCCCCTCCTGGTCCAGCTCCCGCGCGGCCAGCTCGCCGAAGCGGTCGCGGCCAATCTTGCCGATGAACCGGGTGGGCAGGCCGCAGCGCCGGGCCCAGACGGCCACGTTCGCGGCCGAGCCACCCGGCGTCAGCAGCACCTCGCCATAGGTGTCCCCACCCTGCAGGAGTTCCGTGTTCGTGCGTATGAGCACGTCCCAGGCGTAATCGCCCAGGACGACCAGGGGCGTCTTCGTCACCGGACCCGTAGTCTACTGGAAACCGATGCGGCTCCCCCGCGGGTTCTCCTGCTTCAGCTCCTCGACGATGCGCCGGTACTCCTCCTCCATCTCGGGGGTCACCGAGGGCCGGGTTTCCCGCAGCGCCGCCTCGAACTGCTCGAGCCCCACCTCGCCCGCCTCCAGGTCCTGCCGCAGGGTGAGCATGCCCGCCCTGCGCACGAGGTTCTCCAGGTCGGCACCGGTGTAGCCGTCCGTGCGCGCGGCCAGTTCATCGAGGTCGACATCGGCAGAGAGTGGCATCTCCGCAGTATGGATCCCCAGGATCACGCGCCGGCCCTCCTCGTCGGGCACCGGCACGTACACCACCTCGTCGAAGCGGCCGGGGCGCAGCAGCGCCTGATCGAGGAGCGTGGGCCGGTTCGTCGCGGCGATCACCACCACCCCCTGCAGCTCCTCCAGACCGTCCATCTCGGAGAGCAGCGTGTTCACCACCCTCTCGGTGACAGCCGGTTCGCCCAGCCCACCGCCGCGCTGCGGCGCGAGCGCGTCGATCTCGTCGAGGAAGATGACGGTGGGCGCTACCTGCCGGGCCCGCTGGAAGAGGCGCGAGACCTGCTGCTCCGACTCGCCGTACCACCTGGAGAGCAGGTCGGAGGCCTGGGAGGAGATGAAGTTTGCCTCTGCCTCCCTCGCTACCGCCTTCGCGAGCAGCGTCTTGCCGGTGCCGGGCGGTCCGAACAGCAGGATCCCCTTGGGCGGGCGAATTCCCAGCCGCCGGAACGCCTCCGGCTGCTTCAGCGGCAGCTCGATGCCTTCCCGCAGTGTGCGTTTGACTTCGCTCAGGCTCCCGATGTCGTCCCAGCCGACGTCGGGCACCTGGATCATGATCTCGCGCATGGCGCTGGGCTGGACCCGCTTCTGGGCGTTGCGGAAGTCCGCGCGGGTTACCTCGAGGTTGTCGAGCAGCTCCTGGGGGACCTCGTCGGCGTCCAGGTCGATCTCCGGGAGGTTGCGGCGCAGCGCCTCGATGGCCGCCTCCCGCGCCAGGGCCGAGAGGTCAGCGCCCACATACCCGTAGGTGATGCGCGCCAGCTCATCCAGGTCGACGTCCGAAGCCGTGGGCATGCCGCGCGTATGGATCTGCAGCGTCTCGCGGCGGCCCTTCTGGTCGGGCACGCCTATGACGATCTCCCGGTCGAAGCGGCCCGGCCGGCGCAGCGCCTCGTCGAGGGCGTCGACGCGGTTGGTGGCGGCCATGACCACGACGTTCTGGCGCGCCTCCAGCCCGTCCATGAGGGTGAGCAGCTGGGCCACGACGCGCCGCTCGACCTCGCCGCTCGTCTCTGACCGCTTCGGCGCTATCGAGTCGATCTCGTCGATGAAGATGATCGATGGCGCGCTCTGCTGCGCCTCGTTGAAGATCTCCCGCAGGCGCTGCTCGGACTCGCCGTAGAAGCGGCCCATGATCTCCGGCCCGCCGATGTGGAAGAAGTTCGCGGCCGATTCGTTGGCGACGGCGCGGGCGAGGAGCGTCTTGCCGGTCCCGGGCGGGCCGTGCAGGAGCACGCCCTTGGGCGGGTCTATGCCCAGGCGCGAGAACAGCTCGGGGTGCTTGAGGGGCAGTTCGACCATCTCGCGCACCTGCTCGATCGCGTCGCCCATGCCCCCCACGTCGTCGTAGGTGACGTCCACCTTGCGGCCGTCCTCCGGCTCCTCGTACTGCGGCCGCAGGTCGATCTCGGTCTCGGGCGTGACCCGCACCACCCCGCGCGGGTTGGTCGAGGTGACGATCAGGCGAATCTCCTGCAGGCCAAAGGTGCGCTGCTCGAAGAGCGCCCGGAAGATCTCGTCGGGGAAGGGTGTACCGTCCATGTCGTTGCCGCGCCGGTACACGGAGGTGGAGATGACGTCACCGCTCACCAGCGGCCGGCCCAGCAGGGTGCGCAGCAGCGCCTGGCCCGACCCGGAGAGGCGCACATTCTGTTGCGCCGGCGCCAAAACCACCCGGCTGGCCGGTTTCACTTGCGCCCGCCGGATCTCGACGTGGTCGCCTATGCCGGTCCCGGCGTTCGCGCGCATCAGGCCGTCCAGCCTCACGATCGCCAGCCCCTCGTCCTCCTGGTAGGGAGGCAGAGCCAACGCCGCCGTCACCCGCTTCCCGCTCAGCTCCACAACGTCACCCTGGCGCAGGTTCAGCTGCTCGAGCGCTTCGCGGCTAAGGCGGGCCACGCCCTTGCCGACATCGGGCCCCTGGGCCCCGGCGACCTGCAGCTTTACGCTCGCTACGGTATCGCTCTGTTCAGCCATGCGATCCCCCTAATCTTCAGCCGAGAGTAGGCGGTTACTCACCCCAAGAACAGTTCAAAAGGAACAGTGATTTTTGACCGGGTGACACGTGCGGCGGCTACGGTGCGGGTATCACGCTCAGCTCCCGCTGCGGCTCCGTCGTGACCCTGGGCCCCTCCTCCGTCATGATCACGTTTATCTCCGAACGCACCCCGAACTCCGGCAGGTAGACGCCCGGCTCGATGGTGACGGCAACGCCGGGCAGGAGCCGGCGGGTGTCGCGCGTCTCGAAGTCGTCGAGGTGGACGGCGTCGCCGTGGGTGGCGGTCAGGCCCAGGCTGTGCCCGGTGCGGTGGAGGAACGCCTCGCCGAAGCCGTGCGCTTCGATGTGCTCACGCACGGCCCGGTCCACCTGAGCGCCGGAGGGATACTCGCCCGCCGCGTAGGCGTCCCTGATGACCTGCACGCCGATGTCCCGCGCGTCCCGTACGATCCCGAAAACGCGTTCGAACTCGGCAGAAGCCTCCCCATACACCCCCATCCAGGTAATGTCCGCGAACGGCGCCTGCGGCTCGTCGAGCTTGCCGAAGATGTCCAGCAGGATCGCGTCCCCCGGCTGCAGGGCGCGCCCGCCTTCCACCGGCGTGGCGTAGTGGGGGTCGCCGCTGTTGGGACCGAAGCCGATGATGGGGCCGTGGTCGACCCACACCCCGTTCGCCTCGAAGTGGGCCATGATGGTGCGGCTCACGTCGCTTTCGGTCACCCCGGTGCCCGCCGCGGTAAGCTTTTCGATCTGCTCGAGGGCGAGGTCGCGGGCCTCGTAAACCAGCGCGGCAGCCCGTTCGTGAGCCGCAATCTGGTCTGGCGTCCAGGCGCTGAACACCTGCAGCAGGTCCCCGGAGGAGACGGGCGTGACGCCCAACTCGCGCACCAGCTCGATCGTTCCGGCGTCGACGAGCGACAGGTAGGGGATGTCGCCGCGCGGCGAGTACTCCATGGCCACCTCACCCTGCGGCAGGATCTCCCGCAGCCGCTCCTCAAGCGAGGTGCGCGAGGTGTAGGTGACGATTTCGAACGGCAGAGCCGGCAACGACCCCCGCTCGATCGCGTGGATCAGCAGCGTGGGACGCCCCTGCGGCGGCACGAAGAGCAACACCCGCCTGGTAATGAACCCGCCGAAGTCCAGGAAGCGTGCCGCGATGGGGTTGGAACCGCGGAAGTCGTAGAGCAGCCAGCCGGCCAGCCCCTGCGCCCTGATCTCACCTTGCGCCTTGTCGATCCACTCCATGACGCCTTATACCACCCGCCTGAGATTGTCGATAAGGGGCCGTAGCCGGGAAGCCTTGAGCTTAAGTGCAGCGCGGTTGACCACAAAACGGGCAGAGGAACGCATGATCACATCCACCTCCTCCAACCCGTTCGCCTGCAGGGTGCGGCCCGTTTCGACCACGTCCACCACGGCGTCGGCCAGCCCAGTGAGGCAGGCCAGTTCGACGTTGCCGGCGAGGGTCACGACCTCGGCGTTACTGCCCAGGCGCCGCAGGTACTCGGCGCTCGTGCGCGGGTATTTTGAGGCCACCCGCCGTATCTGGTGCGTCTCGCCCTGCGGCCTGATGAGCGAGAGGCGGCAGGCGGCGAAGCGCAGGTCGACCGGCTCGAACAGCTTGCTGCCGGCCTCGACGAGCACGTCCTTGCCGACGATTCCGGCGTCGGCGACACCCAGTTCGACGTAGGTCGGGACATCGGCGTTGCGCATTTCGATGATGAGCGCATCCTCCCCCTCGTGGCGCAGCCGCCGGTCGCTGCCGCTTACCTCCACCCGCAGGCCCGCCTCGCGCAGCAGCTCCACGCTGCGCTCCAGGACACGCCCCTTGGGAAGCGCCAGGGTGAGCCTGCTCATTGCGCCATCAGCTCCCGCAGCCGCTCCAGCTCCCGCGAGTCCTCTCCTGCCGCGTACACGCGGCCGCCCGCCACGTAGTAGTGCGCCCCCACCTGGAGCGCCTCGCTGGCCAGCTCCTCCCGGCTGTCCCCCGTGAGCCCGCGCACGACCCGCACGCCCGCGCGGCGCAGCCTGCGGGCCAGCACGTCGTCGGCGCAGAGGACGAGGGGGGTTTCCTCTGCCTGGACTTCCAGCCGGGCGCTGAGCAGCCGCTCCACGCCGATAGAGAAGCCCGCCGCCGCCTTCAGCAGGGCGCCGTCGTAGCGGCCGCCGCCCAGCAGCGGTTGCCCGAAGTCGGGCGTGTAGGCGCGGAACGTCATGCCGGTGTAGTAGGAGAGCCGCCTGGCCATGCCCAGTTCGAGGAGCAGCTCGCTGGGATCCTCAAACTGCTCCAGGATCCCCTCCAGGCGGTCGAGCTCGGCGATAGTGCTCTCCCAGGGGGCGATCCTGCGGGCCTGCTCCAGGACCCCGAAGTCGCCGTAGAGGTCGGCAACCTCTAGGAGGGCCTGGCGGTGCTGTTCGCCCAGGTTGCCGCTCTGGAGGAGCGCCTCGACGGTCGACAGGTCCTTCCGGTCGATGGCGTCACCCAAAGCGGGCTGCAGGGCCTCGGGAACGTTCGCCTCGGTCAGGAGCGCGCGCACGAACCCGGGATTGCCGACCTCGACGCGGGGCACCAGGCCGGCCACGCGCACCGACTCGCGCGCCAGGTGGATGAGTTCGGCGTCGGCGCGGGCGTTGGAGACTCCGACGAGCTCGATGCCCACCTGCGTGAACTCCCGGATGCGGGCCAGGTCGGGGTTGATCGCGTGCCACACTTCGCCGCTGTACTGCAGGCGCGCGGGCGCCTCACCGTGCAGGGAGCGCGGGAAGTGGAAGCTCACCAGTTGCGCCAGTGCGGGCGTGAAGTCGCTGCGCAGCGCGAGCAGGTCGTTGTCGCGGTCGGTGAGTTTGAACGCCTGCCGGGCGCGGGGGTGGTCCGGATCGTAGACCTCCAGGGCCGGCACCCCGACCGGCTCGTACCCCCAGCCGTCATACAGCCTGCGCAGCTCGTCCAGCAGCCTCCCTCGCGTGCGCGCCTCCCCTGGCAATAGGAAGCGGGTTCCTTCGGGCGCGCCCCTCACGCGTTTACCTCGGTCCTCATCGGGAGATGCTACCACCGGCGGGCCCGCAGGGGCTTGTCCGGGCAGCTACCTTTGCAGCGGCGGCTCATCGCGTCGGCGGCCCTACAACCCCCCGGCAGCGATCCTGCCACTCCGCTCGTAGACAAGCAGGGCGCCCCACTCGCGCACCATCCGGTCGAGATCGCCCAGTAACGCCCCGGGCCTGGGGTCGAAGCGCAGCAGCTGCGGCTCGCCGGCGGTGAGGTAATCGACCGGATAGGGAACCACATTCCAACCCAGCTGCCGGAAGACGCCGTATGCCCGGGGCATGTGCCAGGCGCTGGTGACGAGCAGCCAGGTCTCTCCCGAACGGGGCTGCAGCCGCTCGAGCGCGAGCAGGCCATCCTCATACGTACTGCGCGACTCGCCTATGAAGACCATTGGCCTGCCCCTGAACTCATCTCCGAAGAACATGCTGGTGGCCCGCGGGGTCGGCACGAACTCCTGGACCACGTCTTCACGGTAGAGGCCGGTGAACGCCAGGGTGGCGTCCGGGAAACGGCGGGCGAGCGCCGTCCCCGCGATCACGCGTTCGGCCGCGCTGTTCATGTTCAGCTGACCCCGCGAACCGGTGACCCGCCAGTCGACCGCGCCGCCCAGGACCAGGATCCCGTCAACGTCGTCCGGCAAATCGCGGACCGGTTCGAAGCGGCGTTCCAGCTGCCAGGCGAGCAGGTCGGGCACGTTCACGAACACCGGCCCGATGAGGATAGCCAGTCCCAGGAACAGGCTCAGCAGCGCCGGAATGCGCCACCTGAACAGGGTAAAGAGAAGGGCGCCTGCGCAGGCCAGGGCGGCAAGACTGCTGGGTTGTAAGAGGCTCCAGATGTCGAACATGTGCTCCTTGGCGGCCCGCCCCGATTCGACCCGGCAGGACGGTAGCTTATACTTGAACGGATACCACGACGAGCGCGCGCCCGGCGTAAGGAGCGCCCGTGGCTGAACCTGAATCCTCCAGGGTTGGCGGAAGGTTCCGCACCCCGTCAGATAATCGCCCGATCCGGAAGGAGAATCATGAATTTCACAATCATCACGGACTCAACCTGTGACCTGCCCAAGGATGTGCTTGAGCGCATGAACGTGGAGCGGGTGCCCCTCTATGTCAGCTTCGAGGGGAAGACCCACAAGGACTGGGAGGAGATCACCCCGGAGGTGATCGTCAAGGGCGTTCAGGGAGGGTCCAACCTTCCGACCACCAGCCAGCCCAGCCCCCAGGACTTCGAGTCCGTCTACCGGAAGGCGGTCGAGGGCGGCGCGCAGCATATCCTCGTGCTCACCATCAGCGCCGAGCTCTCCGGCACCTACCAGTCGGCCACGATCGCCGCCAACTCCGTCGACGTGCCTGTCACGGTTTTCGACAGCCGTGCCGCCAGTGTTGGCTTGGGGAACATGGTCGAGGTTGCAGTATGGCTGCGCGACGAGGGCAAGACTGCGGAGGAGACCGTGCAGCAGCTCGAGCGCGTCCGCGAGACGAGCCTCCCCTTCTTCACGGTCGCGACCCTCGAGTTCCTGCAGAAGGGCGGCCGCATTGGCCGGGCCAGCGCCCTCGTGGGCAGTCTGCTGAACATCAAGCCCATCCTCTCCCTCGAAGAGGGCAAGATCATCCCCAGCGGCAAGGCACGCGGCAACAAGAAGGCGGTGGCCGAGATGATCGCGAACGTGCGCCGTCACCTCGAGAAGTATCCTGGCAAGCCTTACATCACATTCCTCCATGTGACCGACCAGGAGGCCGGCGAGAAGCTGCGCGACGCCGTCAGGAACGCCGGCATCGAGTTTGATGGCGGGGAGGTCTACGAGGTAGGTGCCGTCGTTTCAGCCCATGTTGGCCCCGGAACCTACGGCATGTACCTCTACGTCACCACTCCGGAAGAAGCATAGCCGTAAGAAAGAGTTCCCGTTCAACCGCTTGAACCGTTGCCTACAGGTCCTGGGCAACAGCAAATCCAGCGCGCACCGCCACTCCGCGGTGCGCTTATCTTTTGGGTGATGCTAGCCCATAGCCGCTCCGCCGCACTCGAAGGGATAGACGCGTACGAGGTACGGGTCGAGGTGGATATCGCCAATGGCCTGCCTGCGTTGCTGGTCGTGGGCTTGCCCGGTACGGCCGTTCAGGAGTCCCGAGAGAGGGTGCGGAGCGCCCTGGAGAACAGCGACCTGCCCTTCCCCCGCCGCCGCGTTGTCATCAATCTCGCGCCTGCCGACATCCGGAAGGAGGGGCCGGCCTTCGACCTGCCTATCGCGCTGGCGCTGCTCCTCGCCCAGCGCGCCCTGCCCCCGGCCTCCCTGGAAGATGTCATCTGCGTCGGGGAACTGGCACTCGATGGCAGCCTGCGGCCGGTACGCGGCGCCGTAAGCGTGGCCCTGCTTGCCCGCCGTGTCGGTGCCAGGCTTCTCCTGCCCCCGGCAAACGCCGCGCAGGTCGCTGCGATCAACGGCGTGAGGGCGGTGGCCGCGGACAGCCTGGGTGAAGCGGTGAGTTACCTGCGCGGACTCACCCGCCCGCCCCGGGTAGAGGTTCGTAACCGGCCCGCCGCGCGGCAGGGCCTGCGCCTGGGCGACGTGAAAGGGCAGGCTGCCGCCAAGCGAGCGCTGGAGGTTGCAGCTGCGGGGGGTCATAACCTGCTCCTGACAGGACCACCCGGTTCCGGCAAGTCGATGCTGGCGCAGCGCCTGCCCGAACTCCTCCCCGACCTGGATGACGGGCGCTCCCTGGAGGCGACACAGGTCCATTCGGCCGCGGGCCTGCCTGTCGAAAGCCTCCTCCAGCGCCCGCCGGTGCGCATGCCTCATCACACTGTCACGCTCGGAGGTTTCGTCGGCGGCGGCAACGCGCCGCGGCCTGGCGAGCTAAGCCTGGCGCACCACGGGGTGCTCATACTCGACGAGGTACCCGAGTTCGACAGGAGGGTCCTCGAGAGCCTGCGGCAGCCCCTCGAAGAGGGGCGTATTGCCATCTCGCGTTCCCGCAACAACCTGGTTTTTCCGGCGAGCGTACAGCTCCTGGCGACCCGCAACCCGTGCCCCTGCGGGTTCGCCGGGGATGGGGAACGCGCATGCACGTGCACGCCGGGCGTCATCGACCGCTACCACGCAAGGCTTTCCGGTCCTCTGCTCGACCGCATTGACATGCATGTCTCCGTGCCGCGCCTGCCCGCCACCGACCTGCTGGATCCGGGCGAGGAACCGGATGAAGCAGCGATACGGCAGCGGGTACGGATCGCGCGAGAGTGGGCAATCGACAGGCAAGGCGACGTGAACGCCCGGCTGGACGGCAGGGCAATGAAGGTCTACTGTCCGCTCTCGAGCGCGGCGCAGGCGACGCTGACCATAGCGATCAGCAGACTCAAATTATCCGGGCGGGGCTTCGATCGTCTCCTCCGCACCGCCCGGACAGTTGCCGACCTCGCCGGCAGCGAGGAGATCGATCACGACCACCTGCTTGAGGCAGTGGGTTATCGGCATGAAAGCGCCTGGGCCGTCGCATGATGGCAACGGCCCAGATTCGCTCTTTTCCGGCTGTCTTGCGTCAGCTCGCCGTGGACTCCCTGTCGGGACGCACTGCGATCAGCGCAACGGTAATGATCGCGAACGCGACAAGCGCCAGGAAGGGGATGGTAATGAAGCCCAGCCAGTTGATGTACTGAGCATCACAGGGCACGCCGCCCGAGCAGACATGCGGGAATCCAAACCCGGCGATCTTCTGGTCCAGGTAGTGGTAGAGCGAGATGGAGCCACCGATTATGGCCAGCGGCAGCGCATAGATCTTGATGCCGGTGTCCTGCCGGTAGCTGGCGATACCCAGTAGCAGCACCAGCGGGTACATGAAGATGCGCTGATACCAGCAGAGAACGCACGGTACGAAACCTACGACCTCGCTGAAGTAGAGGCTGCCGCCGGTCGCCACAAGTGAGACCAGCCACGCCAGGTAAAGTCCGTAACTGCGCAACACCGGCGCCTCCGCTACTCGTTCAGCGCGCTGGCAACGGCCTGTTGGACCGCGGGGAAGTTGTAGTTGTCGAGGCGCACGTTATTGACGAAGACGGTGGGTGTGCCTGTGGCGCCCGAGTTGCGCGCGATCTCCAGGTCCCGGTCGACCTGCTCCTGCGTGCGGCGATCTGCGACGCAGTCGCGCAGGTCGTCAGCATCAACATCGGGCAGGTAGTCGCGAGCCAGCTGCGAGAGCGAATCGGCGTTCCAGAGCGACATTCCTTGCGAACGGAACAGCAGGGTCTTGTAATCCCAGAACTGATCCGGTGCCTGCTGGTATACACATTCGCCGGCGATGGCCGCGGTCACGGAATCGGGTCCCAGCACCGGGAAGTTAACGAAGCTGAGAGTTGCCTGACCGGTATCCACCAGCTCGCTTTCGATCAGCGGAGCGCTTTGCTCCTCGAACGTACGGCAGGAGGGGCAGCGGAAGTCTTCGAGAACGACGATTTCAACCGGGGCACTGCTGTCGCCCAGAGTCGGCTGGTTCGCAACGTTGAAGTCTACATCGGTCCGGCCGGTCGACGACTGCATTCCGTAGATGATGATCACGGCAATGAGCACAACTACGACAGCCGCGGTTACCAGTGTGAGTGCGCGCGATGATATTTTCACAACGCGCCCAGTCTACCGTATTGTCCGTAAGCTGCTAACGTCCGGACGAAACCTTCTTGGTCGCCTTCTGTTCGTACATCCGTTTGCTGCTGACATTGCTGAGGTCACTCGCGTTGTTGCCGTCGATGGGCATTAGCGCAACCCCGTAGGAGGCGTCGATGCCGTTGGCCCCCTGTGCACGCATTCCCGACACGACCTGATCCAGTCGTTCCAGCGCCACAGCTACGTCATCTTCCTGGGCATGCAGCAGGATGACCGTGAACTCGTCGCCGCCGGTCCGGTAGATGCGGCCCATCTCCTGCATCTCCCACTGCAGGGAATCCGCGAACGATCTGATGATGGTGTCGCCCGCGGCGTGACCCTGACGCTCGTTAAGTTCGCGCATGTTGTCGAGGTCTATGGTCAGCACTCCGACAGCGTCACCCTGCCTGATGGCTCTGGTCACCTCGGCATCGAGATCGGCCAGAAAGGCCCGCTGGTTCCCCAGCCCAGTCAACTGGTCAGAGAACGCCATCATTTCCATCTTGCGGGCGGTCACCTCGGCGTCACGCCGGGCAGCCTCAAGCTCGCGGGTCCGCTCTGACAGCAGCTGTTCGAGCCGGTCCTTCATCTGGATGGTGCTGGGGACGAACTCGCCGCTATGGTCCGAGCCCATGCCAAACGCCGAGGCTGTCTCCAGGCCGTCCCCCTCGACAGCCCTCACGAAGGCTTCGACCACTTCGGGGTCGAACTGCCGGCCGCTCGCCCGACGAATCTCGGCAACTGCCTCCGACTGGGTCCAGGCGCGCTTGTACGGCCTCGAGTGGGTGAGTGCGTCGAAGACGTCCGCAACGGCAACAATCCGGGCCGACAAGGGGATCTCATCCCCGCCCAAACCCAGCGGGTAGCCCTTGCCGTCCCAGCGTTCATGGTGGGCGAACGCGATCTCCTCGGCCATACGGAGAAGTTTCGACTTGCCACCCGAAAGTATGCGACCGCCAATTAGCGTGTGCCGGCGCATCATCTCGTACTCCGTGTCGCTCAGCTTGGTGGGCTTCAGCAAGACGGCGTCGCGGATTCCGATCTTGCCCACGTCGTGCAGGCGGGCAGCGGCGAAGAGCGTCTTGATGTCGGCCTCTTCCCAGTCGAGTTCGCGGGCGATGGCGGCTGCGTTACGCCCCACGCGCCAGGTGTGCTCGCCGGTCTCGTCGTCCCGGAACTCGGCTGCAATCGCCAGGCGGGTAACGATCTCGACCTGCGCCTCCTCGAGGTCCTTCGTGCGCTCACGGACCATGGCCTCGGCGGCCTCCTGGGCCTCCTGCGCGACCCTGGTACGCTCCCGGAAAGCCTGAGCCTCGCGGCGGGCGCGGTCAAGTTCAAACTGGACACTTAGCCTGCGTACCCGCTCTTCATTCTCTTCGTTGAAGACTTCCTTCTCGACCCGGTAGAACTC
>CALKAI010000093.1 GCA_937983275.1 uncultured Trueperaceae bacterium | reverse complement strand
AACACGCCCCAAAAAGGACATGATCTCGACCACTCAACACTTGTCAAAGAACCCGCCGCTCGCAAAAGCGGCAAAGGAGAGTCTATATCTTTTTCGCGAGGGATGTCAACTGGTGGGCAACTCTCAAGGCCATTGGGGAGGGGGCCCGGGAATGAGGCTGCGGTAGACCGGCGCGCAACTGATACGACCGGCCCCCCTACCTTGCGCTGTCGCAACAACGCCGCGGTCCTCTCCGTGGGAAACTGGGGTCATGAAGGCCGTAGCGCTCATCGCCCACGACAAGAAGAAGCTCGACCTTGCGATCTTTGCGAAGGACCACAGCGATGTCCTGCGCCACTATCCGATCCTGGCCACCAGCACCACCGGCAAGGTGCTGGAGGAGAAGGCGAACCTGCGGGTGGAGAAGGTGCAGTCAGGCCCCATGGGGGGCGACCTCCAGGTGGGCGCGCGCATCGCCCAGGATGAGGTGCTCGCCGTCATCTTCTTCAGGGACCCGCTTACCGCGCAGCCTCACGAACCCGACGTAAGCGCGCTCCTGCGCATTTGCGACGTCCACAACGTTCCGCTCGCCACCAACCTGGGCAGCGCCGAGGCGATCATCGCCTGGCTCGAGGAGCAACTGGAGGGAAAGAAGTAGATGGACGACGCCATTACTGAATTCCTTAACGACATGCGTGAACGGTACGGGGAGCAGATCGACTCGGTGCTGCTGCCCGAGGGGATCCACGAGTACGTTGGGGGCCTCATCGAGGCGGGCGACACGGACACCCTGGTGTTCATGCTGCGCCTTGGCTACCTGATGGGCCTGCAGACGGGCTATGTCGCCGGGCAAAACGGGCAGGAGATGAGCAGCGGACTGGACGACTCCGGCCCGCTGCAGGCCTGAGCCCTAACCGGTAGCGCCGGCCGCCGGCTGGGCCTCGTGCTCGAGGATGACCTCGAACTCGAGTTCGGCGTTGAGCGAGGCGCCCACCGAGCAGTACTTGTTCATGCCCAGGTCCACGAACCTTTGCGCCTGCGCCATCTCGAGCCCCGGCACGTCGAAGTAGTGCCGTGTCCTGATCTTCGTGAACGGCGATGGGGTGCCGTCCTGCCGCTCCCCCTCCAGCTCGATGCGGTAGGAGCGGATTTCGAGCTTGCGCTTCCCGATCATCTCGACGATGTCGTAGGCGGCACACGCCCCCAGGGCGTTGAGGACCAGCTGCATGGGCCGCAGCCCGGTGCGGATGTCGCGCTCGCCGTCGATCATCACGCGCACCCCATCGGGGTCGATTCCCATGAACCTCTTGTCGACAACGTGGTGAACGGTAGTGCTCATCTTGGACATGCCCCATTATCACCCGGGCCTGCAGGGGCTCCATGTGCGCCCAGAGGCGATCGCAGGCGACGCTACTGTGGGCCGGCGCCGTGGGAATCAGGCTTCAGGTACGGACACGACGAGGGGGCAAATATGGCAAGTGACGACAGCAAACCCAACCCGACCCAAATCCAGAAGTACCTGGGGGGACTCGACTATCCCGCCAACAAGGAGCAGATCCTCGAGCGCGCCCGCGAGGAGGGCGCCCCGGAGGACATCATGGCCACCCTCGAGGGGCTGGCCGACCGCGAGTACGAGGGGCCCACGGGAGTCATCGACGAGCTCTACTGAGCCCTGTGCGCCCGGCAAAGCAAGGGGGTGGGGCCGGCGTGTCGCCGGCCCCACCCCCTTCAGATGCGCAGGATTACCTATTATACGGACGTGTCACATGCCGCGCCACAGCAGCCGTCCAGTGAGTGGGGCAAGGCGCAGTGGCGACGCTGGGCACGGCTGGAGCGCCGGCGGTTCGACCCGCGGGAAGCGGGCGGGCTCATCACACGCGCCCTGCAGGAGTGGCCGGCCTTCAGGAGCGCCTCCCGAATCCTGGCGTTCGTGCCCTTCGGGGGAGAGCCGGATATCGGGGAGCTGTTCTCGGACCCCTGGAAGAAGTTCTATGCGACCCGCGCAGCCCCCGGGGAGGAGCGGCGACTAAGCATCCACGCTCTCGAGCTGCAGCGCATCGAGGTGCACGAGCTCGGCTTCCCCATGCCCGCACCCGGCGAAGAGGTGGAGCCGGGTGAGATCGAGATCGCCCTGGTGCCGGGGCTCGCCTTCGACAGGCACGGCAACCGGCTCGGCTACGGGAAGGGGTACTTTGACAGGTTCCTTGGTTCTGTGCCTGAGCAGGTGCCGCTCGTGGGGGTGAGCTTCGAGGGCCTGGTGCTGCCCCGGCTGCCCCATGAGGAGCACGACATACCGATGACGCACCTCGCCACCGAGGCGGGCGTACGGGGTGTGGTTCGGGACTAGGAAACGGCCTTTTGGGCTTCGCGGTTGTAGGGGGCGAGCAGTTCGCGTACGGAGTCCGGGATCGGCTTTGGCCGCTGCGCCTCGTAGTCGTAGGCGACCACGACCGACGAGATGTCGGCGACGACCTGCCCGTCGCTTATCACCTGATGAACGAGGGTGATTGAGCTGTTGCCGATCCGCTCGATTTCGGTTGCGACGTATGCGCTCTGGCCAAAGAGCAGCTGCTGGCGAAAGTCGATGGCGATGCGCGCCAGGATGACGCCGCCCATGTCGCCGCCCGGCCGGTCGGGTGTGCCGCCCAGCACGTCGCGCAGGAAGGTGAGGCGGGCGGTTTCGGCGAAGGTAGCGAAGGCCGCGTTGTTGACGTGGCCGAACATGTCGGTATCCCCGAAGCGCACGTCGATGGCTGTCTCGTGGACGCTCATGAGGCCGAAGATACCTCCTTCGCCCGCCGCTTGCGCGGCAGCCGCTGACAGTGGGGACAATAGTGGGTGGAGCGGCCGGCGATCACGATGCGCTCGATGGGCGTGCCGCAACGCTGGCACGGCTCGCCCTCGTGGCTGTAGACCGCCAGCTGCGCGAGGAAGCCGCCCTCGCCGCCGCTGGGCGTGCGGTAATCGTTCAGGGTGGTGCCCTGCATCTCGATGCTGGCCTCCAGCACGCTCCTGATGGCGTCGCGGAGCGGCCCGATCTTCGCCTTCGGCACGCGCTTCGCCGGGGTGAGCGGGTGAATCCGGGCCTGCCACAACGCCTCGTCGGCGTAGATGTTACCCACGCCGGCGACGGGCTTCTGCGAGAGGAGATAGGTCTTGATCGCCACCTCGGAGCGGGCGAGCAGCCCGGCGAAGGCCGCCGTCGTGAACCCGGCCGAGAGCGGTTCGGGCCCCATCGCATGGAGGGTGGGCAGGCTCGAGTAGTCGCCTCGCGGCACCACCAGGAACCGGCCAAAGCGGCGCACGTCCCTGAAGTAGAGGTGCTCGTTGGGGCCAGGGTCGAGGCGCAGGTGCACGCGGGTGTGCCCCTCGGGCTCCACCGGCGTGACGATTCCGGTCATGCCCAGGTGAATGATCAGCTCGTCGGGCCCGCTGAGCGGCAGGAGCAGGAACTTCCCGCGCCTGTCCACCGACTCGATCCTTTGCCCCGCTGCCCTGGGCAGGTTGGCGTACTTGGGCCCCGGCGGGGCGTCGACGAGGTTGGCTTCGAGGATGAGCCGGCCGGTGAGCCAAGGTTCGAGTTCACGGCGCACCGTTTCGACCTCAGGCAGTTCGGGGATACTCAACCCTCCCCTCGTAGAGGGCGCGGCCCACGATAGCGCCCTGCAGGCCAATCTCTTCGTACAGCTCCAGGTCCGCGTCGCTGCCGACCCCGCCGCCGGCCACCAGCCGGTGCGGGAAGACGTCGCGCAGGCGGCGTACCGGATCGGGGTCCACGCCCTCCATGGTGCCGTCACGCGTCACGTCCGTATATATGAGGTAGCGGAGCCCAAGCTCCTCGAGCTTTCGCGCGAGATCGGTGACGGCGGTGTCGCTGGTTTCCACCCAGCCCCTGACGGCCACCCTGTCGCCCCGGGCGTCTATCGAGACGGCTACCCGGTCGGAACCGACCCGCTCCACCAGCTGAGCGACAAGGGTGGGGTTACGCTGCGCCGCCGTCCCCAGGATCACCGTGTCGACCGTTTCCAGCCAGGTGAGGGCGCTGTCGAGCGAGCGGATGCCGCCACCCAGCTGGATGCGGGCCGGGCCGGTACTGGCGATGCGCTTCACGACCCCGGCGTTGTTGCCGCTTCCCAGGGCAGCGTCGAGGTCGACGAGGTGCAGGAGCGGGGCGCCCAGGTTCACCCAGTGGGTCGCCGCCTCCGCCGGATTCTCGAAGTAGACCGTCTCGCGGTCGGGGTCCCCCTCGTAAAGCCTGACGGCTTTGCCCCTCTGGATGTCTACGGCCGGAATGATCTGAAACACACGTCCAAGTATAGCTTTGGCGGCCGCCTGCAAGACACCCCGAAAAGTCCGAAAGTTGCAGTTTCCATCGGTATTTCCTCGCCTTGACAGGTCCCGGGAGCGTACCTATACTTTCTAGGATGGCAGCTCGGTTCGACACACCCGATAACACCGCAATACTCAACCTCTCGAGCCTCCTGAGGCACGATCAGGTGACTGATGGCGAGGTTGAGGCCAGCGGTTCGTTCGTTCCGATCAGCGATTGGCACAGCGACGAAGTGAGCTTCAAGGTTCCGCTGGAGCATGAGCTCACCGTCAGGAACGCCGGTGGCGATGATGACTTCATCCTTACAGGCCAGGTGTCCGGTACGGCTATAATGCCTTGCCGGCGCTGCCTCGAGCCGGTAGAGGTGCCGTCCACTTCCGACTTCGTTTTCCCGCTGGAGTACCGTCCGGGCGTTGAGGGCCTGGAGATAACCCCGGTTAAGGAGGACGAGGAGTTGTTGGTCTTCGGCCACCCCGAGGTCGACTTTGCGCAAATGATGACGGAGATCTTTGGTGCTGACCTGCCACTGACCGTCGCCTGCGCGGACGAGACCAAATGTGTTCCGCTTGCCGTGCGTTACGCGGAACGTGAAAAGGCCCGCACGTCGCCGTTCTCCCTGCTGGAGGATTTCGACGTCAATTCGAAGGAGTAGATTCCCATGGCTAAGCACCCCGTACCGAAGAAGCGCACCAGCGCCTCGCGTCGCGATCAGCGTCGCTCCCACCACGCACTGAGCGCCCCGACCCTCGTCGAGTGCCCGCAGTGCAAGGTTCAGAAGCCCCGCCACCAGGTTTGCCCGGAGTGCGGCTACTACAACGGCCGCCAGGTTCTTCCGGAGGCCTAGGCGAGGGAAGTGAGCGGCCAAAAGAAACGTGCCGGCATAACGGCACTGGGCGCCTATGCGCCGGAAGGGATCCTGACCAACCAGGATCTCGAGGGGATGATGGATACCAACGATGAGTGGATCCGCACCCGCACCGGCATCAGGCGCCGTCATGTCGCGGCCCCCGACGAGTACACCAGCGACCTTGCCATAAGCGCCGTCCAGGATCTCATTGACCGGCACGGTCGCGAGGTGCTCGACGAGGTCGACATGGTGATCGTGGCGACGAACACCCCCGACGCGCTCTTCCCGGCGACGGCGGCGCTCGTCCAGAACCACTTCGGGTTGCGCGCCGGCGCGTTCGATCTGCTGGCCGCCTGCCCGGGCTGGCTCTACGCCCTCGCCACCGCCCGCTCGTTCGTCGAGTCGGGCCAGGCGCGCAAGGTGCTGGCGATTGGGGCCGAGGCATTGACGAAGCTCGTCGACTGGAACGACCGCTCCACCGCGGTCCTCTTCGGCGACGGTGCCGGCGCTGTGCTGGTGGAGCCCGTGGACGAGCCGTTCGGCATCAAGTCGAGCGTCCTGGGCGCCGACGGCAGCGGGGCGCACCACCTGCACATGCGTGCCGTGGGCAAGTGCCTGCCGAACGGTGAACCGCTAAGCGAAAAACTGGCCATGAACGGCCGCGAGGTGTTCAAGTTCGCGGTGCGGGTGATGGACACCGCCACCGTCGAGGCGCTCGACAAGGCGGGGATCGGCAGCGACGACATCTCCCTGTTCGTGCCCCACCAGGCCAACCTGCGCATCATCGACGCCGCCCGCGAGCGGCTGCACCTGGACGAGGAGCGCGTGGTCGTGACCGTGGACGAGTACGGCAACAACTCCACCGCCTCGATCCCCCTGGCGCTGCGCGACGCCCTCGACAGCGGACGCATCCACGAGGGCGACGACCTGCTGCTCGTCTCCTTCGGCGCCGGCCTCACCTGGGCCTCCAGCGTCCTCACCTGGGGCGGGATGCACCCGTACACGCCCGGGTTCGTGGCGGGCAAGGCGGCGGCGCAGCAGGAGGTTCCGGCTTGAGCGATGAAACGGGCGACAACACGGGCCTGACGGCCGCACTCTTTCCCGGGCAGGGTTCCCAGACGATCGGAATGGCCCGGGATTTCTACGAGAACAGCCCGGCGGCACGAACACTCCTCGATCAGGCAGAGCAAACCCTCCCCGGCCTCCTCACCCTCATGTGGGAGGGCCCCGAGGAGGAGCTGCAGCTCACCGCCAACCAGCAGCCGGCGCTTGTAGCGGCCGGCATGGCCGCCTTCGAGGCGTGGCGTGAGGCGGGCGGCGCAGAACCGGCCTTCGCCGCGGGCCACAGCCTGGGCGAGTTCACCGCGCTGGTCGCTGCGGGCGCCCTGCCCTTCGCGGAGGCCCTGCAGCTCGTGCGCAAGCGCGGCGAGTACATGCAGGAGGCGGTCCCGGCCGGCGAGGGCGCCATGGCGGCGATCCTCAAGCTGGAGGCCGACATCATCGACGCCGTATGCCGCGAAACCGAGGGCATCGTCGAGGTCGCCAACCTCAATGCGCCCGGCCAGACGGTCATCTCCGGTGAGGCGGCGGCCGTCAAGGCGGCCGGTGAGCGGTTGCAGCGGGACAGGGCGAGGGTGGTGCCGCTGAAGGTCTCTGCCCCCTTCCACTCCTCGCTCATGCGTCCGGCGGCAACGCGGCTCGCCGACGACCTCGCGAAGGTCAGCTTCGGACCGCCGCGCTTCGGGGTGCTCTCCAACGTAACCGCCGACCTGCACGAGGATCACACACGCATCGCGGGCCTGCTCGAGGAGCAGGTCACCAGCGCCGTCCGCTGGGTGGAGACGATGGAACGCCTCGTCGAGCTTGGCGTGAAACGATTCGTCGAGTTCGGCAGCGGTAAGGTGCTTACCGGCCTCGTGTCCCGCACACTGGGCGAGGCCCGTGCGGTGAGCGTCGTCGACACCGCCACTTTGCAGGAGGCCCTATGAGCGAAAGCCCCCGTACAGTTCTCGTCACAGGTTCCAGCCGCGGGCTGGGTCGCGCCATGGCGCTCGAGTTTGGCCGGCGCGGCCACCGGGTTGCGGTGCACTACGTGAACTCCGAAGGTCCCGCCCAGGAGGTCGCCCGCGAGGTCGAAGCGGCCGGCGGGCAGGCGCAGACCTTCAAGGCGAACGTGAGCGTCGAGAGCGAGTGCGTGCAGCTGGTCAAGGACGTGAGCAGCGAGCTGGGTGCCATCGAGGTGCTCGTCAACAACGCCGGCATCACCCGCGACACCCTCGCGCTGCGCATGAAGGGCGAGCAGTGGCAGGAGGTGCTCGACACCAACCTGACCAGCGCCTTCCACATCTCGAAGACCGCCCTGCGCGGCATGCTGCGCTCCAACTTCGGGCGCATCGTGAACATCTCCTCGGTCGTCGGCATGATCGGGAACGTGGGCCAGGCGAACTACGTCGCGGCGAAGGCGGGCCTCATCGGGCTCACCAAGGCCCTGGCGCAGGAGTACGCCGGCAAGGGGATCACCGTCAACGCGGTGTCGCCCGGCTTCATCGAGTCGGACATGACCGCCCAGCTGAACGAGGAGCTGCGTGAAGCCTACCTGGGCCGCATCGCGGCCGGCCGCTTCGGGAAGCCGGAGGAGGTCGCCAGGGTCGTGGCCTTCCTGGCCAGCGACGATGCCGCCTACGTGAATGGACAGACGATTGCCGTCGATGGCGGCATGGTGATGCAGTAAGGGTGTTAGATTGCGCGCTGCGCGGCCCTGCTAGACTTAGCAACATTGCGCCACGC
Source organism: uncultured Trueperaceae bacterium (assembly GCA_937983275.1). Lineage (GTDB taxonomy): Bacteria > Deinococcota > Deinococci > Deinococcales > Trueperaceae > CALKAI01. The sequence continues at coordinate 10,406 of CALKAI010000093.1, read as the reverse complement.
GCCCACATGCGAATATCGCGGTGAGCGCAGCACATTGGAGGACATCATGGACGAACAGGCTATTTTGGAGAAGATCAAGGAAGTTGTTGCCGACAAGCTGGACAGCGATCCGGGTGAGGTGACCGAGGCAGCATCTTTCGTTGATGACCTGGGCGCCGACTCGCTCGACGTCGTGGAGCTCATCATGGGACTCGAGGACGAGTTCGGTATCGAGATCAGCGACGAAGAGGCAGAGAACATCCGCACTGTCGGCGACGCTGTCACCTTCATCAAAGACAGGCAGTAAGGGAATCTGGGACTGGCCGCGCGGGCGCCGCGCGGCACTCCTTCGCCGGCCCCCTTACTTGCAGTCGGAGACTGACGCTCGCAAGGGCAAGATGGAGTTTCCTGATGAACGATTCGGGTGCCGGAGAGGTGTAGAGGGATGAAGAGAGTAGTCGTTACAGGGTTGGGGCCCGTGACACCCATCGGTGTCGGGGCGAGCGCCTTCCTCGAGGCTCAGCACGAGGCGCGCAACGGCATCGGGCCTATCAGCAGGTTCGATGCGAGCGAGCTGACCGTGCAGATCGCCGGTGAGGTCGATGTCGACATCAACCAGTACATCGAGCGCAGGGAAGCGAAGCGCCTCGACCGTTACGTGCAGCTGGCGCTGGTTGGTGCCCAGCTCGCGCTCGAGGACGCGGGCCTGAGCGAGGAGGACGTCGCCGGCGAGCACACCGGCACCCTCATCGGCAGCGGCATCGGGGGCCTCGAGACCTGGGAGAACGAGTCCCGGGTGCGTTTCGAGCGCAACCCCATGCGCATGAGCCCCTTCTTCATTCCCAAGTTGATCGCCAACATGGCCTCGGGCCACATCGCCATGCGCTACGGCCTGCTGGGCCCCTCCAGCACGGTGGTCACCGCCTGCGCGACCGGCTCCGGCGCGGTGGGTGACGCCTTCCGCGTGGTGCAGCGCGGCGAGGCGAAGATAATGATCACGGGTGGGGCCGAGGCTTGCGTGACCCCAATGGGCGTAGGCGGCTTTGCCGTGATGAAGGCGCTCTCCACCCGCAACGACAGCCCCGAGACGGCCAGCCGGCCGTTCACGGCCTCACGCGACGGCTTCGTCGCGGCCGAGGGCGCGGGGATCCTGGTCCTCGAGGAGTACGAGCACGCCAGGGCGCGCGGCGCCACCATCTACGCCGAGGTCGTCGGGTACGCGACCAGCGCCGACGCCTACCACATCACCGCGCCGGCTCCCGGCGGGGCGGGCGCGGCGCGCTGCATGCGCTGGGCGTTGAACTCGGCCGAAGTCGATGCCGGCCAGATCGGCTACATCAACGCGCACGGCACCTCCACGCCAGCGAACGACCTGAACGAGACGCTGGCCTTCAAGGACGTGTTCGGCGAGGGCACGGTGCCGCCGGTCTCCTCCACCAAGTCGATGACGGGCCACATGCTGGGCGCGGCCGGTGCGGTCGAGGCGATCGCCTCCGTGCAGGCGCTGGCTTCCGGCGTGCTGCCGCCCACCCGCAACTACATCGACCCCGACCCGGAGCTCGACCTCGACTACATCCCCAATGAGGCGCGCGAGCAGCGCATCGACTACGCGCTCTCCACGAACTTCGCGTTCGGCGGCCAGAACGCCGCGCTGATCTTCAAACGGGTATAGCGAAATAGTTATGATCGTCCCAGCCATGGAATTCATCGACTGGGACGATTTTCTGAAGGTAGACCTGCGCAGCGGCACGGTCGTACGGGCCGAGGAGTTCCCGAAGGCCCGCAAACCCGCCTACAAGATCTGGGTGGACTTCGGCGAGGAGCTGGGCGTCCGGCAAACGAGCGCCCAGGTCACCGACCTCTACGACCCCGAATCGCTCGTGGGCAAGAAGGTCGTGGGCGTGGTCAACCTGCCGCCCAAGCGGATCGCCGGGTTCGAGTCGCAGTTCCTGCTCACCGGCTTCGAGAATCCGGACGGGGCCATCGCCCTGACGACGATCGACGGCAACGTGCCCGACGGGCGGCGGCTGCACTAACCTTATTGTCCGCTCTCGAGCCCGGCAGGACTCGCTAGGCGCCCCGGCGCGGCCGGCTCCTGGTCACCCGCACGGGCTGGGCCTGGCGCGCCCGCTGCATGCCCCCGGCCTCACGCCTGCGCCCGGCTCTCACGGCTTTTGCTGCTGCAGCCACGCCCGACAGGGTTGCCAGCGTGGCGAGTGTTGTCGCTACCGCGTCGAATGCTTCCATTCACGCCCCCTTCACACCACCGTAAGTGTGTTCCCCTGATCTGATGGTACGGCACACCTGCCTGAGAAGAACGTGACCCACCGAGGCTAGCCGGCCAGCCAGTACAATCGGGGGGAGATGAAAAAGGTCGCCATATGACTGACGGCCCCGAGTCCGTGAAGGGGGAGCGGATCGTTTCGAGCGCGGTCGAGGATTACCTGAAGGCGATCTTCGAGCTGGGCGGCGAGACGGTGAAGACCCGCGACCTTGCCGATCTCCTGCAGGTGAGTCCCGCCTCGGTAACGGGCATGCTGCGCAGGCTCTCGACGCTGCACCTCATCGAGTACGAGCCGTACCAGGGGGCGACCCTGACCCCGGCGGGCCGCAAGATGGCGCTGGAGACGATTCGCCACCACCGGTTGCTCGAAACCTACCTGGCCGAGGCCCTCGGTTACGAGTGGCACGAGGTCCACGACGAGGCCGAGACCCTCGAGCACCACATCAGCGAAGACTTCGAGGAGCGCATCGCCGAGCTGCTGGGCCACCCGACCCACGACCCGCACGGCGATCCCATCCCCGACCGCGACGGGGTCATCCCAGCCGACCTGGGTTTGCCGCTCACCGCCTGGAACGAGGGGGACGTGCTGCGCATCACCCGCATCACCGACCAGCGCGGCGAGGTCCTCCGCTTCCTCGATGAGCACGGCATCGTCCCCGGCAACGTGGTGAAGATCCTGGCGAAGGCGCCCTTCTCGGGGCCCATCACGTTGGAGCAGGGGGGCGAACCGGTGGCGATCTCTACCGATCTGGCAGAGCAGATCCAGGTGGCCAGCCGGGACGCCTAACGGCGGCGCAGGAGCCGGCGGGCGAAGGCGTGCGCCTCGGGCACGCGCAGGAGCAGCACCAGGAACGCGAAGACGACGACGAAGAGGGCGGCCGCGGCGACCAGCTCGGCCAGGTGCCCGAACCAGCCGGCGGCCTCGAGGGGCAGCAGGCCAAGGGCGGCGCCGGCGGCGAACGCGGCCACCCCGGCAGCCAGGCCCACGCGCACCGCCGTGCGCAGCAGGCCCGTGAGGTCGAAGGCGACCCGCCTGCGCACCAGGTAGGTGGTGAGCAGCAGCTGGAACCAGCCGGCGATCGCCGCGGCCCAGGAGAGGCCGGCGATGCCCATCGTGCGGGAGAGCAGCAGGTAGAGGGCCCCCTGCAGGGTGAGCGTGAGGAGCACGACCACCACCGGGATGCGCGTCTCGCGGCGAATGTAGAAGGTGCGCACGAGCAGGTTGAAGAGGCCCACCGGGAAGACGGCCAGCCCCAGCGGGGCGAGGGCGGCGACCGTCCCGGCGTAGACGGAGGGGGCCAGCGGGGCGCCCGCCAGGGAGCGCCAGTTGAAGGCGATCTCCACGAGCGGCTGGGCGAGGACCGTGAGCGCCAGGCCGGCCGGGATGGTCAGGAAGGTGATGAGGCGCAGACCCTCGCTCAGGGTAGGCGCGAAACGCTCGGGGGCGTCCACCGCCTGGGCGCTCAGGCGCGAGTAGTAGGCGAGGGCGGGCGAGATCGAGAAGAGGCCCAGGGCCATGCTCAGGAACAGGTCGGCGTTCTGGAAGGCCAGCGCCGCGCCCTCGAAGAGGCTGGTGACGGTGTTGTTGGCGAGCACGTTGAGCAGCTGGCGGCCGCTGGTGGTGAAGGCGAAGGGCACCATCAGCACCAGCACGCTGCCCACGGCCGGGTGCCACAGGGAGCGGAAGCGCGGCAGGAGGCCGTGGCGCACCAGCGCGGGGATCTGCACGAGCAGCTGGGCGACGCCGCCCAGCACGTGGGCGACGGTGAGCATCACGGCGTGGCCGGGAAAGAGCGCCATGAGCGTCACCGTCACCACGTTCAGCATCACCGGCGCCCAGGCGGGCGCCAGGAAGCGCTCGTGCGAGTTGAGGATGCCCATCGCCAGGGCGCTCAGCGAGATAGCCGGCAGGAACGGGAAGACGATGCGGATGAGCCGGGTGGTGAGCTCGACGTCGACGTTGTCGGGATCGCCTATCAGGATGTTGGCCAGCCAGGGGGCGGCCAGGTAGGCGAGCAGCATGAGCACGCCGCTGGCGATGAGCAGCAGGCCCAGCAGCGAACCGCTCAGGCGCTTGCGCTCCTCCTCGCCCAGGCTGCGGTAGACGGGGACGAAGGAGTTGGTCAGGGCGCCCTCGGCCAGCAGTTCGCGGAAGAGGTTGGGGACCTTGAAGGCGGTTACGAACGCGTCGGCGACGCCCGGCGGGAAGAATTGCGCGAGGACCGAGGCGCGCAGCAGGCCGGTGACCCGGCTGGCGAGCGTGCCCACCATGAGGGTGAGGGCACCCCAGGCGCTGGAGCGTTCTCCTGAACCTGAACCGGTGTCACCCGGAGTTGGACGGCCCTGCTTCTCCACGCGCCCCATCTTCGCACCAAACGTAAGTCCCGTACACGTAGGGGATGGCTGGCCGTCAGTATCTTGAGGTCAGGGAGGTGGAGCGTGTACACCGTGATCAGGTCGTACGACAGCTACGCGGACGCCCTGCGGGCCGTCGAGGCGCTGCGCGAACGGGGCCTCGAGGAGACGCGGGTGACCGTCATCAACATGAGCTCGGTCGAGTCGTTCGAACCGGGGCAAATCCAGGGGGAGGGTGGCGAGGCCCGCAACCTTTCGGGAATCGGGGCCACGCTGGGCCTGGTGCTGGGCGCCGTGGCCGGCAGCCTGCTGGGTTACCTGCTCTCGACCGGCAACCTGGTGCTGCCCATGATGGGCCCGGCGATGGCGGCCGGGGCGTGGCGCGCCACCCTGTGGGGCCTGGGCCTGGGCGCCGGGATAGGCCTCATCGGCGGTTTCCTCATGACCGTGCGGCCGCCCAAGCTGGGTGCCAACAACTACACCCGGCTTAGCCGCGCCGGCGAGGCGCTGGTCTACGCCGTGGTGAAGCCGGAGCGCGCGCAGGAGGCGGGCCGGATACTGGACAGCTTCGACCCCGTACCGGCCCGCTAGGCGTCCCGGGCGCCCCCAGGCGCCTCCACGTGCCTCCCGCGGGGCTACTCGATATCCTCACCCGGCTCGAGCTGCCCCTCGCGTTCGCGCAGCTCGTTCAGCGGGTACCAGGCGGCATCCGGTTCGACATCGGGTTCGGGGGCGGGGCCCGTGTCCGTCCAGCCCTCCCCCTCGAGGGTCATGAGCGCCCTGACCTCCATGTCGTGGGAGGCGAGGATCTGGCAGGAGAGGCGGGCCTTGCCGAGGAGGCCTTTCTCCTTGAGCTTGGCGTACTCGGCCTCAGTCATGCTGTCGGGTTCGCCGCTGACGAACTCCACGCGGCAGGTGGTGCAGCGGGCCTTGCCGCCGCAGCGGTGACCGATGTTGATGCCGGCCTCCTCGATGGCCAGGACCAGCCGGGTTTCGGGTGTTGCCTCGATGCTCTTGCCGTTGACCGTTACCGTGGGCATGATTCCTCCTTCAAACCTCAACAGGGCGACTCTACCGTGGAGGGGCGCTGCCGGGGCAGCGAACCCGCACGCGGACGGGGCCGGCACGGCCCGGTTCTATCGTGGGCCAGTGCCTAGAGGACCATTGACAGCGCCCCTACACTTCACCGTGTAGGGGGTAAGCGCATGAACGAACCGACCAGACACAGAGAGCACAGGGAACACGAGGAGCACCGCGAGTACCTGGGCCGCAGCGACCGGATAGACAGGCGGCCGCGGCGGGGGAACGGCAGCGCCAGGCGCGGCGGTACCGGCCGGGCGCTGCTCCTGGGCGCCGGACTGGTAGGCGGAGCCCTGCTCATGAACCGCTTCCGCGGCCGCGGCCAGGGCCGCAGCCACCAGGAGGGCTGGACCGGCAACGAGGGCGGCAGCATGCGGGGCCGCCGGCACAGGCAGGAGGGCAGCTACGAGGCGAAGCGGAAGACGCTCATCGCCTGGCTCAACGACGCCTACGCCATGGAGCGCGCCCTGGTGCAGACGCTGAAGGGCCACGCGAACGACGCGAAGAGCGACCCGGTGATCTCGCAGCGGCTGCGCTCCCACGCCGAGGAGAGCAAGCATCACGCCGACCTGGTCGAGCGGGCAATCGAGCGCCTGGGCGGCAGCGTGTCGAACCTCAAGTCGGGCATGAGCAGCGTCATGGGCACGGTGCAGGGGATGGCCATGATGCCGGCGAAGGACTCGATGATCAAGCACCTGCTGGAGGGGGCGGCGGCCGAGAAACTCGAGATCGCCTCCTACCGCTCGATCATCACCGCGGCCGAGGAGATAGGCGACCACGAGACCGCGCGGACCGCCCGCGAGATCCTGGAGAGCGAGGAGCGCATGGCCCAGTGGATCGACGAGCAGCTGCCGCACGCCATCAGGGAGCAGCTCGCTCACGCAACCTGAGCCGGCGAGGGGGTATGGCGTAGAGTAGGCGAATGATCCATCAACATGTTCAGGGGACGAACGTTCCCGCCCTCGGCTTCGGGACCTACCGCCTACCTGGGCAGGAGTGCCTCGAGGGCGTGAGCGACGCCCTGGCCATCGGCTACCGCCACATCGATACCGCGCAGGGTTACGCCAACGAGGAGTTCGTGGGTGAGGCCATCGAACGCTCGGGCGTGCCGCGCGACGAGATCTTCCTCGTCACGAAGGTGAAGGCGGGCAACTACCGGACGAAGGATCTGGTTTCCTCTGCCGAGGAGAGCCTGCGCAAGCTGCGCACCGATTACGTCGACCTGCTCCTCCTCCACTGGCCCAACGACGAAATCCCGCTGGAGGAGCCGCTCGCCGGCCTGCAGGAGCTGCAGGCGCGCGGCCTCATCCGCTTCCCGGGCGTCAGCAACTTCCCGTCGAAGCTCGTGCTGGAGGCGAGCGAGCACCTCTCGCTGTTCGCCAACCAGGTGGAGTACCACCCGTACCTGTCGCAAAAGACCCTCCTGAAGCAGGCAGAGGAGTTCGACTACCTCCTCACCGCCTACAGCCCCATCGCCAAGGGCGAGGTGTCAGACGACCCGGTGCTGGGCGAGATTGGCGGGAAGTACGGCAAGACGCCCGCGCAGGTGGCCCTGCGCTGGCTCATCCAGCAGCGGCGGGTGGCCGCCATTCCGAAGGCCGCTTCGCACAAGCACCGCCTGAGCAACTTCGAGATCTTCGATTTCGAGCTGACCAGGGAGGAGATGACGCGGGTGTTCGGGCTGGCCCGCAACTACCGCATCACCGCCGCCGAGGGCGGGCCCGAGTGGGACGTCGACGAGTAGGTTTTTCCCGGGTAAAGGTCGGGGTCGGGAGCGCGCGCTCAGGAACCCAGGCTGCTCAGCAGCCAGCTGCTGAGCCACAGGGCGCCCATCCCGAAGACGAGCGTCGGCAGGACCGAGCGGGTGCGCCAGGCGGCGAGCACGCCGACCACCGCGGCGATGAGCTTGGGGGCGTCGAGGACGTAGCTGCCTTCCACGCTGATGATGGCGGGTAAGGCCAGCGCCGGCAGCACGGCGTAGGGCACGTAGCGGAGCGCGCGGCGCAGCCACAGCGGGAAGGTGATGCGCCCCTCGAGGAGCAGGAAGCTGCCGCGCAGCGTTGCGGTGAGGAGCATCATCAGGAAGATGAGCAGCCAGATGTTTACCGTCACGCCTGCCGTTCCCCTTCGCTCCAGAGGCGGCGCTCGGCGAGCATGCCCGCGGCGATGCCGATGAGGGCCGATGCCATGAGGCCGGTCTGCAGGGGCATCTTGATCGTAAGCACCGCCGAGATGCCGGCAACGACCGTGGCGATGAGCGCCGGCCGGTCGGCGATGGTGGGCACGAGCAGTGCGAGGAAGACCAGCGGGATCGCGAACTCGAGCGACCAGCCGGTGGGTACGGCGGTGCCGAATCCGGCGCCGATGATCGTGCCGCCTACCCAGGAGGTGAAGAGCGGGATGGCGACGCCGAAGAAGTAGGCGACGCGCCGCTGCCAGCCCGTGATCCTCGGGTAGTTGAGGGTGGCCAGCGCGAACGTCTGGTCGACCACGAAGTGGATCATGGCCACGCGCCAGCCCTGCGGTACCCCCTTCAGCTGGGGTGTCAGGGCGACGCTGTACATCAGGAAGCGCAGATTCACGAAGAAGGTCGTGATGAGGATGATCGCGATGGGCGCGCCGCTTGTGGCGAGCTGCAGGGCCGCCAGCTGCGAGGCGCCGGCGTTGACGATGGCCGAGAGGCTCACGGCCTCCACGAAGTTCAGGCCGCTCGAGATGGCCGCCAGTCCCGCGACCGCCCCGAACGGCAGGACTCCCAGGGTCATGGGCAGGATGTCGAGCGCGCCCCGCAGGAACGCCTTGCGGCGCGTGGGAGCGTACTCCTGTACCTCTTCCCCTCTTTGGCCCTCAGCGCGTACTGCTTGTCGTTGGGTGCGATGAGTGGCCATGCAGCCGATGATATCCAGCCATGCAGCAACTATCCACCGCTTGGAGTGCAAGCGCGGGTCGCCGCGTGTTCAGGCCCTTCTAGGCGGCTGTCGACATGCTTTCTATCTGTCGTTTGAGTTCTGCGGCTTCGCGGAGGACCAGTACCTCGAGCTCCTTGTTGTCGTTCTTTGTGGCGAGCTCTGCCTGCCATTTGAGCAGGTACAGTTCAAATTCAAAGGTCCGATCGCGGCCTTTCGCAACCGCGAAAGATGTGACGTCGTTTATGACCTGCTGAAGGCCAATCCCCCCGTTATCTTGCATGCCCCCTCCAAAAGAGTGTCGCAATTCGTGACGCTCGTGTTCCAGCACGAAGCCTGGCTTCAGACTCCGTTCAGGTACATGAAGATAATATGGCACCTGAATTAGCAGAGAATTAGAGGGAACAGACAATTCGTACATAGCGTCATCCCGTTCGCCCGCCCCGCTACCGGAAAACCCCTTCCCGAGCATGGGCCGGGCGATCCAGGCGGAGGTGCCCCTTGCGTCGTCCCAACCCCGTTTTAGCGTCGTCCCGCCCTGTGCCCAATTTCTCCCTTCGGCTCCTCAGTTGCCTGCTGCTCCTCCTCGCCGCCCCGTCAGTGGCCCAGGCGACTGACGGGCGCTGGGCCTTGCAGGTCGAACCCGCGAACCTGGCAGAGCTTCTCGCCCGAACCGACCAGCTCGAGTGGGAGGTGTCGCCCGCCGGGCAAGTCGACTGGTCGCTGCGCATCGATCCCTCCCTGCGCTACCGGGTGAACGTGGAGAGCGAAACCTCGGAGTGGACACCGCGGGCGACCCTCTCGGCCCAGCTCGACTTCGCCGACAACCCGGCGACGGTACTGCGGCGCCGGCAAACGCTGCAGCGGGCCTACCGGACGCTCGACCACGCCCGGGTGAACGCCGTGCGGGATGCGCTCCTGGCACACTCGAACCTGCTCATCGCGCGGGAGCAGGAGGAGGCGCAGGCGCGGGCTCTGGAGGCGTCGCGCAGTGAGCTGGTGGCCGCCGGGCTCGAGCCGGAGCGGGTGGAGGGGGCGTACGAGGCGGGTGGCCTGCCTGCCGTGCAGGAGGCCTTTGCTGACTCCACGGCCAGGGAGCCGCAGCTCGTGGAGTCGCTGCTCGACCACCTGGGAGCCTACGTCGATCACCGGGAGCGGCTGGCGGCCCTGGAGGCGGCGCAGTGGGAGTGGCTTGACCTGGGCTTTTCGGGGGCGCCGCGTTATGGCGGGCTGCGTTTTGCTCTGCCCGATCCGTCCGAGTTTGCGGGGGAGCCGTTGCCCAGGCACGAGCAGCGGCTGTTGGAGCTGACGGTGGAGCTGCTGGAGACCGAGCTGCGGCTGCTCGGTCAGGGCGTGCTGGACGATTTGCGGTTGCGGGGCGCGTACCGGAACCGCACCGGGACGGTCGACCTGGAGGGCGGCCTGGTGAACGGCCTGCCCGGCCTGAACGTGGGCGCATCGACCGTGGGCGGCCCCGAGCGGTGGGAGGTGCGGCTGTCGGGACAGCTGGTGTTTGGCGACGGCCTGGCGGGGCGCGGCGCGCTGGAGGAGGAGCTGGAACGCGCGCGGCTGGCCCTTGCTGAGTTCGTTGCGGATGCCGACCGGGTGACCCGGGAGCTGCACTCGCGGGCAGTGGCGGCCGAGCGGTCGCTGGGGCTGGCCGAGGCCCAGGTCGAGCTGCTGGAGCGCGAGCAACGAAGCCTGGGCACCGCGCGGGTGCGGATGTACCGGGCATGGTCGTCGTACGTGCGGGAGGCGGCCAACTACCTGCGGCACGTGGGCGGGGAGTGGCGGCTGCGGGA
>CALKAI010000092.1 GCA_937983275.1 uncultured Trueperaceae bacterium | reverse complement strand
TATACTGACCGCTGGCATGGGAGGTACGGTTTGCCAGGAATCGCGGTCATAGGCGCCCAGTGGGGTGACGAGGGCAAAGGCAAGGTAGTCGACGCGCTGGCGGCGCAAGCCGACTACGTAGTCCGCTACTCAGGCGGAGCCAACGCCGGTCACACAGTCGTCGTCGGCGACGAGATCTTCAAGCTGCACCACCTGCCCTGCGGAGTGCTGCACGAACGGCCCGTCTCCATCCTGGGTGCGGGCATGGTCATCGACCCCTGGACCTTCATCGAGGAGTTCGATGAGTTCGCGGCGACGAAGGACCCCGGGGAGGTCTACATCTCCCACGAAGCGCACATGGTCCTGCCGCACCACCGCAAGAACGACGAGGGTGGCGGGTTCGTGGGCACGACCGGGCGGGGGATAGGTCCCAGCTACAGCGACAAGGCGAGGCGCGTAGGCCTGCGCTTTGGCGACCTGGTCGACGAGCAGGTCCTCAGGGAGCGCCTCGAGCGTCTCCTCGAGGCAAAGCCCAACTCCACGGCGCGAGTGGGCTGGACGAACGTCGACGAGGCCGTCGCCAGTCTCGCCCAGGTGCGTGAACGGGTGCTGCCCTTCATCCGCGACACAGGGAAACTCGTGCGCGAGGCGCTGGCCGCCGGCAAGCGCGTCATGTTCGAGGGGGGCCAGGGGACGATGCTCGACCTCACCTACGGAACCTATCCGTTCGTGACCAGCTCCCACCCCACCGTTGGCGGCATCCTCGTCGGGGCCGGAGTCTCCCACAAGGCGCTCGACAACGTGGTGGGCGTCGTGAAGGCGTTCACGACCCGCGTGGGCCACGGTCCCTTCCCGACCGAGCTATTCGGCGAGGAGGCCAACCGCCTGCGCGGCACCGGCGCAAACCAGTGGGACGAGTTCGGCACGACCACCGGGCGGCCCCGCCGGGTGGGTTGGCTCGACCTGGTCGGGCTCCGCTACGCCTGCGAGATAAATGGATTCGATGGTCTGGTCGTCACGAAGCTCGACGTGCTCTCCGGGTTCGACACGGTGAAGGTGTGCACGGCTTACTCTGCCGACGGTACGCCCGAGTACACGGAAATGCCTGGCTGGGATTCGCTGGCGGGACTGGGATCCCGTGATGCGCTGCCGAAGGAGGTCACCGACTACCTGGAGCTCATCGAGGAGTTCACGAAGGTGCCGGTCGTGATGTTCTCGACCAGTCCGGACCGCAGCGACACCTTTGGCCGCATCAGCTGGGACGGCAAGCGGTAAGGCGTGCTGCGCTCGGCCATCATGGTCCTCGTCCTGCTCCTCCTCCTGGCCGGCCTGACCGCACTCCTGTGGGTCATGTCGAACCGCTTCCTGGTTCCGGAGCCGTACGCCCTCAAGCCCGAGTTTGAGCTGGGCACCGTGGCCCAGGGGCAGGCGGGCGAGTACGAGGTCGCCTTGCCTGTACTCGAGAACCCGAACCAGTTTGCAGAGGTCGACAAGGACGGGATCTTCAACCTGCTCTGGGAGGACGGCTACGGCAGCCTGGGCCCGGTGACACGACAGGGCGACGGCTGGGTCGTCCGTCCCGTGAGCGACATCGTCGGCATTCCGCCGCGGGAGGGCGTTCCGGCGCGGCTGGACACCGGCATTTACAAGCGCAATCCGCAGGAGGACCATGGCATACCCTACGAGGAGCTGCGCCTGCAGAGCGACGCCGGCGACCTGCGCGCCTGGTGGATGGAGGGCGGCGGCGAACGCGCGGTCCTCATGCTGCACGGCCGCCGCCGCGGTGACCTGACCGAGACGTTGCGCATAACGCCCACGCTCGTGGATGAGGGGTGGTCGGTCCTGTCGGTCGCCTACCGCAACCACGACCGCAGCGCCCCCTCGCCGGATGGCTTCTACCACTACGGCCAGACAGAGTACCGCGACGCCCTCGCCGGCCTCGACTTCCTCGCCCAGCAGGGCGTGCGTGAAGTGGTCCTCTACGGTTTCTCCATGGGCGGCGCGGTGTCGCTCGAGACGATCAAACGCTGGCCCGCGGATGGCCCGCGGCTCCTGGGTCTGGTCATGGACGCGCCCCTGCTCGACCCGCGCACCGTCTTCGCACATGTCGCCCTGCGCGGCACGCCGTCCATCCCCGGGCCGCTCGTCGACATGGCCCTCTTCATGGCGCGCCTGCGCAGCGGCATCGACTGGAAGGAGCTGGATCAGCGGCGCTATGCGGACCAGCTGGAGGTGCCGGTCCTGCTGATCACCGGCACCGCCGACGACACGATCCCGGTCTCACTGGTCGACGAGTTCGCCGAGCGCGTCCGCTCGCCCATCACCTACCTGCGCCTGGATGGGGCAGAGCACGTCGAAGCCTGGAACCGCTACCCCACCGAGTACGAGGGTGCCGTTCGCGAGTTCCTGGGACGCTTCATAAACGACTAGGGATAGGAAGCCAGAAGAAGACGGGCGGCACCACCGCGAAGGTGGCGCCGCCCGGATCTCTCTGGACTATCGCGAACTCAAGTCCGTCAGCGCGCGACCTGGTTGCGCTGCGACAGCGACTGGAACTCCTTGCCCCTGGGGCCCTCGTAGACGAGTCGCGGTCGCATGATCTGGTTGTCGGCGTACTGCTCGAAGAGGTGCGCCATCCAGCCCGAGATGCGCGCCACCGCGAAGATGGGCGTGTACATGTCGATCGGGAAGCCCAGCATCCGGTAGACAGAGGCCGAGAAGAAGTCCACATTCGGCCGCACCTGCTTGCCGCGCGCCTCCATCTCCCGGTCCATCACCCGCTCCATCTCGAGGCTCATTTCGAACCATTTGGAGTCTCCGGATTCCTTTGCCAGATCGTGCGCCACGTTCTTCAGTATCTTCGCGCGCGGGTCGACCACCCGGTAGACGCGGTGTCCGAAGCCCATCACGCGGCCCTTGGGGTCGCTGAGGGTCTGCAGCACGTGGTCCTCGACGCCCTCGACGCTGCCGATCTGCTCGAGCGTGCGCATCACGCCGGCGTTCGCACCGCCGTGAAGCGGGCCCTTCAGCGAGGACACGGCGGCGGTGATGGCGCTGTAGACGTCGGTCAGGGTCGAGGCGGTGGCCCGCGCCACGAACGTGGAGGCGTTCGAGCCGTGCTCGGCGTGCAGTACCAGGGCCACGTCCATCACCCGGACGGCCGCGTCGGTCGGGGTCTCGCCGGAGAGCATGTAGAGGAAGTTGGCGGCAACGCCCAGCTCGGGGTGGGGACGCACCGGCTCGAGCCCCTGGCGAATCCGCTCGAACGCCGCGGTGATGGTGGGGAAGGCCGCGACGAGCCGCATTCCGATGCGGCGCACGTTCTCCTCGTCGACACCGTCGGGATCATCATCGAAGCCGGCCAGCGCGCTGACCGCCGTGCGGACGGCGTGCATGGTGGCCGTAGCCGGAGGCAGAGAGCGCAGGATGTCGTAGATCTGCTCGGGAACCTCGAAGTGCTCGCGCAGTTCGTCCCTGAACCCGTTCAGCTCGTTCTGGGTCGGCAGTTCACCGTTCCAGAGCAGGTAGACGACCTCCTCATAGCTGGCCTTGTCGGCGAGCTCGCGGATGTCGTATCCCCGGTAGATGAGCTCGCCCTTCTGGCCATCGATGAAGCAAATCTTGCTCGTGTCGATGTTGACACCGTTGAGGCCCTTGTAAATGGTTTCTTCCATTACTCCTCCGTCGCTACGCCCGCACTGCTGCGCAGGCTGGGAACGGAAGATGCCACCAGCCGGCTCAACAGCTGCGGAAGCCGTGATGCCGTTACTTTGCTATACGCCCCATTCTACCGAAAGTGGGCGCCGGCTTGGTTGGTACGGACGGCAATACGGTTGGAGTTGGCTTTTGGCCTACTGAGGCAGAGGAACCAGGAAGGCGACAGCCACGCCTGCGGCACTGGAAACCAGCATGCCGATGAGCACACGCCAGCCGTACGACTTCTCGCCTACCGAGACCGCCCAGACGCCCTTGAAAACCGAGTTGGCGGCTGCCGCCAGCGCCAGACCGCGGGTCGCCACGATCGGGTTGAGGCCCGAGGACACCTGGTCGGCGAGCGAGAGGGTGATCGCGTCGAGTTGCGTGATGCCGGCGATGACGCTGGCGAGGTAGACGCCGGCCTCACCCAGGTACTCCTGGGCGGCACGGGCCAGCAGCAGCACCACCGCGAACAGCAGGGCGAACTGCAGCGCCGTCCTGAGTTCGAAGGGGTTGGTTATGTGCGCGCTGCTGCTGGCCGCCTGCCGGCTTTGCCGGTAGGTGATGAGCGTCCAGCCGGCCGCCACCAGGAAGATCGCCCCCAGCGGCAGGAGCGCCGGCAGCACAAGGCCCGGCTGCACGAGGGCGAGGAGGACCAGCACGCGCGGCGCCATTACGGTCTGGGCGGCCAGCGTCCCGGCCGCGTAAACCGGCGCCAGGTCGGGAGCCTTGCGGCTGTTCTCGCTGAAGGAGAGCGTCACCGCCGTGCTGCTCGCCAGGCCGCCCAGCAGGCCGGAGAGGCCCACGCCGCCCCGCGCACCGATCACCTTGGTGAGCACGTAACCGACGAACGAGACGCCCGAGATGAGGACGACGAGAAGCCAGATCGTCTGCGGGTTCCAGACACCCCACGGCCCAAACGACTCGTCGGGCACGAGCGGCAGCACCACCAGCGAGACGGCCGCAAACTGGACCACGGCGAAGAGGTCCTCGCGGGTGACGGCGGTGGACAGGCTGCGCAGCTCATCGCGCAGCGACAGCACGGCGGTGGCCAGAACGGCGCCGGCGAGGGCGGGGACGACTTGCTCTGCCCCCGCCAATACGCCCAGGCCAAAGGCCACGAAGGCGGCGACGCCGGTCGTGCCGCCGATCTTCGAGCCCATCGATTCGCGCCAGTAGGCCATCGTCACCAGCGCGGCCATGGCCAGGATCGCGGCCACCAGCGGCCACGGTCCCGCGATCTCGTTCAGGTTGCCTGCGATCGCGCCGAACAGCGCTATGAGAGGAAAGGTTCGGATGCCTGCGAAGATCGAGCCGCGAATCTCACGCTTCCGCTCGCGTTCAAGACCAATCAGGAATCCAAGCAGGGTGGCGATGAGCAGGGTCCAGATCACTCCGGCGGGGCCGGGGGGAAGCGTAAGTTCCATAGCCTCCTATGCTACGACGAGCCGGCTCGGTCGCCGCCCGAATAGTGACTATTTGCCCGGTTCAGCGGGTAGTACGCTCTTCGGGCGCGGGTAACTGGGCCTCTTGCGCCTCGCCCTCTGGCTGCTCGGCTCCCTCGGGTGGCGCCGGCTCGACCTCGACCCAGTTGCCGCGGCGCTCCCGGACCAGCAGGTAGGCGCCCAGGAGGATGAGCAGCAGCGGGAACCAGACGCTGGCGAGCATGCCTGTTCCGCCGATCCATATGAGCAGGCCCAGCCCGGTCAGCACCGCCGCGGGGTAGACGGGCCAGCGCGAGGTCACCGGCTCAACCCGGTCGATCACCAGGAAACCCGCCCCCAGGCTCACCAGGAAGAAGCCGTCCCAGCCCCACTCGCCCTCCAGCAGGAGGCCCAGGGCGGTGCCCGCCGCGACCGACCCGGCGATCAGGTAGCTGTAATGGTCGTGCTGGCGGTAGGCGTGGAGGAATCCGGCAGAGACCAGCGCAATCCACACCCAGCCGAACCCCATCCCCAGCTCGCCCAGCAGGCTCAGCGCGCCGACGGCGAGGAGGACTGCACCGAGCAGGCGGGCGCCGCTCATTGGCGAACTCCTCGACCGCTCCGGGGCATTGCGCCGGGCAGGGTCGGAGTCCCCGTATTCGAACCGTTCAAGCATGAGCCAGACACAAGCTCAGTCTAGCGTCTGGGGGCCCGCCGGGTGAAACGGGAGGTGCTGTGTAACTGGCGCCTGAGGCGCGTACAACCCCGGTTTGATCGTTACAGTCGAAGTTGCCGCCCGGTGCTAACCTTGAGTGAATCGTGACGTTTGAAGTGCCGCCGGGTAGAGTGGGGCCGTGCGAGCGAGTCCCGGAGAGCGGGACACCTTCCCTGTGGAGGATCGACCGTGATACTACAGCCAGCTACAGAGCGACTACCTGTGCTGACGAAGCTGATTAACGGTTGCAGGAGTGCAACCGGGGCCCCGCACTACACCTTCGCGGGGCCCGTTCACTGTCTGGCCCGGGTAGGAACGGTCGGTATCCGCAGCGCAAACCTAGGGAGAAGCCAATGATCAAAGGCACACCACGCTTCGAAGCGTTCACCGACGAGCCCATCACGCTGGTAAGCGAGCAGGGCAAGTGGGTCGGGGACTTCGAGCCAGACCTGAGCAAGGACCAGTTGCGCGGCCTCTACCGCGACATGGTTGCCGCCCGCCTGCTGGACGAGCGCTTCAGCCGCCTGCAGCGTTCGGGCCGCATCAGCTTTTACGCCTCCTCATCCGGCCACGAGGGCGCCCAGGTGGCGGCGGGCCGCGCAGCGCAGGCGGGCAGGGACTGGATCTTCCCCTACTACCGGGACAGCGCCATGGTCCTGACGCTGGGCATGCCCACCAGGGAGATCATCGGACAGATGATGGCCACCCGGCTCGACCCGAACCGTGGCCGGCAAATGCCTGCCCACCCGGGCCACGGGCCCCTGAAGATCTACACGGCCGCCTCACCCATCGCCTCACACGTGCCGCCGGCCGTGGGCACGGCGATCAGCATGAAGCTGCAGGCCACCGGCGAGGTGACCGTGTGCTCGCTCGGTGACGGCGCGACCTCCGAGGGCGACTTCCACGCGGGCATCAACTTCGCGGGCGTGCAGGGTGCCCCGATCGTGTTCCTCGTGCAGAACAACCGCTACGCCATCTCCGTCGACTACAACAAGCAGACCGCCTCCCAGAACATCGCCATGAAGGCTCACGCCTACGGCATGCCCGGCTACCTGGTCGACGGCATGGATGTGCTCGCCAGCTACTACGTGCTGAAGGAATCGATCGAGCGGGCCCGCGAAGGCTTTGGCCCCTCACTCGTCGAGACGACCGTCTACCGCTACGGGCCCCACTCGCCCGCCGACGACGACAGCCGCTACCGGCCCAAGGAGGAGGTGGAGGCGTGGCGCAAGCGCGACCCCTTGCCCCGCTACCGGCGCTTCCTCGAGAACGAGGGCCTGTGGGACGAGAAGCAGGAGAAGGAGCTCCTCGCCAGCATCGAGGAGGAGCAGAAGGCCGCCCAGCAGGAGGCCCAGGAGGCGGGCAAGGTGCCGCTCGAGTGGATGTTCGAGGACGTGTTCGCCGAAGTCCCCGACTTCCTGCGCGAGCAGCAGCAGAGACTTAGCCCGGAGGAGAAGTAAGTTGAGCACCCAGAACATCGTGCAGACCATCGCCCGCACGCTTGACGAGGAGATGGGCAAGGACGAGCGCATCGTCGTCCTTGGCGAGGATGTTGGCAAGCGCGGCGGCGTCTTCCTGGCCACCGAGAACCTCTTCGAGAAGTACGGCCCCGACCGGGTGATGGACACGCCCCTCTCCGAGGCAGCGATCATAGGCGCCGCGGTCGGCATGGCCGCACACGGCATGCGCCCCATTGCCGAGATCCAGTTCGCCGACTACGTCTACCCGGGCTTCGACCAGCTGGTCTCCCAGGCGGCCAAGCTGCGCTACCGCTCGGGCGGCCAGTTCACCGCGCCGATGGTCGTGCGCATGCCCGCCGGCGGCGGTGTCAACGGCGGTCACCACCACTCGCAGAACCCCGAGAGCCACTTCATCCACACCGCGGGCCTGAAGGTCGTCTACCCGTCTACGCCGCGCGACACCCGCGGCCTGCTGCGCACCGCCATCGCCGACGAGGACCCGGTCGTGTTCATGGAGCCAAAGCGGCTCTACCGCGCGATCAAGGAGGAGGTCCCCGAAGGCGATGAGACCATCCCGATAGGCAAGGCGAACGTGCGCAAACGCGGCGACGACGTGGTGATCATCTCCTACGGTGGCAGTATGGCCGAGGCGCAGCGGGCGGCGGAGGAACTCGAAAAGCAGCAGATCAGCACCGAGCTCATCGACCTGCGCTCCCTGCAGCCGTGGGACAAGGAAACCGTGCTCGACTCCGTCGCCCGCATAGGCCGGGCAGTCCTGGTCAGCGAAGCCCCGCACAGCCTGGGCTTCATGTCCGAGGTGAGCGCGACCATCTCCGAGGAGATCCTCGACTCGCTGCTGGCCCCGCCAATGCGCGTCTCCGGATTCGACATCCCCTACCCCTACGCCTACGACCGCGAGTACCTGCCCGGACCCAACCGCATCCTGCGCGCCGTCCAGCAGGTCCTCGACTACTGATCGGGAGAACGATGCCAAAAGAATTCCTGCTGCCGGAACTGGCCGAGTCGGTCGTCGAAGGCGAAATCATCAAATGGCTGGTGGGTGAGGGCGAGGAGGTCCAGGAGGACCAGCCGCTGGTCGAGGTAATGACCGACAAGGTCACCGTGGAACTGCCCAGCCCCTTCAGCGGCCGCATCGAGAAGCACCTGATGGGCGAGGGCGACATAGCGGCCGTAGGCCAGCCCATCGCCCTCTACGAGCCCGCCGGCGGGGAGGCCGGGCAGGCGGTGGCCGCCAGCGGCGGTGCCGCGGCCACGGCCCCGGAGAGTAGCGGCGGTCCCGTCGAGAGCGTTGCCGAGTCGGGCAGCGCAGAGCCGGAGGATGACGGCGACAAGCTGAGCCTCTTCCGTCCCTCCGGCAGCGTCGATGACGGGCCGGCGGTGCAGGTGCGGCGCAAGGGGACGGGATCCTGGGCCCCTACTCCAGCACCCGCCGCGGCCCGGCCGGAAGCTCCGGCTCCTGCCAACGGCCCGGCGGCCGTCAAGGGCCCCTACGGCCGGGTACTGGCAGTACCGGCGGCCCGGAAGCTCGCCAGGGAGCTGGGCGTCGACATCGAAACCGTCCCCGGCAGCGGCCCTAACGGGCGCATCCGCGTCGACGACGTCCGCGGGTTCGCCGAGCGCGGCCCCGGGCGCGCCCCGGCTGCCGCCCCTGCACCCGCAAGCCATGAGGAGCTGGAGGAGCGCATTCCGGTACGCGGCCTGCGCCGGGCCATAAGCCAGCAGATGGTCGCCTCGCACCTCAACAGCGTGCGCACCCTGCACGTCGACGAGGCCGATGTAAGCGAGCTGGTCGCCCTGCGGTCGCGGCTCAAGCCGCTCGCCGAGAAGCAGGGGGCCAGGCTCTCCTACCTGCCCTTCATCATGAAGGCGGTCGTCGCCGCGCTGAAGGAGTTCCCGATGATCAACGCCTCGCTCGACGAGGAGCGGGGCGAGATCGTGCGCAAGCACTACTACAACCTGGGACTCGCGGTGGCCACCGACAACGGCCTGGTCGTGCCCGTCATTCACGACGTCGACAGCAAGGGACTGAGCGAGCTGGCCGGCGAGATCAACGAGAAGGCGGCAAGGGCCCGCGACGGCAAGCTCCAGCCCGACGACGTCCGCGGCGGCACCTTCTCCATCACCAACATCGGCAGCCTGGGCGGCCTCTTCTCGTTTCCGATAATCAACGTCCCCGAAGCCGCCATCCTGGGCGTGCACTCGATCAAGAAGCGCCCGGTGGTGCTGGAGGACGACTCCATCGTCGCCCGCCACATGCTCTACCTGAGCCTCTCGTTCGACCACCGCCTCATCGACGGAGCCGAGGCCGCGCTCTTCACAAGCCGCGTCATCGAGATCATCGAAACACCGGAATCGTTGATGCTCTAGAC
>CALKAI010000091.1 GCA_937983275.1 uncultured Trueperaceae bacterium | reverse complement strand
GGCCGCTCGTCCGGGTCGGCAGAGAGGCACTGCTCGAGCAGCGCCTGGACGGTGGGGTCCTCGCTGTCGAGGCCTATCTCGAGGATCGACGCGGCCAGCGACCAGACGTCGCCGGCCTCACTGCCCTCGCCCTGCAGCTCGGGTGCCGCGTAGTCGCCGCGTGCGGGCCACCCGATTCCGTACCCTTCGATGAGCAGCCGGCCCCGGCTTACGAGGAACCGGTGAGGGCGCAGGTCGCCATGCACGAGTCCCGCGTTCGCGGCGTCTCTCAGCGTCGCTGCCGCCTGGAGCAGCTGGTTGGAGCCAAGCCTGCCGTGCTTCCGGGACCAGCGTTCCCAGTCGGCGGGAACCGCCACGACCTGGACGCCCGCCTCCCCGGACGGGTTGCGGTGCAGTACCCGGGGGGTGTGGGGCGAGCTGAAGCGTTGCGCTTCTTCCGGCAGTGGCCGGGTCGATTCGTAGATGAGGAGGTGACGGCCGCTGCCCGGATCGACTCCCCGCCAGGTGGTCACACCGGCGTGCTCGTCGACGCGATCCTGCCTGCGTACTCCGTCAGGAAGCTTCACCGGGTGCACGTTCCCGCATGGCTGGCGTAGATCGGCTGGATGGGGCAGGTGGGCCGCTGCACAGGGTGAGTATAGCCCGTCGTTCCGTGCCTTGTTAACTTAATTCTGAGTCTGATACTCTGATATCAATGTCTGCGAATCTCGAAGCTACCGTCCAAGCCGCCCTCGCCGGCGTCACCGATCCTCACCTGGGTCAGGATCTCATCACCCTGGGGATGGTCGAGGCTACCGAACTCTCCGGTTCCACCGTCGCCGTGAGGCTCCGGCTGGTCACGCCCCAAAGTCCCGGCAGGGACGAGCTTGAGCGGTCCATTCGCGACGCCCTCCTGGCCGTGCCCGGGGTGGAGTCGGTGGAAGTCGGCTTCAGCTACGCGGTTCGCGGCGACGAGCAGGAGCTGCTGCCCGGCGTCCGCAACATCATCGCCGTGGGCTCCGGCAAGGGCGGGGTAGGCAAGTCCACGGTGGCCGCCAACCTGGCGGCGGCCCTCAAGCTGGAGGGCGCGTCCGTGGGCATGCTGGACGCCGACATCTACGGGCCCAGCCAGGCGCGCATGTTCTCTGTCGAGGGCAAGCGGCTCATGGCCGACGAAGAGAAGAACATCATCCCCCTGCGCAACCACGGCGTGAAGATCATCTCCATAGCCAACCTGGTGGAGGACGGCCAGGCGCTAACCTGGCGGGGCCCCATCCTGCACGGCACCCTCACCCAGATGCTCCAGCAGACGGTGTGGGGTGACCTCGACTACCTGGTCATCGACCTGCCGCCGGGCACGGGCGACGTGCAGCTCTCGCTCTCCCAGCTGGTCAACGTGACCGGCGCCGTGCTCGTCACCACCCCCCAGGACGTTGCGCTCATGGACGTGCGCAGGGCCTACACGATGCTGCGGAAGATCCACACGCCCGCCCTCGGTATCGTCGAGAACATGAGCTACTACCAGCTCCCGGACGGCTCTCGCGACCACATCTTCGGAGAGGGGGGCGCAAAGGCCTTCGCGGAGAAGGAGGGCGTGCCGCTGCTGGGGGAGATCCCCATCACCCGCCAGCTGCGCGAATCGGGCGACGCCGGCACACCGCTGGTGATTGCCGAGCCGGGCAACCCCAGCGCCCAGGCGTTGCGCCGGGTGGCACGCGCCGTAGCGAACCGGGCGAGCCAGCAGTCGCAGATGAGCCTGCCGGTTCTCTGAGCGTTGCAGCGCCAGAAGGCACCTGCTATATTCCTGAGTTATCGTGAGCCGCTGGCTCGCTGGGAGGAGTAGCCTGCTCCCTCACCGACAGAGAGCCCTGTAACCGCTGAGAGCAGGGCAGGTGACAACAGGCGAACGTCGCCCACGCCCGCAAGGGCGCCCGAGGAAGAACGGAGGACGCCACAGGCTGCTCCTCCCAGTAGACCCTCCGGACTTGCCGCCCCGAGAGAGCGGCCCAATGAGCGCCCGGGTCCGGAAGTGACCCCGGGAAGTGCGGTGGTACCGCGGGGATCACCTCGTCCGCAGCTGCAAGCGGAGGAGGTTTTTACATGCCGGACACAGCCCAGGGAGAAATCAGGGAGCTTCCCACCCATTACGAACCCGCCAGGGTGGAGGAGAAATGGGCACGCCGGTGGGTGGAGCAGCCGTTCAGAGCTGACCCGCACAGCGGGAAGGAGCCGTTCACGGTGGTGATTCCTCCGCCCAATATCACGGGCAACCTCCACCTCGGTCACGCATTCGACAACTCGATAATCGACACCCTCATCCGCTTCAAGCGCATGCAGGGCTACGAGGCGCTCTTCCAGCCGGGAACCGACCACGCCGGCATCAGCACCCAGGTCGTGGTCGAGCGCGCCCTGCGCGAGGAGGGGCTCGACCGGCACCAGCTGGGTCGCGAGCGTTTTCTCGAGCGGGTGTGGGAGTGGAAGGAGAAGTACGGCGGGATCATCGTCGAGCAGCTCCAGCGCATGGGCATCAGCGCCGACTGGAGCCGCAACCGCTTCACGCTCGACGAGGGCCTCTCCAGGGCCGTTCGCAAGCAGTTCGTCGACCTCTACCACCAGGGGCGCATCTACCGCGGCGAGCGCATCGTCAACTGGGACCCCGTAAGCCAGACCACGCTTAGCGACCTGGAGGTCCAGCGCGAGGAGCGTCCCGGCACGCTCTACACGTTGCGCTACGAGGCGCAGGACGGCACGGCGATCGAAATTGCGACCGTTCGCCCCGAAACGATCTTCGCCGACCAGGCGATCGCCGTTCACCCGGATGACGAGCGTTACCGGGAGCTGGTCGGCTCGAGCGTGCGCATCCCTCTTACCGACAGGTACGTCCCGGTCATCACCGACGAGGCCGTCGAGATGGAGTTCGGCACCGGTGCGCTCAAGATCACGCCTGCGCATGACCCGACCGACTTCGAGATTGGCGAGCGCCACGGGCTGGCCAAGCCCAGCGTCATCGATCTGGATGCGCGGCTGGCCGGCGAACTGGTCCCGGAAGCGTTCCGGGGGATGGACCGGTTCGAGGCGCGCGACGCTGTCGTGGCTGCCCTGCGCGAGGAGGGCACGCTCGTTGGCGAGCGGGAGTACACCATCCCGATAGGCCTCTCCGAGCGCACGAAGGAGCCGGTCGAGCCGATCCTCTCGCTGCAGTGGTTCTACGACACCGAGGAGCCCGCCCGGCGCGCCCTGGAGGCGCTGGAGAAGCAGGAGATCCGGATTCACCCGGAGCGGTACACGAAGGTCAACAAGGACTGGCTGGGCGACCTGCGGCCCTGGAACATCTCCCGGCAGCTCTGGTGGGGTCACCGTATCCCCGCCTGGTACGACGCCGACGGCAACGTGTACGTTCCGGACCCCGAAACCCCCTGGCTCGATCCCACCGACGACCCGCGGTACGAGGGGATCGAGCTGACCCGGGATCCCGACGTCTTCGACACCTGGTTCTCCAGCAACCTGTGGCCGTTCTCGACGCTCGGCTGGCCCGATACGGAAGACCCGTTCTACAGGAAGTTCTATCCCACCAGCCTGCTCGTGACCGGCTACGACATCCTCTTCTTCTGGGTGGCGCGCATGCAGATCGCCGGGTACGAGCACACCGATTCGCGCCCGTTCGACGATGTCCTGCTGCACGGCCTGGTGCTCGACGAGCACGGCCAGAAGATGTCCAAGTCGAGGGGCAACGGCATCGACCCGCTCGACCTGATCGAGGAGTACGGGGCCGATTCCCTCCGCTTCGCGATGACCTACGCCTCGACCGGCGGGCAGGACATCCGCTGGGACAGCCGCCGGGTTGAGATGGGCCGGAACTTCAACAACAAGCTGTGGAACGCCACGCGTTTCGCCCTGATGAACCTCGACGGCGAGACCCAGCCTGGTGCACCGGCCCGGCTGGCCGACCGCTGGATCCTGAGCCGGCTGCAGCGGGCGATCCGCAAGGCGACACGGCACCTGGAGGCGTTTGACCTTGGCATGGCCAACCGGGCGCTCTACGATTTCGTCTGGTCGGAGTTCTGCGACTGGTACCTGGAGGCGGCCAAGCCCGCGCTGCGAGCTGACGATCCCCGTACCCGGCACACGCTTCGTGTCGTGCTGCGCGATGTGCTCAAGCTCCTCCACCCGCTGGTGCCGTTCATAACCAGCGAGCTGTGGGAAACCCTGGGCTACGAGGAGCAGATCGCCCTTTCCTCCTGGCCAACCGTCGACGAGGAGCTGCTGGACAGCGAGGCCGAGCGTTCGTTCGCGCTGCTGCAGGAGGCCGTGGGCGCCGTGCGCAACCTGCGCGCCGAAGCCAACCTCCAGCCCTCCCAGATAGTGCCGATCGTGGCCACCGGCGAGGGCAGCGAGGTGCTCTCCGGCAACGCGGACGTTTTCGGGCTGCTCGCCCGCGCCGAGCTGAAGGGCGGAGAAGACCTGGGCGTCGCCCTGACGCAGGCCCTGAGCCGGGTGGAGCTGAAGCTGCCGCTCACCGGTGTCGTCGACGTGGACGAGTGGCGGGGCCGGCAGGAGAAGCGGCTGGCCCAGCTTGAGAAGCAGGCGCAGGTGAGCGAACGGAAGCTGGGCAACCCCGGCTTCGTGGACAAGGCGCCCGGCCACGTGGTCGAGGAGGAGCGCAGGCGTCTGGAGGAGTCCCGCAGCCTGATCGAAGGTATCAGGGCGAGCCTGGAAGGGCTGGGCTAGGGCAGGCCCTGCTCCCTGAGGTCGAGGCCGTTGGTGTCATTCATCGCGGCCTCGACCCCTTCCTCGAGGGCCAGCTCGATGGCCGTGGCTGCGGCGTCAACGACGCGGCTCACCAGCGTGATTTCCTCGTCGCGGAAGCGGGAGAGGACCCAGTTTTCGACCCGCCAGCCTTCGGGCGGCCGGGAGATCCCCAGTTTCAGCCGCCAGAAGTCCGGCCCTATGCGCGAGATGGTGTCGCTTACGCCGCGCTGGCCGCCGGCGCTGCCCCCCTTGCGGAAGCGCAGCCTGCCCAGGGGCAGGTCGAGATCGTCGTGTACGAGCAGCACCTGACCGGGGGCGAGTTTGCGGCTCGCGATGGCGCCCTGTACGGCCAGGCCCGAACGGTTCATGAAGGTGTTCGGCTTGAGCAGCTGAACGCGGCCCCACCGGGCCTGTACGCCGTGGCGGGCGCGCCGGAAAGCCAGCCCGTGACGCCTTGCGAGCTCGTCGAGCACCAGGAAGCCCATGTTGTGGCGGGTGTTCGTGTAGCGTTCACCGGGGTTGCCCAGGCCAACGAGCAACTCCAGTTCTTCCCGTCCGGAGCTCAAGATCTACCTCCCGTGACCGCCGGGTCCGCAAAGAGAAGCCGGCAGTGAGCGTAACTCCCTACCGGCCTGAAAGAGTGCGAGCGGCGCGCTGCTACTCTTCGGAGCCTTCTCCGTCGTCTTCGCCCCTGGAGATGACCTCGGGTTCCCCGGCCTCCTCGTCGGCAGTCTCTTCCTCGGCCGCAGTGGGCGCGAGGAGCGTGACGAGCGTAAGGTCGTGCTCGTCGATGACCTGGGCCTGGCGTGGGAAGCTGCTTACGATGTCACCCACGTGGAGGGAGTCACCGATGTTGAGGGCCGAGATATCCACCTCGACCTTGTCAGGGATGTAACGCGGCAGGACGCGGATCTGGACCTCGCGGCGCTGCACGAAGAGCTGGCCGCCCTCCTCGAAGCCCGCGGCCTTGCCGGTGAACTCCAGCTCCACGGCCACGTCGACCTCCTGGCCGGCGCTCAGCTTGTAGAAGTCCACATGAATGGGTTCCCGGCGACGCTTGTCCATCTGGACCTCGCGCACGAGCACCTCGTGGGTTTCACCCTCTACGTCCAGGTCGATGATTTGCGAGGTGCCCTGCGCACGGAACACCTTGTCGAACTCGAGGTAGTTGAGCGTGACGGGCACGTTCATTTCGTTGTTGTAGACGACCGCGGGCAACCGTCCTGTACGCCGCAGGTTTTTGGTGTCACCTGCAACGCGTTTTTCGGCATTCAGTTTCATGCTTCCTCCAAAATAAGGCCCGGTCGCCGCTGCTGTGGTTGTGTCGGGCGATTACAGGCGTTGGGTTGAACCTCTATGAGCTGACGCGACTGGCGCGCACTTCACCAACGCAAAAGCATACTAATAACGCGAGTGCCCTGTCCAGTTGCTTTGAGCGCAGCCGTCACGGGCGCAAGCGGATACCGCGTCGTGCACGGCCGCGCCGCGCTCCGGTCCGGGTCGGCTGCTCAGGAGCGGAAGAGCGAGCTCACGCTCACGTGCTCGTGAACGTTACGGATCGCCTTCGCCAGCAGCGGGGCCACCGAGAGCACCTTTAGACTGGCCAGTTCCCCGTGGAAGGGGACCGTGTCGGTGACCAGGACGTTCTTGATCGCCGGCATGTCGAGCCGCTCCAGCGCCGGCGGAGTGAACACCGGGTGGGTCGCGGCCACGGTCACCTCGGGTACCGCCCCCAGCTCGATGAGCGCATCGATGCCGCGGCGCATCGTCCCGGCGGTCGAAATCATGTCGTCGATCATAATGGGCTTCAGGCCATTGACCTCACCGATCACAGCCGTGACCTCGGTGTCGGTGGGCGAGGTGCGCCGCTTGTAGAGCATCGCGAGGGGCAGGTTTAGGGTGTTGGCGAGCCTCCTGGCCTCAGGCGCCCGGCCAATGTCGGGCGAGACCACGACGTGGCCGTCAACGCCTTCGCTGAGCAGGTGGTCGGCGATTATGTCCAGCCCGGTGAGGTGGTCCACCGGCACGTCGAAGAAACCCTGGATCTGGCCCGCGTGCAGGTCGACGGTGATGACCCTGTCTATCCCGGCCGTCTCGAGCATGTTGGCCACGAGCTTGGCGGTCACGGGCTCACGAGCCTGCACCTTCTTGTCCTGCCGCGCGTACCCGAAATAGGGGATGACGGCGTTGATGCGCCAGGCGCTGGCCCGCCTGAGCGCGTCGGTGAGGACCAGGAGCTCCAGGATGTTGTGGTTGACCGGGCCCGAGGTCGACTGGATGATGTAGCAGTCGGCCCCTCGTACCGATTCCTGGATCTGGATGCGCGTTTCCCCGTCCGGGAACTGGCTTACGACGTTCGTGTCGAGCGGTGCGCCCAGGTGGCGGGCGACCTCCTTGGCCAGCTCGGGGTTGGCCGTACCGGTGAACAGCTTTATGCTCTCGCCTATCACTGTACTTGTCGACCTGCCGGCGTGAACGGGCTGCTGGACTGCTGCATCTACGCTACCTCGCAACTGATTTCAGTGACTGATGTGGGCTTCCCGAAGCTTCGGGCCACGCAAGTATACACAAGAAGCCGTCCGGGACGCGCGCCCCGGACGGCATACTCTCAATCGGACAGCTGTTTTTCCTGCGAAGGGGCTAGCGGGCGTACTCGACCGCCCGCGATTCGCGGACGACCGTCACCTGCACCTGGCCGGGGTACTCCATGTCCTGCTCGATGCGGTTGGCAATGTCCCGCGCCAGCAGGACCGCGCTCGCGTCGTCCACCTTCTCGGGCTCGACGATGATGCGGATCTCCCTGCCGGCCTGGATGGCGTAGCTCTTTTCGACACCGGGGAAGCTGGTGGCGATGCTCTCGAGCCCTTCGAGCCGCTTCAGGTAGGTTTCCAGCGTCTCCCGGCGGGCGCCCGGGCGTGCCGCGCTGATGGCGTCGGCGGCCTGGACGATGATGGGGTAGAGGGTCTCGGCCTTCTCCAGGTCGTGGTGGTTCGCTATCGCGTCGACGACCTCGCGCGGCTCGCCGAAGCGGCGGCCCAGGTTGGCACCGATCTCGGTGTGCGTACCCTCGATCTCGCGGTCTATGGACTTGCCCACGTCGTGCAGCAGGCCGGCGCGCCTGGCGAGCGCCTCGTCCAGGCCCAGCTCGGCGGCGATGATGCCGCACAGGTGGGCAACCTGGACCGAGTGCTTGAGGACGTTCTGCCCGTAGGAGGTCCTGAAGTGCATGCGGCCCAGGAGCTGGATGAGTCCCGGCTTGATGCCCACGACGTTCGCCTCCAGGGCTGCCTCGTCACCCCGCTCGCGAATGTAGCCCTGCATCTCCTGCTGGGCCTTCTGGACGACCTCTTCGATCCTCGCCGGGTGTATGCGGCCGTCGGCCACCAGCTCGGTGAGCGCCAGCATGGCCACCTCGCGCCGGATGGGGTTGAAGGAGGAGAGCAGCACCGCTTCGGGCGTGTCGTCGATGATCAGGTCCACGCCCGTGAGGCTTTCGAAGGCCCGGATGTTACGGCCCTCCCGGCCAATGATGCGGCCCTTCATGTTGTCGCTGGGGATGGGGACGACTGACACCGAGATTGCGGCCGAGACCTCCGAGGCGCTCCTCTGGATCGCCTGCGCGATGATGTCGAAGCTGCGCCGCTTCGACTCCGATTCAGCCTTCTCCAGTGCCGACCGAACCCGCATGGCCTTCTCGCGCTCCAGCTCGTCTTCGAGGCGGCCAAGGATGATCTCGGTCGCCTGTTCGCGGGTCAGCATCGAAATTCTGTGCAGCTCCTCCGTCGCCTGCTGTTCGCGCTCCTCGAGCTGTTCTTCGCGCTCCCGCAGGTCGTCGGCACGCAGGTTCAGCTTCTCCTCGGTCTCGTCCAGCCTGAGGGCGCGGGCGTCCTGCTGCTCGCCGCGGCGGTTGAGCCGCTCCTCCTGCTGTTCCACCTTCTCGCGGTCCCGCTTCAGCTCCTCGCGGGACTCACGAAGCTCGGCGCGGCCGCGTTCAATCTCATCGCGGCCGCGCTGCATCTCGAAGTCGAGCATCTGCTGCTGGCGTTCGAGCTCCTGTTGCGCCTGCTGCCGCAGGCGTACCTCTTCGTCGGCCAGACGTTTTCGTTCGGCCTCCACGAGCGCCCGTGCCTCGGCCTCGGCCCCATCCAGGACACGCTGGGCCTGCTCCTGGGCG
>CALKAI010000090.1 GCA_937983275.1 uncultured Trueperaceae bacterium | reverse complement strand
GACCTTTGAACAAGGCTACGTAATCCGCGTCCCCTTCTCCTACACCGACAGGCCCATCCGACACCACCGCCCGGCCCTGGTCATCTCTCGCGGAGGCATAGGCGACGAGCAGCAGCTCCTCTGGGTCCGATGATCACCAGCGTCGACAACCGGCGCTGGCCCGGCGACGTAAACCTCGAAGGCCGCTACACGGACGCAGGGCTCCCCGCACCCTCCATCATCCGCACTGCCAAGATCGCCAGCATCGAAAGCGCACACGCTGGCAGCATCGGTAATTTCGATAAAGACATGCTCGGCCAAGTACTCAACCTGGTCAACAACAACATCAGCCCCGAATCGACAGCGAACGACCAAGACTAGTACTCACCCTCTACCGCCTGAGGACGCCACTGCAACAGTTGCCGACCTAACCGGCACGCGAGAAACTATTCACCAGCGGTAGTAGCAGGCAATTGTTTTGACACACGATACCGATGGAGACGTGGTTTCCCGCCTCGAGGGCTTCGACACCCCTGCCCCCTCAGCCCCAGATTGTTTTGATAGGCGGGACCTTTGTCGTGCGTTGAGTACAGCATTTCCTAAGATAACAGCGCTAGCTGCAAAACTCTGCTGTCTCATTTATTATAACTCCACCAGCAGTTGGTGTTCCTCACCACACTTCATCCAGCCTCTCCCACAAACCGTCAGTACTCCGTGCTAAGGTACCTACACTTCATGGGACACGACGCTGACGATCAAACTCCCGTATCCCGCCTCGAGCGACTCTTTAAAGAGCACTATGGTTACCTGCGACGCCAGCAAGTGGTGGATGCCGGCATCGACCCGCACCTGCTCTCGGCTTGGGTGGACCAAGGACGCGCCGAGCGCGTCCAGCGCGGCATCTATCGTTACACCGACGCGCCGCCGCTGACGGACGAAACACTCATCGAACTTGCGCTTCGGATACCCAAAGGCGTCGTGTGCCTCCGCAGCGCCCTCTCTTTCCACGAACTCAGCACTGTAGTACCGGGAGAGATCGACCTCGCCATTCCCAACAAGGCCCGCACACCCCCTATCGAGTACCCACCCGTCCGTTTCTATTACTTCGCGCAACGTGTCTACCAATACGGAATCGAAGAGCACTCCGCCGGACCTACGACCCTCAAGGTCTACTCCCCGGAGAAGACCCTCGCCGACATGCTCTACTACCGCAACGAGCTCGGTTACGACCTTTTCCTTGAAGGAATACAGACCTACATGCGCACTCGCAAGGCCCACCCCGGCAAGGTCATGGAGGCGGCCCGCGTACGCCGCGTGCACGGCCAGATGAGCACCTACCTCGAGGCCCTCCTATGACGGCAAACAGGGCCGCCTCCGTACGCCAACGCCTGAAGAACCTCGCACGCGCCCAAGGCGTCGACTACAACCGTCTGCAACTGCTCTACGTGCAAGAACGTTGGCTTGCGCGTCTCTCACACAGCAGCTACCGCGACCGGCTCATCCTCAAAGGCGGCCTCTACCTTTACGGCAACTTCGGCCTCGCCTCGCGCCCCACCCGCGACATTGACTTCCTGGGCCGAGCGACGCCAGCCGAGGTGGCGCAGATCGTGCACATGACGCACGACATTGCGAGCATCGACGTGCCCGACGGCATCCACTTCGACCTTGGCACCATCCAGGGCGAGGAGAACCGGGCCGCCACCGAATACGGCGGCGTTAGGATCGGACTGACCGCCTACCTAGGCTCGGCCAGAGAGCGCATCCAAATCGACGTCGGCTTCGGCGATGCCCTTCCCACGGGCCCCACGGAACTCAACTACCCGGCTCTCCTTGATACCCCGCCGCCGAACATACTCGCGTACTCACTGGAAACCGTCATTGCCGAGAAACTCCAAGCGGCCACCGTCCTCTACGATGTCAACTCCCGCTACAAGGACTTCTACGACATACACCAGCTCGCCGCCACCAAAGCCATAGAAGCCCAGGACCTACACAGGGCGGTTGAAGCGACTTTCATCCGAAGAGGAACGCCCGTAATCGATGCGCACCGCCTCTTCTCACCCGCATTCGCCGACGACCCGCGTCGACAAGCCCAGTGGAACGCCTTCCTGAAGCGCATCCGTCAAACCGTACCAGGCAGCTTCCCTAAGGTGATGAAGGATATCAGCGACTTAATTGAGCCGATCCTAAACGGCGACGCGAAAGGAAGCTGGAATCCAACAGAAGGGGTATGGACGGACGATTGAAGTACCTGACAGAGCGAAGTGTCACGTCCCCCGACGACGCGAACTCAAAGGGCATAAGAGGCCAGAGTTATTTACCCGCCGGTGGATTCACCACCGATAATGCCGAATATGCTCCCCCCGCTCGGCAATCTCGCTCATCGCCTGCAGCCCGATCTCGATGTGCAGGTCGGTGTACTGCCGGAACACCTTGCGGGCCGATTCCTTCGTCTTGATGCCATCCGCCTGCAAGGGCAGGTCCGAGACGAGCAGCAGCGCGCCAATCGGCACCTTGGAAGCGAAGCCGACCGAGAAGAGGGTGGCGGTTTCCATGTCTATGCCCAGCGCCCGCTCCTCGTAGAGCTGCGTCTTGAAGCGCTCGTTGAACTCCCAGAAGCGGTAGTCGGTCGTGTGCACGACACCCGTGCGGTAATCCAGCCCCTTCTCCACGATGATTTGCGAGATGAACTTCTGGATCTTGAACGTCGGCAGGGCGGGCACCTGCGGAGGCATGAAGTGCCGGGACGCCCCCTCGTCGCGGATGGCCGCCGTGGGCAGGATGAAGTCGCCCACCTTCAGTGAGCGGTGCAGGCCGCCACAAATGCCGAGGAACAGCGTCGCCTTGGGATCGGCGGTGGCCAGCACCTCGATGATCAGCGCCGCGACAGGCGAACCGATCGAGAAGTTGATGATCGACACGCCCGCCTTCTTGCTGTGCGCGGCGGTCATGGCGCTGCCCTGGGTGACCTCGGCATCGTCGCACAGCGCCTTGAAGCGCTCGAGGTAGTAGCTGAAGTTCGTCAGGATGATCTGCTTCTCGAACTTCTCCGGCGCAGTGCCGGTATAGCGATCGAGAATTTGCGAGCCGATCTCCCACTTCTGCTCGTTCGCATAGATGAGGTTCTGGGCCCCGGGACGATCCTGATACTTCTCGGCATCTACGTGCGGGGTATCACCAGGAGCGCCAGTGGCCGTCAACGCGCCCGGCCGGTCCTCGAGTGGCTTGCTATTCGTGTTTTCGTCGTCCCTATCCATGCACTAGGCTATCCGAACCCGCCTGGACACACAACGCCGTGACTCACGGAAGTGCCGCCCACCGCACCGCCAGTGCGGACCTGTGCGAGACTGAGGCAGCATGTCGGGGAACCGTTACACCGTCCACGTCATCGAGGAGAACCCGTCGCTGACCCGCAGCGAGCAACGCCAGCTCGCCAACACCCTGGGCCTCGAACAGGCGCAGTTCGAACGCCTCCTCGAACGCATCCCGGGCCCCATAACCCGGGAGATCCCCGAACGGACCGCCCTGGCGCTCGCCCGCACGCTGCGCGGCGCCGGGTTCGTCGCCTTCGTACGCCCCGCCGACCCGCCGGAACCCGAAGAACGGCAGGAGGCAGAGACCCCCACCTCTCCCCAACCTCCACCCCAACCGAAAGTCACGGACGGTCCCGATACGACAGTTCCAGACCGAAAAAGGGAACGCAACGATCGTGCCTTGGATGAAAACCACCGGAAAGACCGGGACCAGGAGTTCGAACCGCCCGGCTTCGAGGACGACTTCGAGGTGGAGTTCCTCGACCACCGGTTCGACGGGCGGGAGTTCCGGCAAGGGCCGTTTGACTCTGCCGGAGATGACGGACCGACTGAAGAGGAGCTCGCCAGCTTTGGCTTGGGCGGCCCGGCGAGCCCCAGGCCGCCGAACCGCCTGTTGGTCGGCGCCCTGGTGGTAGTGCTGATCGTGCTGGTTGTCCTGCTGGTTACCCTCTAGAAACCCGTCAGACGAGCCTGCGGATCCGCTCGAGCGCCTCCTGCACGTTCTCGAGGCTGGTGGCGTAGGAGAAGCGGACCTGGCCGCGGGCGAGGAAGTCGGTGCCCGGCACCACTGCGACGTGCGCCTCCTCGAGCAACCGGATGGCCGCCTTGCCCTCGTCGGGATCGAGGGGCGTGATGTTCGCCATCGCGTAGAAGGCCCCCTGGGGCATGGGCGTGGCGAAGCCCATCTCGTTCAGGCCGGTTACGAGGGTGTCGCGCCGCTCGCGGTATGCCGCACGGGTACGCTCGATGAACTGGGCGGTCTTCTCATGCTCGTCGAGAGCGGCGACCACGGCGTGCTGAGCCAACGAGTTCGCACCGCTCGTCACCTGACCCTGCAGCCGGTTCATCGCCTTGATGAGCCCGCGCGGCCCTGCCCCGTAACCGATGCGCCAGCCGGTCAGGGCGTACGCCTTGGAGGCGCCGTTGACGATGAGCGTGTTCTCCCTGGCATAGGTGGCCGCGCTGGTGAACTCGCCCTCGTAGATCAGGTGCTCATAGAGGTCGTCGGTGATGATCCACAGATCGTTCTGCTCTGCGATTTCGGCTATCGCGCGGATGGTTTCCGGCGGGTAGACGGCGCCGGTCGGGTTCGATGGGGAGTTGATGACGATAGCGCGGGTGCGTTCGGTGACCAGGGAGCGCAAGGCCTCGGGGTCGGGGAGGAAACCCGACTCGGGCGACGTTACCGCTGGAACGGTGACGCCGCCGGCCAGCTGGATCTGCGCCGGGTACGACACCCAGTAGGGGGCCGGCACGATGACCTCGTCACCCGGGTCGAGGATGGCCAGGAAGGCGTTGTAGAGGACCTGTTTGCCGCCCGTGGAGACCATGATCTCGTCGGGCACGTAGTTCAGGTCGTTCTCGCGGGCGAACTTGCGCGAGATGGCCTCGCGCAGCGCCAGCGAGCCCTCCGAGGGGGTGTACTTGCTGAGCCCCAGCTGCAACCCCTCGCGCGCCGCCTCGATCACGTGCTCCGGCGGCTGGAAGTCAGGCTCGCCGGCGGTCATGGCGATGACGTCGACGCCGCTCGCCTTGAGCTCGGCGGCTTTGGTGTTGAACGCGAGCGTGGAGGAGGCAGGCAAGGCTTGGATGTTCTCGGAGAGCTTGGGCATGGTCACCTCACGATAGAGATCAGGAGCGCTCGGCCACCGCCGGCGCTCCCGCTCCATTCATCCTATCTGAGTTTCGAAAAACGACTCAGGCGTACTCTTCGCCGAAGAAGATGCCGATCTCGCGCTTGGCGGTCTCCGGTGCGTCAGAGCCGTGCGCAACGTTCTCGTCGATGGTGCTTGCAAAGTCACCGCGGATGGTGCCCAGGGCGGCATCGGCCGGGTTGGTTGCGCCCATCATCTTGCGCCACTCGGCGATGGCGTTCTCGCCCTCGACGATCATGGCGACGACAGGGCCGCTGGTGATGAAGGAGACCAAGCCCTCGAAGAAGGGCTTGCCCTTGTGCTCGCCGTAGTGGGTCTCGGCGAGTTCACGGCTGATGGTCATTTGCTTGAGCTCGACGATGCGGAAGCCCTTGCGTTCGATGCGGCTTATGATCTCGCCCACCAGCGCGCGCTGCACGCCGTCAGGCTTGACCATGGCAAAAGTACGTTCGATGGCCATAACGTTCGGAGTCTATCACGCACCCTGCAGCGTGGCTTCCAGCTCCTCCAACCGCGCCAGGTCGTTCGCGGCCAGCCGCCGGACGAGGTCGTCGATGCTCACCACGCCCAGCTGCGGGTGGTAACCCTCGCGCAACCAGTCGTCCAGGTCCAGCGAGGAGATGAGCGAGAGATTCCAGGAGCGCAACGCCCGGAAGGCCGCCACGGCGAGAGCGGGATCGGCACGGTCGTAACGCTCGGACCAGGAGGCCCAGGAGAAGGGTTGGAGGCCGGCGTTGTCCTCTGCCAGGATCTGGCGAAAGCGGAAGGCGCTTACCGTCTCGAAATCGGCGAGGCCGGCAAGCAGCTCGCGTATGGTGCGCAGGCTCGAGCCGCCCACGAGGTCGTAGTCGTCGGGCGTGAGCCGCTCGAACACCACCTCCAGCCGCAGCGGGGTGGATTGCAGGACCTCGAACGGGTCCGGGTTGCCCGCGCTCTGTAGCGGGTCGTCGGGGTAATCGTGCACGGGGTTAACTATAGTGGTCCCATGCCCAACGATGTGCCACAGGTTGACGTTTCGGAAGCGAAGCGCAGGATCGACGAAGGGGCCACCCTGGTCGACGTCCGCGAGATTGGCGAGTACGAGGAGGTGCACATTCCCGGTGCGCAGCTGCTGCCCATGTCGCAGTTCGTGGAGCGCTGGGAGGAACTCCCCCAGGACCAGGAGCTCGTCGTCTACTGCCGCAGCGGCGGCCGCAGCGCCATGGCCGTGAAGGCGCTCAACGAGC
Organism: uncultured Trueperaceae bacterium; assembly: GCA_937983275.1. GTDB lineage: Bacteria > Deinococcota > Deinococci > Deinococcales > Trueperaceae > CALKAI01. Next base: position 15,173 of record CALKAI010000090.1, on the reverse strand, counting down.
GCGGCTACCGGGCCGTGAACGTCGAGGGTGGTATCGACAGCTGGCAGGAGCAGGGGTACCCCACCGAAAGCGGGGACGAGTAGACCGGATCTCAGCTGGGGTCGAGCTGCAGCGCGTCGCGCACCCGGCCGCCGCTGCGCTCGAGCAGCTCCAGCGCTTCCCGCGCGGGAACCCCCAGCAGCTCGCTCACGATGGCAACCTTGATTGAGCCGTTGGCCCCTTCGAGGGCCACGCGTGCCCGCTCCAGGTCGCAGCCCGTCGCCCGGGCGATCATGCCGGCCGCCCGCTCGCGCAGCTTGCTGTTCGAGAGGGCCATGCCCACCATCGCGTTGCCGTAAGCGCCGCCCAGCCGCACGAGCACCGCAGTAGAGAGCGAGTTTAGCGCCACCTTCTGGGCGGTGCCGGCAGCGAGCCTCGTCGAGCCCGCCAGAACCTCCGGGCCCGTGTCCAGCAGCACCGGGTAGCGGGCGGCCTCCAACACCGGTGTATCCGGGTTGTTGGCGATGCCCACCGTGACCGCCCCGCGGCGGCCGGCGGCCTGTAGCGCCGCGACGGTGTAGGGCGTGCGGCCGCTGGCAGCCACCCCTATCAGGACATCCCTCTCCCCAATCTGGGCATCGTCGACGGCGTGTTGGGCTGCTTGGGTGTTGTCCTCTGCCCCTTCCATTGCCGATTCGCCGGCACCCGAGCCGCCGGCCAGCAGCACCTGGGCGCGGTCGAAGCCGAAGGTGGGCGGCAGCTCGGCGGCGTCCATCAGGGCGAGCCGGCCCGAGGTGCCCGCGCCGGCGTAGACGAGGCGGCCGCCACTCTCCAGCTGGCCGGCGATCGCCTGGGCCGCTGCCTCCAGTTGAGGCAGGGCAGCCCGCACCGCCTCCACCGCCCGCGCGTTCGAGTCGATCAGCTCGCCCAGGGTGCGCTCCAACGGCCAGCTGTCCAGCCCGGCGTAGCGCTCGTCGTACCCCTCGGTTCCCGTTTTCCTGCTCATCTCTCCTGCCCTCCGGTGCGCAACAGCAGCGCCATCCGGTAGCGGTCGCCGCGGTAGACGCTGCGCACGAACTCGAACGGCTCGCCGCCGTCGTCGAAGGTGGTGCGCTCCAGCGCCAGTACGGGCACGCCCTGGTCGATCCCCAACAGGGAACGCTCGCCGGCGGTCGGCATGCGCGCCGCCACCGTTTGCCGGGCGCGGGCCGGCTCGACACCGAACTGATCGCAAATCGTCCTGTACAGCGAGCCGCTCACCACCAGCCGGTCGAGGTTCAGGCCGCTCAGGCGCGGGGCGAGGAAGGCGAGCTGCAGGGCCAGCGGCTCGTCGTTTGCCGTGCGCAGGCGGCTCACCCGCAGGAGGCGCTCCCCCTCATCCACGCCCAGCGCCCGGGCCACGTCGCTGTCGATCGGCTGGAAGCCGGCCTCGAGGAGGCGGCTGCCCGGCTGCATGCCCAGGCGGGTCGCCTCGTCCCAGTACCCCTCCAGCCGGTCCACCGACTGCTCCAGGGCGGGGCGTTTCACGAACGTGCCGGAGCCGCGCCGCTGCTCCAGCTGGCCCCGCTCGACCAGCTCCTCGAAGGCGCGGCGCACTGTCATGCGCGACAGCCGCAGCTCCTGCGACAGCTCCCGTTCTGAGGGCAGAGCCATACCCGGCCTAAGCTGGCCGGCGCCTATCGCGGCGAGGATCTGCTCGGCCAGTTGCAGGTACGCGGGAGTGGGCAACGACTTGTCTACCCGGAAGCGCGGGATGTCCACGGGACAAACATACCACCAGTAGACCAGCGTGGTGATAATGTCGGTTTCGTGACCACCTTTGCGCCCTTACCGCCAATGGTTGTGCTGAGCCTCATGTCCGGGACCTCGGCCGACGGAGTCGACGCCGTGGCCGCGCGCCTGCGCCTACAGCCGGATGGCCTCGAGTGGGAGGTGCTCGCGCGCTCCGGCACGCCGTTCAGCTTTGAGCTGCGGGACGTGCTGCTGGCGGCAATGCGCCCCGAGAGCTCAAACGTGCTGCAACTGACGCAGCTCAACCGGCTCGTCGGCGACTTCTACGCTCAGGTGGCGCGGCCTATGGTCGAGGAGTTGCGCTCCGCCTACCCGGTGGACCTCATTGCGTTGTCGGGGCAAACGGTCTACCACATCCCAAGGCGCGACAGGACGCGGGGCTGGGAGACGATTTCCACCCTGCAGATCGGCGAACCGGCTGCGGTCGCCCATGGCACCGGAGTGCCCGTCATGAGTGACTTCCGGCAGGGCGACATGGCGGCGGGTGGGCAGGGCGCCCCGCTGGTGTCCTTCGGCGATGCGCTCCTCTACGGGGTGCCCGGCAAGGCGATCGCCATCCACAACCTGGGCGGCATCTCCAACCTCACCTACCTGGACCTGCGCACGGCGCCGCAGGTGCTCGCCTTCGACACCGGCCCGGCGAATTGCCTCATCGACGAGGCAGCGGCGCTGCGGCTGGGCCTGCCGTTCGACGAGGACGGCAAGGCGGCGGCGCGCGGAACCGTGGACGAGGAGCTGCTGACACGCTGGCTGCAGCACCCCTACTTCCGGCTGGAGCCGCCGAAGACGACGGGGAGGGAGTTGTTTACTCTGCCTGAATTCTTGGGCGACCGTGCGGCCCGGCTGGATACGGATGACCTCCTGGCCACCCTCACCGCCTTCACGGCGCACTCCGTCGCGCAGGCATACGCCGATTTCGTGCTGCCCCGCGGCCTGGACGAGATCAGGGTTGCAGGCGGAGGAGCCCGTAACCCCACCCTCATCGCCCACCTGCGCGAACTGCTGCCGGTGCCGGTGCGCACCTTCAGCGAGCTCGGCTGGGAGCCCAGCGACCGGGAGGCGCTCGCGTTCGCCGTGATGGCGTATGCGGGGTATCACGGCATGCCGAACGTGATCCCCACGGCTACGGGGGCCCGGCCGGGCACCATCGTGGGCAGGCTTACGAATCCTGTCGCGAGGCACTCTTCGCCGTTTGATTGAGGGCACCGTGAATTATGTTCAGAGCGTGGGCGCACCCTTAATTTGACTGATTCTCGAATCCTGAACGGCGTTCAGTTTTCCAGATTCGGTCGTTTTAAGCACTGCCTCCCTCCTGCGAACATAATTTCCCCCCGGCGTTGTATTAGACCAGTTCCGTACCCCTTGTAACTCTGGTACGGAAGCGGCTAAAGTTAGGGGCCACGCGTTAACTCGCAAAACCTGGAGGTATAGATGGCCTATCTACGCAGAATCTTGCCTGCTCTGCTCTTCGCCCTGCTCATAGCGGGTGCGAACGCGCAGAAGCACACCGTCGACTACTCGGGAATGGGCCTGGAGCCCGGCCAGCAGGGCGGCACGATGACCCTCGCACTGGGAGCCGCGCCGCCTACGTTCATGTATTACGCCGACCTGGGCTCTGACAGCAAGCTCGTCATCCAGCACATCTTCGACTCCCTCGTCGAGTTCGACCTGGAGACCTACGAGATCGTGCCCGGCCTCGCCGAGTCGTGGGAGATCAGCGACGACGGCACCACCTACACCTTCCACCTGCGTGAAGGCGTAACCTGGCACGACGGCGAGCCGTTTACCGCCGAGGACGTCGTCTTCACCTACAACGAGATCATCCGCAACCCCGAAGCGCGCGCGGGCGACGTCGCCCAGTTCCAGTTCACCGTCGATGGCGAGCAGCAGGAGGTCGAGATCACTGCCGTTGACGACATGACGGTTGAGATGGTGCTGCCGGCGCCCTCTGCCGCGTTCCTGCTGCAGCAGCGCTTCCCGATCATGCCGAAGCACAAGCTGCTCGACTTCACCGTCGAGGGTGGTGCCGAGGCCTCGGCGATCAACGACGCCTGGCCCACCGACGTCGATCCCTCCGAAGTCGTCGGTACCGGCCCGTTCCGTCTCGCACAGTGGGTGCCCGGCCAGATGGCCGTGCTCGAGCGCAACGACAACTTCTGGAAAGTCGACAGCGCCGGAACGCAGCTCCCCTACCTGGACCGCCTCGAGTACGTGATCGCCACCGGCACCGAGGCGCAGACCGCCCAGTTCCTGGCCGGCAACGTCGACCAGCTGAACATCACCGGCGCGCAGTTCCCAGACTTCAAGAGCCGTGAGGTACAGGGTGCCGACTTCGTGGTCGTCTCCAGCGACGCGCTGTTCGGTTCTCCGCCCCACCTGGCCTTCAACTTCGACGCAGAAGATCCGGAACTGGCTCAGCTCTTCGGCAACCACGAGTTCCGCCGCGCCATGGAGCACGCGGTAGACCGCCAGCGCATCATCGAGGACGTCTACAACGGCCTCGCCCAGCTGCCCGGAACACCCACAGCCCCGGCTGACGGCACCTTCTACGAGGACACCACCGACCTCCTCAACCCGTTCGACCTCGAGGCCGCAGCGGCAGCCCTCGACGAGCTCGGCGTCGTTGACACTGACAGTGACGGGATCCGTAACCTCCCCGGTGGCGGCAACTTCGAGTTCACCCTCACCTACGGCAACGACTCCCAGGAGTTCACCGACATCGCCACCATCCTTCAGAACGACTTCGAGCAGATCGGCGTGCGCGCCAACCTGCAGGGCATCCAGGCCGCCAATCTGCTCAGCACCGGCCTCGCCGGCGACTTCGAAGCGATCATTGTCGCCCTGGGCAACCAGCCTGATCCGGAGCTGCGCAAGCCCATCTGGCAGCCCGGCGGCTCGCTCTACTACTGGCACCGCTCCACCCAGGGTGAGGACGGCGCCAACTTCGATGCGATGGCCGACTGGGAAGAGCGCATCTGGGAGATCTTCGACCGGGGCACCGTCGAGATGGACAGCGACGCCCGCCGCGAGCTCTACGCCGAGTGGCAGCGCCTCAACGCCGAGTACGCGCCGGTCATCATGATCGCCAAGCAGCAGAACATCGCCGCCGTCTACGACCACGTGAACAACTTCGTCTACAGCCTGGGCGTCATCCCCGGCTACAACCCCACGGCACTCTTCTGGGTTTCGGAGTAAACACAGGTTCTACCGGGCTCGGCTGCACTGCAGTCGAGCCCTATTTCTTGCCAAACTATCTCTCCTCGCAGTTAGGCTTTATCTGAAGTGTTGCTGTACGCGGTACGCAGGATTCTGGCGATTATCCCCACGCTGCTGCTGGTGAGCGCGATCTCCTTCGTGATCATCCAGATGCAGCCCGGCTCGTTCATGGACCGTTACCTCGAGGACCCGCGAATGAGTCCCGAAACGGTCGAGCGCATCAACGCGCAACTTGGCCTCGACAAATCCCCGGCAGAGCAGTACGTGCGCTGGCTGGGGGGCATCATTACCCGGGGCGACCTGGGCTACTCCTTCTACTCGAACCGCCCTGTGGTGCGCGTCGTCGGCGAAGCCTTCGGCTGGACCGTCCTGCTGGGCGTCATCACCCTGCTGTTCACCTGGATCGTCGCCATTCCACTGGGCATCATCACGGCGCTGCGCAGGAACGGCATTACTGACTTCATAGCCTCGTTCATCGGCTACATAGGCCTGGCCATCCCCGACTTCCTGCTCGCCCTGCTCCTCGTTGCGCTGGTCCTGCAGAGCGGCGGCACCCAGGTTGGTGGCCTGTTCAGCCCTCAGTTCATCGCGGCGCCCTGGAGCTTCGCCAAGGTGCTCGACTTCCTGGGGCACATCTGGATTCCTGTGCTGGCCGTGGGCACGGCCGGTGTGGCGACCATCATGCGCCAGATGCGCGCCAATCTCCTCGACGTCCTGAACGCCGACTACGTGCGCACGGCCCGCGGAAAGGGCCTGCAGGAGCGCAAGGTCATTAACCGCCACGCGGTGCGGAACGCGATAAATCCGCTCGTGTCGATGGCGGGGCTTTCTCTGCCCGAAATCATCAACGGCACGATGATCGTGTCCATCGTGCTGAGCCTGCCCACGCTGGGGCCGGCTCTCTACGACAGCCTGCTCGCCAAGGACCAGTACGTCGCGATGACCGTGCTGCTGCTCGCCTCGCTGCTGCTGATGATCGGCAACCTGCTCGCCGACCTCTCGCTCGCCGCTTTGGATCCGCGGGTGCGTTATGAGTAGCGCGAAGAGTTCCGCATCGGCTTCGGGTCAGTCTGCTCCGCAAACCCCGTCCGAGCCGGTGAGCCCCGGCTCCTGGGCACTGGCCTGGCGGCGTTTCCGCCGTTCGAAGATGGGCCTGGTGGGCATGGCCATCCTGGGCCTCCTCTACCTGATCGCCCTGCTGGCTCCCTTCCTGGCGCCCTACTCGATCACCACCCAACATTCGGGCAGCGTCTACCAGCCACCGCAACCCATTCACTGGACGCGCGAGGGCCGGCTGGTGCGCCCCTACGTCTACCCCATGACCCGCGAACGCGACCCGGTCACCTTCCAGCGGATCTATGTGGAGGACGAGAGCAACCCGCAGCCCATCCGCTTCTTCGTGCGGGGGCAGTCCTACAACTACCTGGGGATGACCCTCGACTGGCACCTGTTCGGCGTCGAGGAGGGCACCTTCTTCCCACTGGGCACCGACCGCTTTGGCCGCGACCTGCTCTCCCGCATCCTGGTGGGCTCGCAGGTCTCCCTCACCGTCGGCATCATCGGCATACTCATCTCCTTCACCATTGGCATCACCATTGGCGGGGTCAGCGGCTACTACGGCGGCCGCATCGACGCGGTCCTGCAACGCTTCATCGAGGTGCTGCTCTCCTTCCCGCGGCTGCCCATCCTCCTCGCGCTCGCCACCGTCATCCCGCCGAACTGGCCATCCACTTGGGTATACATGGGGATCGTCGTGGTGCTCGCGTTCATCGGCTGGGCCGCCCTCGCCCGCGTGGTGCGCGGCCAGGTGCTCGCCTGGCGCGACGTGGAGTACGTCCAGGCAGCCAAGTCGCTGGGTGCGCCCGACCTGCGCGTCATCCTGCGCCACCTCATCCCCAACCTCTCCTCCTACCTGGTGATTGCCGCCACCCTGGCTCTGCCCGGGTACATCCTGGGCGAGAGTGCCCTCTCCTTCCTGGGACTGGGCATCAAGGAGCCAATGACCTCCTGGGGGCTGCTGCTGCGCGACGCGCAGAACTTCGAATCGCTGCGCCTCTACCCGTGGCTGCTCACACCCGGCGCCCTGATCGTCGTCTCGGTGCTGGCCTTCAACTTCGTGGGTGACGCCCTGCGCGACGCAGCCGACGTGCGGAGCCGCTAGGTGAACCTCGCCCGGCACCTGATGGTGGACCTGAGCGGGCCGCAATTGACTTCTGAGGAGCGTCAGTTCCTTACGGATGCACGCCCCGGCGGCGTTTGCCTCTTCGGGCGCAACATCGAGGACCCCCTCCAGGTTGCGGCCCTGGTGAACGAACTGCGCGAACTCCTGGGCCGCGACCTGCTGATAGGCATCGATCAGGAAGGGGGCGGAGTACTCCGCCTCCCCCAACTCCCCCACCCACCCGGTGCCATGGCCCTCGGCGCGGCCGACGATCCCGGGCTCACCGAGGAGGTTGCCTGGTTCACGGGAGCGGGTCTGGCCGCCCTGGGCATCAACGTCGACTTCGCGCCGGTGGCCGACATCAACTCCAACCCTCTGAACCCGGTAATCGCCGATCGTTCCTTCGGTGGCGACCCTGAGTTGGTATCGCGGCATGTCGTGGCTTTCGTGCGCGGACTGCAGCGAGCGGGTGTGACGGCAACAGCCAAGCACTTCCCAGGGCACGGCGACACCTCTGTTGATTCGCATCTGGGCCTGCCCGTCAGCGAGCGCACTGTAGAGCAGCTCCTGGAGTTCGAGCTGGAGCCTTTCCGTCACGCTATCGGCGCCGGCTGCGCCGCGATCATGAGCGCGCACATCGTGGTGCCTGAGCTTGATGCCGAACTCCCCGTTACGCTCAGTCCGCGCGGTGTTGCACTGCTGCGCGAGGAGTTCGGCTTCGACGGGGTCCTCTTCAGCGACGCGCTTGACATGCGTGCCATTGCCTATCGTTGGGGGCAGGCGCGGGGCGCGGTTCTCGCACTCCGTGCAGGGGTCGACATGGCGCTGGTAACGGGTGGCACCGAAGAGCACAGGAAGGTGCTTGAGGAGTTGGAGCGGGCGGCAAGAAGCGGCGAGCTCGAGGCAAAAGCCCTGGAGCGTTCCCGGGACCGTCTGCAGAGGCTGGCCCAGCACTACGCGAGCAGCAGCAGCGATTCTGAGGCTCTTGCGAACAAACTGCAGCAACTCGAGCTGGAGAGTTTTGCCACCATGGAGCGAGCGGCCTCTGGCGCACTGGTTTCGCTGGGGCAACTGCCGCAGCTACGCCCGGGCGGCCGGGTGCTGGTGGTTACTTCCGGCCCGGCCCGCGAGAGTGCCGCCACCCAATCGGTCGTGGATCCAGGCTGGGAATTCGTGCAGCAGCTCCGTCAGGCGGGCGTTGATGTTCGGCCGGTGCGGGTCGACTCGGCCTCTCCCCCATCCGCTCAGGACATTCTTGATGAAACTGGGACGGATTTCTCTGCCTGCCTGTTCGTCAGCACGAGCCGGACCAGGCTGGAGGAATCCCTCGTCAAGCTCGGTGAAGATCTGGCAAACTCTGGTGTGAACTTCCTGCACGTCGCCCTCTGGAACCCCTACTCGACCGAACTCCTGGCGGGGCCGGCCCTCCTGACCTTCGGTTGGCGGAAGGCCAGCCTCCAGGCGGCCGTCCGCGCGCTGATGACGGGCGGCACAACGGCGGGACGTAGCCCGATACCGCTCGCGACCGCGGGCGGGCAACGTACGTTGAAGGGTAGATGACGGTCTACACATTGGGAATTGATGCCGGCGGGAGCAGCACCCGCTGGGCTCTGCAGATGGATGACGAGAGGATCGCCAGCGGGCGACTTCAGCCGCTCTCGGGGCCTCCACTCGACCCACATACGGAGGCGCAGGCGGTCGAGCTCCTCACATCTATTGCGGAACGGGCTCGCAGAGCGATCGACAAACGTTCCGACCCGCAGGCGCAGGTAGCGGCAGCTGCCGGCATTGCCGGCCTGCCCGCAGGCTCGACCTTTGCGGGACAACTCGAAACCTACTTCGCAAACACCCTGCGGGTCGACCGCACCTTCGTGCAGGTGGTGACTGACATTCACATCGCCTACCGGGCAGCCTTCGCTCCGGACGAGGGAATCCTCGTTCAGGCTGGCACCGGCTCCTTCGCCTGTCACGTCACCGGGACGGGCGAGCTGCTGCGCGTTGGCGGGCACGGTTACCTCCTCGACGATGGTGGCAGCGGCTTCTGGATAGGCAGAGAAGCCCTGCGAACGGTCCTCCGCGGTGCCGACGAGAAGGGCACCTTCGAAGGGGAGCTCGCCTCGCGGATACTGGCAGAGCTGGGCGGTTCCAGCTGGTCCGAACTGAGCCGCACCATCTATGGCGGAGGCCGGCAGCGGATCGCCTCGCTCGTCCCCATGGTCGTCAGTGCCGCCGAAGCGGGCGACCCGAACGCACGTCTGATTCTGCATGAAGCAGGCAGAGAGCTCGCACGTCTGGCGCGCATCCTGATGCAGCGCCTGGATGCGCAACTGCCTGTTCGCCTTGCCGGCGGGATCATCGGCGCCGGTGAACTCCTTACGGAAGCCGTTAGGGAGGAACTGCCCGAGGATGTGCCCCTCACCGTGCGGACGCTCTCACCGCTGCGCGGGGCTCTGCATCTCGCCGCCGACCTGTTGCAGCCTTCCGGACCCGCTGAGTTTTAGCCGCCCGGAACGCCCCCCGGTTTGCATCCACCGGTACGATTGAGGGGCGTACCGCCTCACCGAACCCCCTGCAGCTGACCCCATTGCATTATTCTTCGCGATCATGTAAAATGTAGTTACCGAACAATTCAGCTCTCCTTGTGAAAGTAATTCCACCCTGTACCGCGGGAGTTGCATATATCAAAAGTGCAACAGGAAGGAGCAATTGTGGATCGACTAATGCAGGTAGGAGCTGTCCGAAGCATTATAACTCTGTTTTTTCTCTCAATTGCAGGTTTAGCATTTGCTAATACAGGAGAGCCAGCTGACTGTTTGGAACACAACTCTCACGACTTGCACCAATCCCTTGTTGCCAATGTAGGGCCATTTTCCAATGATCCAGGTGGCGGGAGCTGCGGGAACTCGTGGACGAATTACAGAACCATCTACCGAACAGTGCCAACTGGATGGGGTTGGGCTGAATACGCGTGCGCTGCAGTTGGAGGAGCAGCTGGATCGACTATTAGCAAGAGGGTTAGATGGGCTCCAGCTGCAGTGATTAGTGGTGCTGCTGGTGCAATATGCCACTTGGTATTCTCAGAACAAGAATTCGAGGTGGTTCCGGTTGAGCAGTACCAGGATTGCTATACCAGTTGGGACGAGCAAAGAATTAATTGTCACGAGTTTTGTTATAATTGGGAAGACCTATAAATTCTGGTAAGCGCAATTAAGGGGCCAATTTGATAGCCCCTTAATTGCACAATTTCTAACCTTGGCTAAGGATTCAGATATGCTAGAACGAGTTGCGCAACTGATGCGGGTAGTCGGGTCACTGTTGATTTGGCTGCCGCTGGCATACCTTCTGATTTCGGATTTCGTTCTGGGCGTTGGCAGGGATACAGCGGTTCTAATCTACCCGTTGTTGATTGGAACCAATTTCATTGCGGGCTCAATTTTTCTCAATAGGAGTCCTCTTATGCGGAATGCTATAGCAGGTCACCTGATCATTGGCGGCGCATTGGTTTTGTGTTGGGTTTTGCAAGCCCACTATGTTGCGGCAGTACTCGTGATTATGAGTATTATTCATGCAGCTATATATCACCGCAGCACGCGAAGCACAATCACATCCTGATCTAACCTAAGATTAACCCAATATTAACCGCCCGCAACGCACCCCGCTCCACAACGGCCGGTACGATTGAGGGGTGTACCGCCCCACCGAACCCCCTGCAGTTGACCCGATGAGCGAGGCGACCTCGATCCTGGAGACCGTCTTCGGCTACCAGTCGTTCCGGGGCCACCAGAGGGCAGCTATCGGCGAACTCATCGAGGGACGCGATGCACTCGTCCTCATGCCCACCGGCGGCGGGAAGTCGATCATCTACCAGATCGCCTCGCTCGTGCGGCCAGGCGTGGGCATAGTCGTCTCGCCCTTGATTGCGCTCATGCAGGACCAGGTTCAGGCCCTGCACCTGCTGGGCGTCAAGGCGGCCTATCTCAACTCGATACTGAGCCGCGAAGAAGCGGACGACATTGAGCGCGACCTGCTCGAAGGCCGCATCGATCTCCTCTACGTCGCCCCCGAGCGGCTGCTGATGGACCGCACCCTGAACCTGCTCGACCGCACCCAGGTTGCGCTCTTCGCGATCGACGAGGCGCACTGCGTGTCGCAGTGGGGGCACGACTTTCGCCCCGAGTACCTGGGCCTGAACGTACTCGCGCAGCGTTACCCGGACGTGCCGCGCGTCGCCCTCACGGCAACCGCCGATGCGGTGACCCGCCGCGAGATGCGCACCCGCCTGAGTCTGGAGAAGGCCCGCGGGTTCGTCTCCAGCTTCGATCGGCCCAACATCCGTTACGAGGTCGTCGACAAGGACGATGCGAAGCGGCAGCTCCTCGACTTCTACGAGCGCAACCACAAGGGCGATGCCGGAATCGTCTACTGCCTCTCGCGGCGCAGCGTCGAATCGACGGCGACGTGGCTGCAGGGGAAGGGGGTGAATGCTCTGCCCTATCACGCCGGCCTGGACAGCGACACCCGCGCCCGGCACCAGGAGCGCTTCCTAAAGGAGGAGGGCCTCGTGATGGTCGCGACGATCGCGTTCGGCATGGGCATCGACAAGCCCGACGTGCGCTTCGTCGCCCACCTCGACGTGCCCAAGAGCCTGGAGGGCTACTACCAGGAAACAGGCAGAGCAGGCCGCGACGGCCAACCCGCCAGCGCCTTCATGACCTACGGCCTGAACGACGTGGTCACGGTGCGCCGCCTGGTGATGTCGGGCGATGCGCCCGATGAAGTCAAGCGCGTGGAGTCCCGCAAGCTCGACGCGCTGCTGGGCTACTGCGAGGCGGCCACCTGCCGCCGGCAGGCGCTGCTCGCCTACTTCGGTGAGGAGACGGGCGGTGAGTGCGGCAACTGCGACGTGTGCAGCAACCCGCCCGAGACGTACGACGCGACGGTGGAGGCGCAGAAGGCGCTTTCTGCAGCTGCCCGTACCGGTGGCCGCTTCGGCGCGCAGCACCTGATCAACATCCTGCGCGGGCGCGACAAGGAGCGCATCCGCAAGTGGAATCACGACGCTCTGCCGACCTTCGGTGTGGGCAGTGACCTGAGTGAGAACGAGTGGCGCTCTGTCCTGCGCCAGCTCGTCGCCCGCGGCGACCTCGTGCCCGACGATGCCGGCCACGGCTCTCTGCAACTGGGCAAGAGTGCCGCGGCCGTCCTACGCGGCGGCACGGTTGTGCGGATGCGGCGTGCGACTGAGGTGAGGCCCGCCGCACCGGGGTTCTCGAAGAAGGCGCAGGCCACTCCCCTGGCCCAGGAGGACGCTCCGCTCTTTGAACAGCTGCGCAGGACGCGGTCACGGATTGCCAAGGAGCAGGGAGTGCCCGCCTATGTGGTCTTTCACGACGCCACCCTGCGCGCCCTCGTGAGGGAGCAGCCGCAGAGCCTGGACGAACTGGCGCGCATACCCGGAGTCGGGGCGGCCAAGCTGGAGCGGTACGGCGAGCAGTTTCTCGAGGCGATTCGGGCCTTCCAGCAGTAGACCCGGGGAGCGATAAGTCACCGGCAACCAGTAAGGGAGGCAGGAACATTGCTGTCCCTGCCTCCCGAGTCAAGCTAATTTAAGTCCCAAGCACCGACCTACCGGCCGGCGACGATCTGCGCCCCCACCTCCAGCAGCCCATACCACCAACCGGGGAACAGCCCGAACAGCACCGTCCCCACGGCAGCAATCCCGACGGCCCAACCGGTCGTCGCACTGCGATAGCTCGGCGCAGCGTACTCCGGCTCACGGAAGTACATGAACGCGATCACCCGGAAGTAGTAGAAGACCGCCACCACGCTGGTGAGGATGCCGATGACCGCCAGGATGAAGTAACCCGACTCGAGGGCGGCGCCGAAGACCAGCACCTTGCCGGCGAAACCGGCCAGCGGCGGGATACCCGCGAGGCTCAGCATGAAGATGGCCATCGCGGCTGCGAGGCCGGGGCGTGAACGGCTCAGGCCGGCGAAGCGTTCCAGGTCGTCACCATGGTCGAAGCGGTCGCTCATGAGGATCAGCACCGCGAAGGCGCCGGCGTTCATCAGGGCGTAGGCCATGAGGTAGAAGGCGGCGGCGCGCATTCCTCCGCCATCGACCGCCAGCACCGCCAGGCCCAGGTAACCCGCGTGTGCCACGGCCGAGTAGGCCAGCATGCGCTTCACGCCACGCTGGGCCAGCGCAGCCAGGTTGCCCACGATCATCGTCAGGGCGACGATCCAGACCAGCAGCTCGGTGACGAGCGGAGACAGCTCCGGGAGGAAGGTCGCGGCGACGCGCAGCAGCGCGGCGATTGCTCCGACCTTGATGACCACGCTCATGAACGCGGTCACGGAGGTGGGTGCGCCCGTATAGGCGTCGGGTGCCCACTGGTGGAAGGGCGCCATCGAGGCCTTGAAGGCCAGGCCACCCAGCACCATCAAACCGCCCAGGCCGGCAAGCAGGGCAGTTCCCAGTTGCGGGTCGGCGGCACCGGCAGCGATCCCGGGGAGCGTAAACGAACCGGTCGCACCGTAGAGCAGTGCCACACCGTAGATGAGGAAAGCGCTGGAGAAGGCGCCCAGCAGGAAGTACTTCATGCCGGCCTCCTCACTCTCGCGCGCACCCTGCCGCCAGGCGGTCAGGACGTAAACGGCGAGCGAGGCGATCTCCAGGCCCAGCACGAGCGTGATCAGGTCACCAGCGGCGGCCATGACCATCGCGCCAACGGAGGCCAGGATCATGAGTGGGTAGTACTCAGTGTGCTCCAGGCCGGCCCGCTCAAGGTAGTCGTAGGAGATAAGCACGGCCAGGATGGCGCCCACGATGATCACGAAGTGGAACGCCGTGGCGGGCAGGTCGACGAGGTAGTTGAGGCCAAAACCGCTTCCGGCCACCCCGTGTCGTTCGTTCTGGAAGAGGATGAACGTGAATACTCCAGCGGTCACCAGGCCTATGAGCGAGATTCCTGCGGCAGGCCTGCTGCCGAAGCCCCACAGGGCAGCGAACAGACCGAACGCGGCGGTGAGCAGAAGGGTTATTAGTGGAGCCAGCGCAATCCAGGTGAAGTCGAGGGAAGCGGCGAAGCTCATCGGTTAGCCTCCTCTTCGCCCGGCAACTGAGCAACCGAGTCGGGAAACTCCCCTGAAGCAGTGTCGGTCGCGAGCATCTGGTGGAAGCTCTGCGCCTCGATCCGCTGCAGCTGCGGCGCGGGGGAGACGCCTAGCCACAGGGTGCCGGCGATTATGGGGATGAGGATGACAGCCTCGACCGAGCCGAGGTCGGCCAGCGGCCTCACCTGCTGCCCCTGATAGATGCGCTGGAAGAGGTTCACGCCGTACACGCCTGCCGCAATGACGGCCAGCGTGGCGAACACGGCGGCACCGACGTTCACCTGGAAGGCGCCCAGCAGGCTCAGGAACTCGCCGGGGAAGTTGGCCAGACCGGGTACGCCGATGCTGGCGAAGAGCACGAAAAGGCTCACGGCAGCGAGGGCGGGAGCGCTTTTTGCCATGCCGCCGTACTCTGCCAGATCGAAGGTGCCGGTTCGCGCTTGGAGCATGCCGGCGATGAGGAAGAGCCCGCCGGTGGTGATCATCTGTGCGGCGAAGAAGTACATGGCGCCGTTCGAGCCGGTCACCTGCATCGAGAAGACCCCCACGCCGATGATGCCCATGTGCGAGAGCGAGGCGTAGGCCAGCAGGCTCTTCAGGTTCTCCTGGCGGGTGGCGATCACCCCGGCATAGAGCGCGGTGGCGGCAGCCAGGGTGATCAGGACCGGAGTCCAGGCGGCAGCACCGTCAGGCAGGAGCGGGATAGCCCAGGCGAAGAAGCCGAAGGCGCCCACCTTGTAGAGTGAGCCCGCCAGGTCGGCGGCACCTGAGGGGTGGTTCTCCAAGTGGAAGTCGACCAGCCAGGAGTGGAGCGGCAGCAACGGCAGCTTCACGGCGAACGCCAGGGCGAAGCCTGCGAACAGCCACATCTGCGTGGTGGGCGGGATCGTCGGTGCGGTGGTAACCAGGT
>CALKAI010000089.1 GCA_937983275.1 uncultured Trueperaceae bacterium | reverse complement strand
GCGGGGCTGCCGGGCGCAACCCCAGACATCAACCGGTCTTGTCGGTAGGCAGTCCCGCCTCGCTCCACGCCTTGTAACCGCCATCCAGGTGGGCCACCTTGTCGAAGCCCATCTCCCTGAGGGTCTTCGCCGACAGGGCCGAGCGCCCGCCCGACGCGCAGTGCAGAATCACCCGGCGGTCGGGGCGAAACTCGGGGTTGTGGTAGGGCGTGTCCGGGTCGGCAACGAACTCCAGCATCCCCCGCGAGACGTGGATCGCTCCGTTCGTCAAGCAGTGTGCGCGGGACGCTTGACCGAAGGAGTACTTCGGCGAATCATCGACGCGTGAGCAACGAGCTGCCCGAGCTCTACCACCGCGCGAAGAACGGCAAGCTCCACGTGTGGCGGGTGTGGACGGAGGGGGAGCACATCGTCACCGAGTACGGCACCGCCGACGGCGCCAAACAGCAGGCGCGAAGGCGGGCCGCCGCCAAGAACCTGGGCCGGTCGAACGAGACGACGCCCGAGGAGCAGGCGCTACTCGAGGCGAAGAGAATGTGGCAAAGGAAGCGCGACCTGAACTACCACCTCTCGCCCCGGCAGGCGCTGGAGTTTCAGCTGAGGCCCATGCTGGCCAGCAAGTTCGAGGACCGCCTGGACAGGAATGTCACCTTCCCGGCGCACATTCAACCGAAGCTGGACGGGCTGCGGGCACTCGTCTTCTGGGAGGGTGAGCGGCTGGAGGTGCAGAGCCGCAGCGGCAAGTCGTACCGCGAGATCGGCTCGGTGGAACACATCGCCCGGGCCGCGCAGGAGCTCCTCGACCGGGCGCTCATCCTGGATGGGGAGATCTACGCGCACGGTGAGTCGTTCCAGCAGACGACCTCGCTGGCCAGGCGCTACTACCCGGGGCTTAGCGAGCGGCTGCTGCTGCACGTCTTCGACGTAGTCGAGTGGGACGCGTTCGACACGGCCTGGCGGGAGAGAAAGAGGCTGCTGGAGCGATTCTGGGCCGGGGTTGACGGGGAGCAGCCCCTCCGGCTAGTGCCTACGGAAACCGTCACGGACCAGGAGCAGGTTTACGAGTGGCACCGGCGCTACCTCGAAACGGGTTACGAGGGAGCGATCGTCAGGCTGCTGGGCGGCCCCTACGAGCCCGGCAAGCGCAGCCACAACCTGCTGAAGGTCAAGAGCTTCCAGGACGAGGAGTTCCGCATCGTGGGCGTGCACGAGGGTGTAGGCAGAGCCGAAGGCCACGCCATCTTCCGCTGCATCACGGAGGACGGCAAGGATTTCGACTTCATCCGGCGCGGAACCATGGAGGAGCGCGCCCGCCTCTACGAGGAGCGCGCGGGCCTAATCGGTCACTACCTGAAGGTGCAGTTCTTCGAGAAGAGCGAGGACGGCATCCCCAGGTTCCCGGTGGGCCTGGGGATACGGGCGCCGGAGGACATGGACGAGCGGTAGACCACTTCAGGCGAGCAGCTCGAGCACCCGCGTCCGGGCGGCGTCCACCTGCCAGGCGCGCCCCTCCTTCCAGAAGCCGTCGTGCTCCTCGGGCGGGAGGCTGTTGCGACAGGCAGAGAGAAACGGCTCGTACATGCCTGCCTCTGCCGGCGGTATCGGCGCGTGCACCTGATCGCGTATGGCTTCGGCGAGACCGAAGAGCCGGGCCGCGTCAGAGTAATGCTCCTGCGCGACGCACAGGCAGCCGAAGCCCTCCAGGCAGTAGGCGACGTACCAGTGGTTGCCGATCTCCAGCGAGTACTCCAGCCCCTCAGTGAGGATCGCGCCCGCGTAGGGAGCGTTCCCCGCCGCCAGGCACGCCATCGCCAGGTTGTGGAGGACCAGCACCAGGGCGCTCTTGTCGCCGTTGGCGCGGAAGAGGTCGACGCTCTCCTCGAGGAGAGCGACCTCCTCCAGCGCCCGGCCCTCTACCGCCGCCAGCCGCCAGTTGTAATGGAGCAGGTGCGCCTGGCCCCACCGTCGCCTGGGCGTTCACCCGGGCGTCCTCGTAGCGGCCTGCGACGACGGCCATGGCGCCGGCTACGAAGTGGGCCATGGCGCGCTCCTCGTCGCTCTCGCGAGTCCCGCTGCAACGCCCGAGCCGTGATCGTCGGACATACTG
>CALKAI010000088.1 GCA_937983275.1 uncultured Trueperaceae bacterium | reverse complement strand
GAGAGGTCCGAGTCGCGGAAGTGACCGCGGAAGGTCTGCTCGTAGCGGGAGAAGTCGTCGTCCAGCCCCTCCACGTCGACCTCGGTGTGGCGCACCGTGTCACGCACCGTCTCTGTGTGGTCACGGGCATCCTTGTCGAGGACGACCTCCTCGACCACGCGGGCGCTCTTCCTGACCACCGGCTCCTCGGTGTACTCGTGCATCTCCACCGAACGGTCCTGGAAGTCCGCGTCGGAAGCGGGACGGTTGGCGGGCTCCCGGTGGACGTGAACCGTTTCGTCATGGAGGTTCACGTTCCGCTCGACAGGCTCCTCGCTGGTGAAGGTGCGGACGCGCACGCCGCCCCTCTCGACCTGCCGCTTTCCGATCTCGACGTCCTCCTCAACGATGGGGATGACGGTGCGCTCCCGCTCCTCCTCTACCTGGGCGGTAGTGAGCGGCTCCCGTTCCGGCTCGTGACGGTCCCAGCCGCCCTCGCGCCACTGGGTCACGCGCTGGTCGATATCTATCGCGCCGTGCCGGTCGAGAATGGCAGAGGCCTCCTCGGCCACGTTGTCCTGGGCCGTCAGCATCACGAGCGTGCCGCCGCGGCGTACGCCCTCGGCCAGGACGTCCGCTTCCTCCTCAGGGATCCCTGCGCCGATGAGGGCGCCAAGGAGGCCGCCCGCGGCACCACCGACGCCTGCCCCCACCAGCGTGGAGGCCAGCGGACCGGCGGCCAGGGCCGGACCGACGCCGGGCACGGTCAGCAGGCCAAGGCCCACCAGGAGACCGCCGACGCCTCCCACCACCGCGCCTATCCCGGCCCCGGTGGCTGCTCCTTCGCCAGCCTGGTTGCCTTCATCAACCTCTACCGTGTCGTCCCCCAGGTAGCGGCCCGATTCATCGAACTGGTTACGTATCTCTTCGTGGCTGGCGTGGGCGACCAGGCTAATGTCGTCCCGGGCGATTCCGTAGTCGACAAGATCCCTGATCGCTTCCCGCGCATCGCTCAACGAGTCATAAAGTGCAACAACTGTTTTCGCCATTGATTACCCCCGGATGTCACTCTGCACAGTCGGGAGAAGCGTTCCTGTAAGCGGAACCGGAATTGCGCAGCGGGGCAACGGGTCAGGCAGAGAAGCCCACCGGTCCCTACTCCTCGCCGGTCTCCTCCCGTTCGATGACCGCCTTCTGACCACGCAACTCGACGTCAACGCTCTCCGTGCGCACTTCCTCCGTGCGGCGCAGGTGCAGCTCCTCCTTCAGCACGAGTTGCTTCCTGACGACCAGCACCTCCTCATGCACGGGAACGATGAGGACGTCGCCCTCCTCACGCACCTGCTGCGGCTCATCGACCTCGCGGCCCACCGGGACGCGCTCGACCTCAACCTGCGAGGAGGTCAGGCTGGCCTCCAGCTGCTCGGTCCAGCTGTAGCCCTCCGTGCGCACCCTCACGCTGCCGGTGTGGCGACGCACCACATCGACGGTCGCCTCCTCCTGGGCGAGCGGGATCCGCTCCTGCGCCGTGGGTTCCTTGGCCCGCGTCCCGCCGTCGTCGTCCGGCAGTCCGGTCCCCTCGTTCGTTTCGGGATCGGTCACGCCGTCAGAAGATCCAGAAGAGGAGGATCACGATCGCTATCAGCACGATGAGGATAAGCGCCCAGTTCGTGCCCCGACCGGCCTTCTCCGGCCGGTCGTAAACCCGCGCGTTCCTCGGTTCCTCCACTGTGGAGTCGCCCGCCACGCGCTCGCCGGCTACGGGTTCACCTGCTACCGGGCCACTTCCGGTGATGGGGCGTTCTGTCGCGTCCCTCTCCGGGTTGCTGTTTTCGGGTGTACGTCGATCAGCCACGTTGCCCCCCTTTCCCCTGACCCCGCGTGCAAGTCAACACCGGGTCCGGGTACACCAACGTATACGCGTATTCTTCCCGCCTCTACCGTCTAGTCTCTTACAAAGTGGCTCCTGCCGGATTCAGGGGTAGTGGTAGCCGCGCGGGCTTATCGACAATTCGAAGTCGTGCGGGTCGAGGTCAAAGTAGAGGCCGCCCCGGCGGGTCGACCTGGGGGGCAGGAAGTCGAGTTCGAACTCTGCCTCCTCGACTACCTCTCCCTCCCCGTCGCGTAGTTCGCCCACCACCAGGACGCCCGCCCCGGTGCGGCTGCCGTGATTGGTGAGCTCGACCGGGATGTGAAAGACGCCGTCCTGAGTCGTTATCTCTCCCGCCTGCGCGCTGATCCGGGGAGGGTGGCCGTTCCCGGTGATGACCTCGAACAGCAGGGTGCCGGTGATCACCAGCAGGGCGGCGAGACCCACCCCGGCTGCAATCCATTCGGTTGCCGACTGGGCCCAGGGCGAGCCATGCCCGGTTCCGCGCTGCCCGGCCATCAGAGTATGAGGCGCGCGGCTGCAGCGCCGATCGACGCGGGAAAGGCGAGCACCACGGTGATCGCGACGACGTCCAGCATGCCTATCCCTTCAAAACGGCCGAAGGTCCAGAGGATGAACAGGGAGGTGAGCAGCACGATGCCGTACCCGGCCACCGTGTAGTGCAGGAACAGCCTCGCGTGCCCCGGGTGCCCGTTGCCCGGGTCGTGTTGACCGCGAAACTCCACGGAGTAGACGAACGCGTGCATCAGCAGGAGGGAGAGCACCACGAGGAGCAGGCTGTAGAGGGGCGGCATCCGGTGCCCTATGAGCACCATCTCCTCGGTGGGGGCGAGGTTCAGCGACAGGAACAACGCCCCCAGGAGCATCAGGAAGAGCTCACGCGGATAGCTGGGTTCCTCCTGCCAGTGCCGGCGGCGACTGCCATCCTCCTCCTGCGCCTGCCCCAGCTGGCTCAAGGCGAGCAGCGCCCCGATGGCCCCGGGCACTGCCTGCAGTGCAATCTTGCCGATGATCTCGGAGAATGAGTCGCCAGGTGCCGCGATGACCAGCAGCGGATGCAGCACCACGGCCATGATCACCGCGACAGCGTAGGCGGCGAGAGCATCCACCACATCCTCGCGCCAGTCGAAGGTGCGTTCGAAGCCTACGTAGTGGGAGAGCAGGACGAGAAGCGGGAAGGTCACCAGGGTGAGGAGCGCGAGCTGCAGGCGGCCCATGTAGAAGCCCAGCCACCACAGCTCCATGGTCATCAGCAGGGGCAGGGAGAAGATGAGCGCACCGCCGGCGGCCCGTGCAAGCCCCACCAGAAACCGCAGATTTGCGAGCCTGCTCCCGTTTGCCGCCGCCACGGCTACAGGTTATGCCGCAAGCGCCAGACGATTCGCGCAGGCGCCACGCTCCTACCGTCGGGTGACGGCAGCCAGCAGGCCCTCCAGGCCCTCGCCAAACCCCTCCAGGCGGAGAAGCTCGGCCGGGAACGGCTGCGAGGCCGTGACGTCGTTCGGCACGACAACGACTGGTATGCCCGCCGCCATCGCGGCCGTTGCACCGTTCAACGAATCTTCGATGGCCAGCGCCTCATGGGCCTGAACCCCCAGGCCTGTGAGCGCCTTCAGGTAGACCTCGGGGTCTGGCTTCACACGTGCCACGTCATCCTGGGTGGACAGGACCGGGAAGAAGCGGGCGAGATCGTGCCTGGCGAGCCACTCCTCGACCCAGGCGCGGTCACTGCTGGTGGCGATTGCCAGGGCGAGGCCACGGCCGTGGGCCTCCTCGATAACGGCGCGCACCCCCGGCCGCACGTCCATCTCCCTTATGTCGGCGAGAATCTGCTCACGCAACCGGCTGTTGACTTCGCTGCGCCGCCCGCGCACACTCTCGGGCAGGCCCGCCCAGGGGTCGTAACTGCCCCACGTACCGATACCCTGCTGCCATTCGCTCAGGCTCAATTCGAGGCCGTGTGTTGCATAAAGCTCCTGCCAGCGTCTGAACTCGGCGGTTTCGGTGTCGAGAATGGTTCCGTCAAAGTCGAAAATGAGGGCCTTGATCACATCACTACTCTAGGGGGGCCCGCAGGTCTGCATGCCCCTTAGCACATTCAGTGAAGGCCTAAAGTATCATCGCGGGTTACAAAAGGTAAGCGCCTTCTGCTAAAAAGGTGAGCGTGGCTAAGATAGGAATTATCATCAGTACGACGAGAGATGCCCGCCTGGGCGACAAGGTTGCGAACTGGGTCCTCGAAGCGGCCCAGAAGCGGGGCAGCAAGCACCAGTACGAAATCGTTGACCTCCGCGATTATGACCTGCCCTTCTTCAACGAGATGGCGTCAAACGCCTGGGTTCCCACCCAGAATGAGGCCGGCAAGCGCTGGCAGGCGAAGCTGGACCAGCTTGACGGTTTCATCTTCGTTACCGCCGAGTACAACCGCGGCGTACCGGCACCGCTGAAGAACGCGATCGACTTCGCCTACAACGAGTGGAACCGTAAGCCGGCCGCCTACGTGGGTTACGGCTCTGTCGGTGGCTCGCGCGCCATCGAGCAGCTGCGCCTCATCAACATCGAGACCCAGATGGCGCCCATGCGCAACGGCGTTCACATCCAGGGTGCCGACTTCTTCGGCCTCATGCAGGGCGAACTCGACCTGAACGATCTCGAGTACCTGCAGGAGGGCCTCACCACCATGTTCGACGAACTCGAGTGGTGGACCGACGCGCTGGTTGCGGCGAAGCAGAAGGAAACCGTAGCGGCTTAATAGAAACCGAGTCAGGGCGCGCGCGGCCACTCACATTGTGTGCTGGCGCACTCAAAACCCCAGGTTGGGCCTGCCACTATTCGGGTAGGCCCAATTTTCATGTCCCGACCCATCAGGACCCAATATGGGGTCGGTTGTACAGAAGGAGAGGACGAGTGTGAAACACTTCCGAGCCTTACTCTTGGGGGCGGCCCTGACAATTGCCGCCGCAGCTTGCGCTCAGGACGATGCGGAGCAGGCGGCGAGCGAAGGGGTTGACCTGAACGGCTTCACGCTGGAGCTGGTTGCGGATGGTCTGGTTTCGCCGGTTACGCTCGCGGCGCCGGACGGTGACGACCGGCTCTTCATCGTTGACCGTGTTGGCCAGATCTACATCTACTCGCAGAACGGCGAGATGACCGAGGAGCCGTTCCTCGACATCGCCGACCGGATGGTGGAGCTGAACGAGCAGTACGACGAGCGCGGCCTGCTCGGCTTCGACTTCCACCCCGACTTCCCCGAGGACAACCGCATCTTCGTCTACTACAGCGCTCCCCTGCGGGAAAGCGCGCCCCAGGACTGGAACCACACCGCCATCCTCTCCTCCTTCGAGGTTAACGAGGAGGGCACGGCCGCCGATCCCGAGAGCGAGACGATCATCCTCGAGATCGACCAGCCGCAAATGAACCACAACGGCGGCCAGCTGAGCTTTGGCCACGATGGTTACCTGCTGCTTGGCCTGGGCGACGGCGGCGGTGCCAACGATAC
>CALKAI010000087.1 GCA_937983275.1 uncultured Trueperaceae bacterium | reverse complement strand
GGCACCGGCGGAGCTGCCGGCAACCCCGCCATCAAGCACATCAACCAGAAGTTGGGCTTCGAGGTGGGGCCCGAGTGGGTGACGCTCATCGCGCGACGACAGCGCGAACCCGCTTCAGTCGTTATTCACGTCTAGCTTCATACCCTCATGCGTGGCCCGGAAGCCGAGGCTTTCGTAGAAAGCGATGGCGCCGGGCCTCGCCTTGTCCGTAGTCAACTGAACGAGGCGGCAACCCCGCTCCCTCGCCCGCCCGATCCCATAGTTGATCAACTCGCGGCCCAAGCCACGACCCCGAACGGCCTCGTCCACCCGCACGCCCTCAATAAGGCAGCGCCAGCTTCCCCGATAGGTGATGTTCGGGATGAAGGTGAGCTGCATGACGCCAATCACCTGCTCACCTTTGCAGGCGATGGTCAACTCGTTGTTCGGGTCGGCATCAATCGCCTCGAACGCCGCGAAGTAGCTCTCCGACAGTGGAGCTCCCGAGTCCTCGCGCTGCCGGCCCAGCTCATCGTTGGCCAGCAGTTCGACGATCCGGGCTAGGTCGCTGCGCTGGGCCTGTCGGAATGTGATGTCATTGGTGGGAGTGGACATGGGTTGGACCGCCTGGAGTTCTCGGCCGGGTACCGGCTACTCGTAGAGCCGGTTCCTGCCGGTGCGGCGGTACTCCTCCTTGTTGCGCTTGTGCTGCGCGGCCGAGGCGTTCGCCGGGTACTTCTCCTCGAGCTTGGGCAGCTTCTCCTCGAAGTAGTGCCCTACGTCGATCCCCGACGCGTGGGCGAGGCGCAGCAGGTAGAAGAGGACGTCGACGAACTCGTAACCGACCTCGCGCCGCTTCTCCTCGTCCCAGTCGGGTACTGCATCCTGCCACTGGTAGTGCTCGCTCAGCTCGCCCAATTCGCCGAGCAGGGCGACCAGGAGCTGGTTGGGGTTGGCGTCATCCCAGCCGCGTTCCTCCGCGAAACGGGCGACCTGCGCCGTGAGTTCGGGTAGCGTTTTGCCTTCGTTCACCCTGCGAAGATACATCAGCCCGCTGTCAGCATGTTCTTCCCGCCAGTATTGCCAGGTTCTATTGTCTCGACGCCCTCGCGCAGAGGAAAAGCTGCGCCAATAGAGGGCCGTATTGCACGGCCGCTATCGAGCGTCCGCCTGAGACTTCTGCGTTCCCAGCCAATCGGCAAGTATTTCATTGAAGAGCCCCGGATCCTGAAGAGGCAGCCCGTGCCCGATCCCGGGCAGGATTTGCAGCTTCGCGCCGGGTGCAGCCTGCGCCAGCGCCGCAGCAGACCGACGCATCGAGGGCAACTCCTTCTCGCCGGCGACCACCAGCGTAGGTACGCGGTTCTCGCTCCAGCCGTCAGGAATCCGGAAGGTCTGGTTCGCCCGCATCATCGCCATGAAGCTGCCGGCATCGAGGCTGCGTGATGTCTCGAAATACTCCCCGAACAGCTCGTCGGGGATGAACGACGCCCGTGCCTGGGCCCGGGCGAAGGAGCGCAGCCTCGTCAGGGGCACAGAAGCCCGCAACACTGGCGCCAACAACGGAAAGTACGCCACTGGCTCCGTCGAGGCGCTCACCACCATCGCGCGCGAGACCAGCCCGGGTTCTTGGGCGAGGATCTGCACGGCGATCTGGGCGCCCAGCGAGAAGCCCACCAGGGTCGTGTCGTGAGCGCCATCGAGCAACTGGCACACCCGTTTGGCCGCGTCTTCGATCGTTGTGAACGGCGTACCCAGACTGCCGCCATGCCCTGGGAGGTCCGGTATCACCAGCCGGTAGCCGCTGAAGGCGTCGAGCTGTCCGCGCCACATCCAGCCCGCTACGCCACCGCCATGCAGGAGAAGCAGGGTGGGACCTTCGGGATTGCCGGCGTATTGGACGTGGAGGGCGGGGGTCATGGGGTCAAGGATATGACTTCTCTGCCTCCTGCTGGCGTCGTCCCCCTGTAGGTGGAGCTACGGCAATCCTGGTGGCGGCTCCACAGCATGAGGATGTGAGCAGGCTCGGATCGTTTCTGGGAGGCGTTGCGCTCGCCGCGGGTGGCGCCGCGCTGGTGGCTCGCGCCGTACGCAAACAAGCTGGGAGCGGCTGCCAGGGAGGTGGCTAAGGCCGGCGGCGACAGGGTGGCGGTGCTGACCCGGGCGGTAGACCTGCGCGATGCCGAGGCAACCGAAACGGCGATCGACGAACTCGCCACCGAGCTGGGCGGCATCGATGTGCTGGTAAACCTGGCCGGCACCATCACCGTTGCGCCCCTCAAACACCTGCGCCTCGAGGACTTCCGCGAGCAGATGGACAGCAACTTCTACACCTCGCTGCACGCGACGCTGGCCGCTTTGCCGCACCTGCGTCGCTCGCCCGGCGCGCGCATCGTCAACATCACCTCGATCGGCGGCCACTTCGCAGTTCCCCACCTGCTCCCCTACAGCGCCGCCAAATTCGCAATGGTCGGCTTCTCAACGGGCCTCCGGGCCGAGCTCGCCCGCGACGGCATCACAGTCACCACCGTCACCCCCGGCCTCATGCGCACCGGCAGCCCCTATCACGCGAGTTTCAAGGGGCAGCAGGAGCGGGAGTTCCG
>CALKAI010000086.1 GCA_937983275.1 uncultured Trueperaceae bacterium | reverse complement strand
CGTCGTCACGATCTATGCCATAGAGGTGGAAGTAGAGGGCGTCGAGTTCCGCTCGGAGCCAGAAGCGGCGGTCCTCGTTCCAAAGAAAGGGGGCATGACAGAAATCAAAATCCTCTGCCATTGCTTGGATACTCCACGAGGTGTAGAAGAGCTCGATTCCTCTGCGAACTGCAAAAGCAACGTCCGCGTTGGAGTAAGCGTTCGGGGACAAGAAGGGGAATTGCTGCACATAGCCGAAGGTCATATTGGTACCCCCCAACTTTTGCCTGACCACGTAGTCAAAGACGAAAGTCGATGTGTTCGAGCTCAGCAAGACCGCTGCCTCTTCAACAGAAGAAAAAATGAGTGGGGCGCTATGCCCAACGGCCAATACCGGAAGGACGGAGAAGATCGCGGTACGCTCGTCAGTACTGCGCGCAATGTTTCGGAAGCCTAATAGCCACTCCCTGTCCCACTCCCACTCAATCTCTCCATTACGCCTTCTCTTGACGAGCCGCTCCCGCACCTCTCCCTCCGCTACCCAATACCGCGGCAACGGCGCGTAGCTCGGGTCGGCCTTCTCCTCACTGGTTACGTTTCGCGTGTCCCCCGCCTCGGTGTAGGTAGCAAAGCGGTGATCGAACTGGTGCATCATCTTGGCCTCGTAGAGCGGAAGGTACACCTGCTCGCCCTTCACGAAACGGTTCCCCTGCAACTCATACCCCTGAGCCTCGAGCTGCTCACGAACGTGAAACAGGCCCGAGTCGTTCGACATGTGAAACATCGTTGAGAACCTGATACCCCAAGGGTTCTCGCCCGTCAGCTCGTTTACCAGCACAGGAACGCGGCGATAGATGGCCTTCGTTATCTCTGCATCTCGTCTTGAACGGAATACGGGACAGGTCTTGGTATTGGGGTTAAGATGTTCTATCTCCTCGGGCGTGAGAGTAAACCGCTTCTCCGAGTCACGCACATCGGAAGGGTTTAGAGCAAAGAAGACGAACTCTGCCTCGTTTGCCGGCCGGTCAGCGCCGGTCAGGGTGAGGAGGCAGAACTTGATGCGGCTGTCGATGCCTGGGAATATCTTGAGTCGATTCTCGAAATCGAGCAAGCTCACTAACGACCGTCTCTCCACCAGGTCCTGGAAGAAAAACTTCGTAGTGTCGTCGGTCGCGATTCCCGAAGGCAGGATATTTCCAACTCTGCCGCGACTACCGATCAGGGTGCGCCCCAGCTCAGCGAACAAAGGGTAGGTGTTGACGTCTCCCCTGCCGGTGAGCGGATAGCGGCCGGAGTTTCTGGCGAAGTGGCTCTCACCTTCGGCACGTCGCCGGTCCTTGAGGAAAGCATTGAACAAGCCGGGGTCATCCTCTGCCAGTTTCCTGATCAGCTTCGTGCGCTCACTGGCATTGCGTGCGGTCGCAATGGCAGGGTCGCGGACGGCAAACCACTCCTTCTCCTGCAACTTCACGCGCTCCCACGGGGGATTACCGAGAACGACATCGAAGCCGTCCCGCTCACCCCCAAAGACCTCGGGGAATGCAAGGTGCCAGTGGAAGAAGTTGTACTGCTCTGCCAGTTCCTCGACCTTGTCTCTTCGGCTATCCCCCAGTTCGCCAGTGTCCTGAAGTCGCCGCAACACTCCGGTTGTTAACGGTTCCGGCTCATCCCTCTGAATGGGCCACACGAAAGCCGCACACCAGGCGTCTGCTGCCAGCATCCTTGCCCGCAACTGCGCGTCCTCCTGCAACGCCTGGAAACGACGCTCCTTCTCGCGGAGCTGCTCCATATCGTCCGTAGGCAGCGCGTTGAGCTCGGCAAATGCGTCTGAGAAGAAAGAGCCTGCGCCAGGCGCGCCCTGATCAAAGAGGCCAGCAGCCTGTCCGCTCCGCTCTTCCCGGTTCTTCTTTCGCACAGCGGTCGCGAACTTCTTGTCGTCCCCCTCGATTGGCTTGAATGCGTCATCGGGAATGCCGCCTTCCAGGAGCTGCGGTGTCGTACCGATGAGGCTGTTGCCGACCCGAATCCGGTGTTCGAGAAAGGTCAAGGGTCTGCCGGGATCAAGCGCCTCCAGCCACAGGGAAACCTTGCAGAGCTCGGCCGCCATTTCGTTAACGTCCACCCCGTAGATGCAGTTGCTGACGACGTCGCGGAGGGCACTCCGAACCTGGTCTGGGGCGGGCTCGTCATCGCCGGTTCTTACAGATGCCAGCCGTTTCGCCAGTCGTTGGGCGGCCGCTATCAGGAAGTGGCCGCTTCCGCAGGCGGGGTCGACGATCTTGAGGTTGAGGAGTGATTGCTCTGCCTGCTGGATATCCTTGCCGCGTACCGCCTCGTCGATTACTGGATCAAGGGCACTGTCCAGCAGCAGGTTGATGAGGCTGGCCGGCGTGTAGTAGGAGCCCGTAGTCTTTCGGTCGTTGCCTGCCGCGCTCGCCAGCTCGAAGTCGGGCGCATGCGTATCGACTTGCGGGTGGAGCTCAAGAAGTCCCTCATAGACGCTGCCAAGCTCCTCCGTCCCGAGGTTCTTGTAGTCGACGGATCGCCTGACTCCGTCAACCTGCGCCCAGGCCAGGGCCCGGACGGCCTGCAGCAGGTAACCATTCGAGAGGCTCGATTTCATCAGGACCGGGGTTGCCCGTTCGCTGAAGAGAAAGCTGCCTAGAGCAGGAAGGCCAAGACCAGGCGCTCCATCGCCCCCTAGCGCCCGCATCACTACCTTCAGCGACTCGAACAGGTCAGGGTGACGGCCGCCCCTCATCGACCCGCTCAGGTCCCTCAATCGTCGAGTCGAGTAGTAGCTGTAGCGCTCGCGGGCCTCTTCAGTTGCTTCGGGAGGGTGGAGGAGATCCCGGTCCTCGGCCACGAACATGAAGAGCAGGCGATAGACGAGCCGCAACAGTTGGCGGTAGAAATCGTCGGGCGAAAGTTCACCGGAGCGTAGCTTTTCCCGCAGTTCGTTGTTTCCCGGGTAGGCCAGGAAGCCCTTGCCGAAAGAGGAGATTGCCCGTCGTACCCCGTCACTGAGCCCGTCGAGAACCCGCGCACCTGAGGCCTGGGCCTCCAACATCCACTGTTCAAGAACCGTTTGCTCAGGCTCTTGCGCTTCGAGGCGGCTTTGATGCAGGACGAGGTAGAGGAGTACGAAATCGCTGTACTGTTCCCCCTCCATCATCGCCTGGAGGTCGAACTCGAGGTAGGCGGGCCGGGTCAGTCGCAAGTTGTCGCGCAAAACCCGGATTTTGAGGCCGTTGCTGACGATCCCCCACAACGTGTCTTCAGTGCGGTTCAGGTACTCCTGGAGCAGCGAGTGTGGGCTCCCGTGTGCAGCGCCGGCAACACCACGGGTACGCCGGTCGAGGTCCACGCGGAATCCGACCAGATGGATTGGAGCGTGTCCGTAGCCGTGCGATATTGCGTAACTTTTACCGTCGATTTCAGCCGCGTTTCGTGGGAGCAGGCGGCCGTAATTCAGCTCCTGGAAGAGTGGCAAGAGCCAGCGCTCGCGGGTGATGCTGGTGCCCAGCTCGCCCTCTGGCAGGTTATCTGCGGCATCCCTGAAACTCTTCCAGGCACCGAGTAGCGCGTTCCACGCCCGGCTCGCCGCCTCATTCAGGCGCATGCTGCCGGGAAGGTGATACGCCTGGGGCGTCAACGCCGGCAACGAGGGATCGCCTGCCTGGATCCGCTGAAGCAGGTCGGCAGGAAGCAGGGCACCCTCAGAGCGGTAGGTGGTCCCTTCGCGCATCAGAGGAGCCCCCGAAGGTCAGGGAGATAGACGTACACGCCCAGAACATCGGCCGGGAGCAGCGGCTCGACGCTGTAGCGCAACCCCTTGGCCTGAGCGGAAGTGCGCACGCGCCTATGGGCGTCCAGCAAGCGCGCTGCGTTCGTGCGGGCGGCATCTTCGATGTACCCCTGAAGCCCCCGGACGTCCTCGAGGGCCATGCTCAGGAACTCCTTCTGCTGGGGAATCGGAATGTTGTCAGAAGGCCTGGCCTGCAGCAGCAGTTCGGCTTCTTCAGGGTCAAGCCAGTTCGGAGCCTGAGGCTCGCCGGTGAAGGCGAAAGGAATGCTCTCCTCTGCCAGCGTTTGCCAGCTCTCTTCGCCCCTACGCGTCGTGACGTGGTAGCGGAAGCGAACGAGTACCAGAACCGTCCGGGACTTGACGGCCTCGGTCCGGACCACTCCGGCTCGACTGGCAGCGCCTTCCAGCAGCGGGTCCAGGGCGCTATCGAGTACGTGGCTTGCCAGGGCTTCAACCAGGGGATGCGTACGGGTGGCCAGTATTTCCCCATCGCCCGTGGGTGGTTCAAAACGAACTTTAAACTTATCAGCGGCCAGGTTATCGAGTAGTGCCTGGGGTGCGTACCCGAAATCGATCTCGACCGCCCCGCTGCGTTTCTCGGTGACGACCGCTTCATGTGCGCGGGAGGCTTCCTTCACGAACGCCGCGACCACCTCGCTCCCCCCGGTGGCGTCCTGTGCAGCCTCCAACTCCTGGGCTACCTCCTCGACCTTGATGCTTTCCTGAGCAAACATGGTGCGCGACCTCTTCTCGCGCTGCGCCAGTGCTTCCCACCGTTGCGAGAAATCGGCTGTTCGGGGCTGCAGGTAACTGTCCAGGTCCTCGAAGAGCGCTCCCTGTTGGGCTTTGCCCCGGTCGAGACCGCGCAGAAGAAGGCCCTCGAAGATTGCTTCGATTACCTCGTCCGAATCCGTCGGCACCGGAATGCTGATTCCCAGGCTGCTGCGAATCGTCTTGTGCTTGCGGAGGAGTACGTCCAATACGATGCCGTCGATCTGGTTGTCTGTGCCGTAGAGGGTACGTACAAGCACCTTGGGTCGGGGCTGGCCGTAACGGTCCACGCGTCCTTCACGCTGCTCGTGGCGGGTGGGGTTCCAGGAGAGGTCGTAGTGGATCACGCTGTCGAAGCTCTGCTGCAGGTTGATGCCTTCGCTAAGGCAGTCGGTGGCGACCAGAACACGCTTCTCGTGCTCGCCCAGCTCCAGTACGCGGCGTTCACGTTCCTCCGGCGGCAGGCTTCCGGTAACGGCAGCTACTTCCACCGATTTGCCAAGACGCACCCGAAGCTGTTGGGATACGTAATCGGCCGTATGGATGAAACGGCAAAACACGATCGGTGAATGGCCGGCAGCCAGCTGTTCCTCCAGGAGGGCTTGCAACGTTGCAAGTTTGCGGTCCTTGTCGCCAACGAGGTTCTCTGCCTCTTCGGCGAAAGCGAGCAGGCGGCGCCGCGACGCGCTGGCCGCCTGCTCACCGTCAAGCTGACTGCCCGGGGTAACGTCTACCCCTTCCTGCGCATCTTCTTCCATCTGGTCGAGCACGGAGCGGCGCCCGATTTCGTCGGCCTCCTCCACAGAGGTCGCGTTGGCAGGCGCAGCGCGATTGCGCAGGGTAGCTGCTGCCGCGGCCGGGGAGCTGGCCAGTGCACGGAGCAGGCCCAGTACGGCCCACCAGCGCACCCGTTGACGGTGGCCCGCATCGCCGGTTTCGAGCTCCTCGCGGGCGAAGCGGAGTACCTTGTCAAAAAGCGCCTTCGCTTCGGGATGGAGCTGATAGGGAACATCGGAGTCTTCGCGCTCCGGAAAGAACGTGCTGGCGCCCATGTATCGCTTGATATCCCCGCGCTTCCTTTGCACAAAGTGACGGGCCAGCGTGCGACGGGCGCCTTCGCTCTTGGGGCCCGACAGGTCCTCGGGCAAATCCGCAAACGAGGAGTCCAGCAGCGTCAGCAGTGAGCGGAAGGCCTGCTCCTTCCCGGAGTGCGGTGTCGCCGTAACGAGCACCAGGTGCCTTTCCGGGTTGGACGCAATCCCCTTCAGCAGTTCGTGCCGCTGATGGCGGCCGCCCCGGCCGTCGCCGCTGTCGGCAGAGGTGTGCGCCTCGTCGACGAGGACCAGTTCGGGGGCCGAGCGGAGGAAGTCGCTGCGCCTGCGGTCGCTCTTGATGAAATCGGTAGAAACTATCGTGAAGGGATACCGGTCAAATATCGATTCGTCGTGGCCCAGTGTCCGGTCCAGGCGCGACGCTGTCCCCGGCAACACGAGGACAGGGTCGAGATGGAACTTGTCGCGCAGCTCTGCCTGCCACTGCTCGGCAAGGTGGGGCGGGCACAAGACCGAGAAACGCTGTACCTCGCCGCGGTCATAAAGTTCACGGGCGATCAGGCAGGCTTCGACGGTCTTCCCGATACCGACGTCATCGGCAATAAGCAGGCGCACCGGGTCGAGCCGCAGCGCCATCAGAAGTGGAACCAATTGATACGGTCTTGGCTGGAACGCGATCCTTCCGAATGAGCGAAAAGGACCCGCGGCCGAGCGGAACGACAGGCGAGCGGCATCCCTCAGCAATCCGGCAGAGCGCGCGTCCCCCAGATCTTCGAGTCCCGGTAGCGAGTAGGTGGCCTCCTGCACTTGTTCCAGCCCAAGGGCAACACCGGTAAGCTCTTCGTCGCGACCACCCAGCGGCCTCAGCAGCAGGAACTCGTCGCTGGAACCTGGCTGAACGATCCAGTCGCGCCCACGGGCGTGGACCAGCGCTCCGGTCGGAAAACTCATGCCTCACCTCTGAACAGATGGCGATACTCCTCGACGATCGCATTCCAGTCGTCGTTGTAACGGAAACGAACTACCGAAACGCCCAGCTCACCGAGCTTGCGCCTCAGTTCGCCATCGGCTTCCTGGCGATCTGAGTAATCGTGATGAGGACCATCGATGTAGACCGCTGCGTGCGGATTCCGGTAGTAGAAGTCGGCGCGTGTCATGAGGCCGTCGAAGCCTAGAGTCCGTTGCGCTTCATCAGGGAGGCGCAATTTGTTTTCCTCCAGGAACTCGAGAAACTTTCGCTCAAGGTCGCTGTCGCAACGCTTGGCGAGACTGTCCAAATGTTCCCTGCGGCTTATTCCCCCTGGAGATACCTCTGTAACAGAATTTGCCAACGCCTGGAGCAACGGACGGACCTCGAATCGGTCCAGAACCAGGTGGTCTCGCTGGTTGCCATAGCTCATCAGGCAGTCGTAGCAGGCTGCCTCGCAGCGCTCCTGGGAGCTGGGAGCCATTCCCAGGTCGTCGCCGCTATCGGGATCAAAGTGGGTGATTTCGAGTGCTCGACGCGCCACCCTCGAAACTGCAGCGGAGTCTTGTGCAAGGCTTTCCAGTACGCCCGCACCGCCCTCTGCAGCCTCGTAGAACAGGATTGCTCGACGATCGCGCTCGTTGGGTAAAGGCTCGGCAGCCAACTCCATGTCTTCCAACTGATACTCGACCTGTATTGCACGCTTTAGGGCAGCCTGCAGGGAAACGAGCTGAACCTCATCCAGCTGCTGCAGGGGCCGCCATACGAGCGAGTTGCGGCGGTCCTCTACGAACGGAATAACCTTCTCGATGCTCTTGGAAAGAGGATCGTCATCCTCCTGGAGATGCGCCTCCTGCTCGCGATAGGCCTTGTCGGTTGCCCAGTAACCACGCTCTGTGTCCAGTGCGAAGCCTAGATCGTTCTTGTTCTCGCGCTTGCGCCAGCCCAGGTTGATCCTCCAGAGAGTTGCGGCAGGACCGTACTCCAGTTGGGCGACCTCCTCGCCGTTTACTTTCACGGTTCCCCTTCGTACTAACGTCCTGCCCCGCTCTTCCGCAAAGCGATACGAGGTGATCAGCTCGTAGCCCAGTCGCTGCCGCTCCTCCTCGTCACTCGAAATCCGCTCGACCCGCTTCGTACGGA
Source organism: uncultured Trueperaceae bacterium (assembly GCA_937983275.1). Classification (GTDB taxonomy): domain Bacteria; phylum Deinococcota; class Deinococci; order Deinococcales; family Trueperaceae; genus CALKAI01. The sequence goes on along the minus strand of CALKAI010000086.1, from coordinate 3,174 downwards.
CGTTCTGCATGCGCAGGAGGGACTTCAACTCGTGAGGAAGCTGCGCATCGCACCGCTCGCACTTCTCCTGGTTGGCGTCCCCCGTAATCGGGTGCAGGTAACCGCAGTTCTCGCACCGTTTCGCGGCGCTGCTGGTCACACCCTCCTTCCCCTCAGGATCGGCTGTCAGGATGACTGCGTTGACCATATACTTTGCGCCATTGTGATAGATGACGGAGTTGGGCCCGAATTCACTCACCGCCAGGAAGCGGGGCCTTGACACATACTCGTGGTCGTCCCACTTGCGCCGTTGACCGGGAATATAGGCAGAGAGAGGCAATCTCGGGAACGAGTACCCCGGAAGGAACCCCTCGCTTGCAAAGTACCGGTAGCTGAAGAAGTCGGTCCCTTTTGCACCGTCGCTTTGGGTGAGGAGGTCCCGCTGCATCCTGGCTTCCCGGTATAGGCGTTCGGCCTGTGCCCGCCGGCCCGGAGTGGTGCTCGGATCCATCTGGATCTTGTGCTGTCGCTCCATTTGCGACACGGCCGCCAGGTAGAGTTCGCGCCAACGGTTTGCCGCGTGATCAAGGCGGGCTCCAGCGCCCTTGACCGTCTCGTTGAGCCACTCGTCGTGGTACCACTCGGCCAGCTCAAGATGCTCCCGGATACTCTCCAGCACTCGTTGAGAACGTTGGGCGGCTCGATTGATGGCGTGCGGTGAAGCGATTTGCTCGGCGACACTCGGCTTCAAAGGAAGCTTTGGCTTATTGAGGTCGATGATCTTGGCGAGACTGTCCTCCAGATCCACGCCGGTCTCCCCCAACCAGATCGAGTGCACATGCGCGCGGACCAGCTCCTCATTGGCGAGATCAATCCTTGGCGCCTCGACAACTCCAGCCACCATCTTCTCGGGCCGCTTGAAGAAGTACTGATCGTGCGAATTCGAGGCAGTGCTGTAGGTGAACACAAGCGCAGGCTGACCACTGCGTCCAGCACGCCCACTGCGTTGCGCGTAATTTGCCGGAGTAGGCGGGACGTTGCGCATGTTGACCACGTTCAACGACTTGATGTCGACGCCCAACTCCATGGTGGGCGAGCAGTAGAGCACCGGCAACTCCCCTGACCGGAACTCCTTCTCCCGGTCCTGCCTTTCGTCTACTGACACTTGCGCAGTGTGTTCAGCGGCGCGGATTCCAGAGAGGTTTGCGGCAACTTCCCGATAGAAGCGCTGGAAAAACTCGTTAGCATTCGACTCGTCCTCAGGCGGCCGGACGACTATCAGCGGGTCGTGGTACTGCTCGCCATTTCCTGCCGTCCAACGAAGAATTGAGGCATTCAACTGATAGCCAGGGACCCCTTTCCCCGCCTTTTCACTCAAGCCTTCATGAACGAAGTCTCCTCGCTGCAAAGTCTTCAGGAGGCTTTGGATGATCTCTTCGGTTTCCGTAACGCTTGGTTTGGTCGATAGGGAGAAGAGCGTACCGTCCCGCCTCAGGAAGCGCCCGAAACCACTCATGCCTGAGATGTGGACCCACTCCCTGGAATCACGCTCTTCCCGCTTCCTCGGTAGGACCACGGCCGCCCGTTCCAGAATCTCCCGTGGGTTCAGTGCCCACATGCCAGCGAGGTTCTGCTCGCTACGCTGTCGCAGGGTGTCATGGAAATCCACATCGAGCGCCTTTGCGTTAATCGCCAGGCTGCGGCGCATGTGATCCAATAGCACCCGACTTATCCTGTAACGCTCCTCCGGATCGGCTTTCCGCAAAGCATCATGACTCTCGTCCCAATACCCGTGGTCGCTCGCAAATTCGTGAAGTCCGTCATATTGGATATCCAGCAGTCCTACCTGCTCCAGGTTTGGCGCATTGAGCCTCCAGCCGCGCTTCAGGTCCTGGTAGAGCCGGTACTGGATCAGATCGCGTAACGCCTCCTCAACCCGCCTGCGGGCGTTAGGCAAAGAAATAGTCGGATTGAGTGCGTACTCTTCAAAATCGAGCCCCAGGTTGTCCAGAACGCTCTGGGCGATCGTGTCGTAGCTGAGGCCTGCTTCTCCAGCGACGCACGCCGCCTTGTATAGGGCGCCACGAAGCATGCCAACCTGCACGAAATCGTTGAAATGGCCCGCCTGCAAAGCTGCGTCTTGTCGGTTGTCGGTGAACGACAGGAGCTTGCGGGCCTCATTTGACAGATCGGAATCCATCAAGCGACGGACTGCGGCGAGACTCAATATCGTCGTTGCTGTAGCCCTGCCCTCGCTGCTGAAGACGTTCAGCTTCGAAAAATCTCCTCGCCGCCCCGGGTAACTGACTCCGCACGAGAGACAGAACCTGAAGGGTGCGGGTACGAAATGGAAGGTCTTGCCATTGCGGTTCTGTGCTCCGTCCAGGCCAACCTTGACCGCCGTAGGCACTTCTGTTTTCCGATGTGACCGCACCTTTGTCTCGCCGGTGTCCCCTTCAAGCCAGTCATCCGGTAACCGCTCGAACTCCTCTTGTGAGTTGGATTCCGGCCAGGGACGGTCGTTGCTTGCGTACAGGAACCCAGCCCGTAAGCCCTCGTCCTCAGATTTCAGGTCATTGAGGGTACGAGGTATGTAACGCGAGTTATCTCCGTTCTCGGACTTCCAGACCGTGTAGTACTCGTGTCCACACTCGCGACAGAACGCAAGCGGAAGCAGAGACTTCTCGCGATCAGTTGCCGGTGCAAACTGCTGTTTGTCCAGAGTTACGTAGGGTTCGTCTTCAAGCGTCGCGTATACAGCGTCGCCTTTACTGATGAACTGGTGGAGTCGGAACGCAAAGAGCGAGGGGCCTCCAGGTCGATTACGCACTTCGGTTGCCAATCGGAAGAGCTTTTTGAGAGAAGACTCGCATTCGGATTGGGGTATCCCGGTGATCCGCGAAAGTTCCACGGCCGCTCCATCTTCCCCTCCTATCCGTCGGGGGGTGGCTCGAATGAGGCGACCGGATTCCTCTTCAGTTGTGATTCCAAAGACTGTTTCAACCCAGGAGCTTAAAGGCTCTTCGATCAACTCGTCGTAACTGGTAGCTGCTGCATGCAGCAGCCGTTTCACGGAGGCGCTCAGACGTTCAATGTTGAGCGGCGATGAGAAATCTATCTCCGGCGTCTTACGAACCAGCGTCTCGCCAACAACGTGCTCCGGCTGAACGTTTACCCCGAAGATCTTGCCGGTAA
>CALKAI010000085.1 GCA_937983275.1 uncultured Trueperaceae bacterium | reverse complement strand
GCGGACATCAGTCGGCACGAACTGGAGAGCGCGTGGAGAGAACTTCTGGAGGTCGCGAAATGATCCTCGTCCTGAACGGCCCAAACCTCAACCTGCTGGGCAGCCGCGAGCCCGGCATCTACGGCAAACTTACGCTGGGCGAGCTCGATGAACGGTGCCGGGCCTGGGGGCAGGAGCTGGGCGTGACGGTCGAGTGCAGGCAAAGCAATCACGAGGGCGAACTGGTCGGCTGGCTTCAGGAGGCGGAAAGTCAGGGTTTCAGCGGAGTGATCCTCAACGCAGCCGGCTACACGCATACGTCCGTTGCGCTGCGCGATGCTGTTTCTGCCATTCCCCTGCCCGTGCTGGAGGTCCACCTCTCCAACGTGTTCGCGCGGGAGGAGTTCCGGCAGCGCAGCCTGCTTTCGGCGGTGTGTGCCGGCACCATCACCGGTCTGGGTCCCCTGTCGTACAAGGCGGCGCTGGTCGTGTTCGCGGGCCAGGGAAGCGCCGACTAGCCGCGCAGGAAGCCGCTGGGCGGATCGCCCAGCTCGGGCAGGTCCTCGAGCGAACGCAAGCCGAACTCGATTAGGAACCTTTCAGTAGTCGCGAAGAGGAGCGGCTTACCCACGACATCCTTGCGGCCCACGGTCTTGATGAGCTCGCGCTCCTGCAGGGTATCGATCGTGGAGGAGCAGGACGCCCCGCGGGCGGCCTCCACCTCACCGCGCGTTACCGGCTGCCGGTAGGCGATGATCGCCAGCGTCTCCAGCGCGGCCGTTGACAGTTTGGGCAGCGGAGGCGGTGAGAGCAGGTCGGCCAGTGAAGGCACGAGTCCGGGCGCCACGACGAGCCGGTAGCCGCCGGCGACCTCGTCGACGACCAGCCCCAGATCGGCCTTGTCCAGGGCCGCGCGCAGGGAAGCCACGGCCTGTCTTACCCCTGCAGGGTCCACTCCGAAAACCTTGCATAGTTCAGCTTCGCTCACGGGCCTGCCTGCGGCCAGGAGTGCGGCGCTGAGTAGCGAGTTCGTCAGCATCAAGCGACAGTCTATCGCGTGCAGGAGGGGATCCAGCGATACCCGGTTGCACTACGTGACGCGGTGCACGGTTTCAGCGCCAGCGGACGACCCGCAGCCCGTAGCTGCCTCCCGCTCCGTCCAGCAGCTCGAAGTAAACCTCGCCGACGTCAGCGGAAGTTTGACCCTGTACACGGAGACGGCCCAGCCGGTCGCCGTAACGGAGGTACTGAACGTCGGCTGCCTTTCCTGGCAGAGCCTCGGGCAGGACGCCCTCCTGGGAGCGGAGTTCCAGTTCCAGCAGGGCGAGCGACAGTTTGCGGGTGACCTCGCCTCGGTTGAGCACGATCTGCTGCTGGTTTCTCACCAGCGCCAGGTCGAAGCGCAGCAGCGTGTAGGAGGCCACCGCCAGCGCAGCAATTGCCGCAACAGTCAGCAGGGCGGCCACGAGAGCTATGCCGTGCTGGCGGCTAGCCGGCTGCCACAACCGTGCCACGCGGGCAGTACGGCGCCCGGAGGCGGCAGGTCTGAGACGTCGACGCGTCACGGCAGGCTACGCACCGTCACGGGTGCCCCGAAGGGGATGAACAGGTTACTGCTCTCCTGCCAGGTGAAGGAGACCTCCAGCTCCAGGCCGGTAGCCTGCAGGGGCAGCGGGGCCGTCGAGGGTACTGATCCCGCCGGCGTTGCGAAGGAGATTACGCGCAGGCCGCTCACCTCCTGCACCGCCGGCTGCCGGGTGGCGCCCTCCTGCCGCAGGTAGAGGTTCCAGTTCCTGTTGCTGTCGCGGCGCGCCTCGAGCCTGACGGTTTCGCGCTGCGGCGTCCGCGACCAGCGGTCCTCCAGGTAGCTGACTTCGAGCACGTCTCCGCCGGCCCCGGCCCCGCCTACGTGGATCCCCAGCTGGAGCTTCGACTCCCACACGTCGCCGGCCGCCGGGCCGAATGCCGCCAGCTGCAGCTGCTCCCTCAGCAGCTCCCGGGTGAGCGCCTCCAGCTGCTCCCGCTGCGCTGCTTCGTCCACCGATGCGCCCGCGCGCGCAGCCTGGACCGTCATTGAGCTGGCCAGCACCAGCAGCACGCCCAGTATCGCTGCTGCGGCCAGCAGCTCCACGAGCGTGAAACCGTGCGTGCGCCTCATGGCAGGAACCTCGCGACAACCGTGCTGACTTCGAACCGAGCGGGATTCCCGCTGCTGCCGTCTTCCCCGGTCTCGGTTGCGGCGGTCACGCGGATGCCGTAGGCGCGCCCTGAATAACTCTCTCCGCACAGGCGGCCCTCACCGGCGGCCTCGTCGCTACAGGGGAATACCGTCACGCGGCACTCCGGTCCTGCGGCTGACCCGGTCTCGAGCGGCAACTCTTGCGCACACGGGTATTCGCCTGCAACGGGATAGGCGATTTGCCGGTCGAGGGCACCTTCGACCAGGCGCGTCACCTCGCGCAACTCCCGAAGCCTGCCCTGAACCTGCAGGGCCTGCAGCTGCACTGCTGCGAGGGTCAGCAGGGCGACTCCCAGGAGCGCCGTTGCCACCATCACCTCGAGCAGCGTGAGCCCGGCTAAGGCCTGGCGTCTCACACCTCCACCTCGACGCGCACGCGTCCGGCCCGAGAGACTATCACCTTGGCGGTACGGCCCCGCTCGCCCAGCCGCAGGGTCTGGTTGAAGGCGCCCGAACCGGAGCAGGTACGGCCCGAGCCGCTGGGAAGCCATACCAGCCCCTTGTCGGGGACCGACAGGGCCCGGACGCCGCGGTAGTCGCGCAGCGAGACAGTGTGCAAGGTGTCCCCGCCGGAACAGCCAGGAAAGGCCGTACCGTCGCGCAGCAGCAGGGTGGTGAACTGCTGCCGTTCCTCGTCGAAAACCACCGCTACGGGCAGGTTCTGTTCGATCGCCTCAAACCTGGCGTGCATCAGCTGCGTCCGCACGGCCGCGGCAGCGGCGCTCAGGTGGCTGGGGCGCAGCTGGAAGGCGAGCCCCAGCAGGATGGCGAGGATTGCCAGCACCACGAGGGTCTCGAGCAGGGTGTAGCCCCGGTCCGGGGAGTGGCGCGTGCGGTTCATGCCCCGATGCTAGTGCCCGGGGTGTGGGTGGAGTGCGGGAGGCTGGGCTAATGCCCGGCGGCAGTAGGCATGCGCCGGAGGCCTTGCCGCAGCAGAGCCGAAAACCGGCGAGCACCGCAACTGCGGCTCAGGCTATGCCCAGCTCGTTGGCCTTCTGCACGGCGGCCAGCCGGTCACGCACCTGCAGCTTGCGGTAGACGCCGTTGAGGTAATCCTTGATCGTCTCCGGGGAGAGGTTCAGCTCCTTGGCCATCTGCTTGTTGGTGAAGCCCTTGTTGAGCAGCAGCAGGACATCCCGCTCGCGGGGAGTCAGGTCAGGCAAGGAAACCCTCGGTATCCACTCCCGCTCCGGCTGCGCCACCAGCTTCGTCAGGAGGTGGGCGACCTCGGAGGGGCTCGTCTGCTTGGACAGGTACATCGATGCGCCGGCCTCGCGGGCGGCCTGGACGATGCCGGGCTCCTCGAAGGTGGTCAGCATGACCACGTAGGGCGGGTTGGGCAGGGAGCGGACCTCGCGGCAGGCGTCGATGCCGTCCATGTCGGGCATGCGCACATCCATGAGCACCACGTCGATCTCCTGCGTCCGGCACAGTTCGACGCACTCCCGGCCGTCGCGCGCCTCGCCGGCCACCTCGAAACCCTGGCCCCGCAGGGCGTAGGCCAGTCCCAGTCTGAACAGCGGATGATCGTCGGCAATGAGGACGCGCAGTTTCACAATGTCTCTTCCTCGAAGACCCGCCCCTCGAAAACGGTACCATTTTCGCCCGTTCGCACGACCCGCAGCGTGCCGTCGTGCGCCTCGAAAACGCGCTTCGCTATGTAAAGGCCCAGCCCGGCGGTTCCGGCCGAGTAGCTCTTCCCCGATATCTCCACCGGCAACTCCTGGAACGGTTTGCTGAGCTGCTCGAAGGGCGCGGCGAGACCCGGACCGTCATCCTCGACCCGCAGCCAGCCATCGCCGGCCACCAGGCGAATCTCGCTACGCGCGTAGCGGATGGCGTTCTCGAGGAGGTTGGTGCCGGCGCGGATTATCTCTGCCCGGTCCACGAAGGCGGTCCCCCGGCCGGAGACGGTGACCGTCACGCGGTTCTGCTGAGCGAACGGCGCGAGGCGCCTGGCGAGTTCGTGCAGCAGTTCGGCGAGGTCGACCCTGGACTTGCTGAGCGGCACCTCGTCGAGGTCGAACTTGTGGGCGTCGATGAGCTTCTGCATGAGGTCGATAAGCGCGTGGTTCTCGTGCAGCAGGCTGTTGACGAGGCTTATTCGCTCCTCCTTGCCCAGGTCGTCCGTGTCGCGGATCACCTCGAGCAGGTGGCTGGTGGCCACCAGGGGCGTCTTCAGGTCGTGCATGAGGGTGGCGGTGAAGGCCGAGCGGCGGCTTTGCTCCAGCTCGATGCGCGCCAGGAGCTTGTTGAAGCCTTCGCGGACCTCGCTTACCTCTGCCGGTTCCTGTGGGACGGGCTCCAGGGCGTTCTGCTCGCGGGTGGGGAAGCCGCGGATTTGCCGGGCGAGCTGGGTGAGCGGCCACAGGAGCTCCTTGGAGGCGCTGAAGCCGACGAGGGCCGAGAGCACGATCACCCCCGCCCCCCACCCGGCCGCCACCAGCCACAGGTGGGATGAGGGGAGGCCCGCCACCGAGAAGATGATGGCCGAGACGAGCACCAGCACCACATAAGGGAGCAGGGCCGTGACGACGATCGCCACGGCCGTCCTGGTGTGCAGGCTGAACGGCGCGAGGAAGCCGGCGCGGCCCGGGTCTACTCCTCGCTCGAGAGCACGGCCAAGAACGCCTCCTGGGGCACTTCGACGTTCCCCAGCTGCTTCATGCGGGCCTTGCCCTTCTTCTGCTTCTCGAGCAGCTTCTTCTTGCGCGTAATGTCCCCGCCGTAGCACTTCGAGGTCACGTCCTTCCGGAATGCCCGCACGGTGGCCCGGGCCAGGATCTTGCCTCCGATTGCGGCCTGGACCGGGACGGCGAACATTTGCCTGGGTATAACCTCTGCCATTTTGTCCACGATCTTGCGGCCCACCTCGTACGCTTTTTCACGATGGGCGATGATCGACAGGGCATCCACCTGCTCCTCGTTGACGAGGATGTCGACCTTCACGAGGTCGCCCTCGCGGTAGCCGATGGGCGTGTAGTCCATCGACGCGTAGCCGCGCGTGAGGCTCTTCAGACGGTCGTGGAAGTCGTAGAGGATCTCCCCGAACGGCACCTCGTACTGCAGTTCGACGCGCCGCCCGTGATAGACCATGTCCTTCAGCGTGCCGCGCTTCTCCTGGACCAGGCCCATGGCGTTGCCCACGAACTCCTCCGGCAGGAAGATGTTCAGGGCGACGTAAGGCTCGCGGATGTTGTCGATCTTGTCGGGCGGCGGCAGGTCGCTGGGGTTCTGGATCAGGCTGGTCTCGCCACCGGCCAGGGTCACCTCGTAGACGACCGCCGGGGCGGTGGCGATGAGGCCCAGGTCGAACTCGCGCTCGAGCCGGGCCTGCACGATGTCGGCGTGCAGCAGGCCCAGGAAGCCGCAGCGGAAGCCGAAGCCCAGGGCCTCGGAGGTCTCCGGCTCGAAGGTGAACGCCGCGTCGTTGAGCGACAGCTTCTCCAGGGCCTCGCGAAGCTTCGGGTAATCCTGCCCGTCGGTCGGGTAGAGGCCGCTGAACACCACCGGCCGAGCCGGCTTGAAGCCGGGGATCGGCTCCTTCACCGGGTTGTCGGCGAGGGTGATGGTGTCCCCGATCTGGGTGTCGCCAATGTCCTTGATGCTGGCGGTGAGCCAGCCCACCTCGCCGGGCCCGAGGCTCTGGGCCATGATCGGCGCGGGGCTGAAGAAGCCCACCTTGTCCACCTCGAACTCCTTGCCGGTGGAGTAGATCTTGATGGTGTCACCGCTCTTCACGGTCCCGTCGAACACGCGGATGAAGGCGATCACGCCCTGGTAGGGGTCGAACAGGGCATCGAAAATGAGGGTCCGCAAGGGCGCACCAGGGTCGCCGGACGGCGCCGGCAGGTGCTGCACCACTGCCTCGAGTACATCTTCAACGTTTTGCCCCGTCTTGGCCGAGACCGCCACGGCGTGATCGGCAGGAATGCCGATCACGTCCTCGAGCTCCTCCTTCGCCCCCTCGGGGTCGGCGTTGGGGAGGTCGATCTTGTTGACGACGGGGAGCACCTCGAGGTCGTTGTCGACGGCGAGGTAGGCGTTCTGGATCGTTTGCGCCTCGACACCCTGGGAGGCGTCGATGACGAGGATGACGCCCTCGCAGGCCCGCAGGGCACGGGAGACCTCGTAGTTGAAGTCCACGTGACCGGGCGTGTCGATGAGGTTGAACATGTACTTCTCCCCGTCCTTGGCCGTGTAGTAGAGGCGCACGGGGGAAGCCTTGATGGTGATGCCGCGTTCCCTCTCCAGCTCGAGCGAGTCGAGCATCTGCTCACGGCGGTTGCGGTCCGACACGCTCTCGGTGAGTTCGAGGAGGCGGTCGGCCAGCGTGGACTTGCCGTGGTCAACGTGGGCGATGATGGAGAAGTTACGGATCTTCACCGGGCCATTCTACCCAAGCGCAAGGAATTTTCAGGCCTCCAGGCAGCTTTCCCCCACGCAACACAGGTACCCCCGCCGCCTTTCGCAGTGCCGGAGGTCGCAGAACCCCGGCGCCACCCCGTGGCACCGTGTTGCTACATGGCAGCGACCCTCTACCCCGCTCCCGAGCACCAGACGTTCACCATGGGTGACAACCCCGCCAAGGTCCTGCTCATCCACGGCTTTCCGGGAACCCCGTGGGAGGTGCGCCACATTGGCCGGGTGCTGGCCGGGAACGGCTGGGAGGCGTTCGGGCCGCTGCTGCCCGGCTTCGGTCCGTCCATTGAGACGCTGGGGGAACGGCACGCCGGCGAGTGGCTGGAGTTCATCAGCGAGCGCCTGCGCCTCCTGCGGAACGGGAGCGGCGAGGGGCCCCTGGCGGTGGTCGGCTTCTCGATGGGTGGCGGCCTGGCCACCATCCTGGCGGCGCAGGAGGAGATCGACGCGCTGGTGCTCATCAATCCGTTCAGCGGGTTGCCTTTGCCGGTGCGGAGTGCCTTGCCCCTTGTGACCAGGGCGCTCAGGTATTACCGGCCGTTCTGGCGCGCCAACTTTGACGACCCGTGGACCCGCCAGGTCATCGGCAGAGTCCTCCCCGACCTCGACGTCGACGACCTCAACGACCAGGAGCTGCTGCGCCGGGAGGTGAAGATCCCGCTCAGCGCGATCGAGCAGGTCCAGTCGGTGGGCGGCCTTGCCTGGGACGCGGCCCCGCACGTGCACGCGCCCACGCTCATCGTGCAGGGCACGCGCGACACGGTCGTGCCCGCCCTGCGCACGCGCCGTTTCAGCAAGCGCTTCGCCGGCCCCCTTCGCTACGTCGAGGTGCCCGGCCGTCACCCGCTGGTGTGGCCGCACCAGCCGGGCTACCGGGAGATGATCGCCCAGGTCACGGGCTTCCTCGATCCTGCCAACCTGGCCGCGTCAAAGCCGGCTACTCCCTTCGGGCAGAGAAAAACCGCGTCAGCAACTCGCCCGCCTCACGGCCCAGAACTCCGCCACTGACGTCCAGGCGCCGCTTCCAGCCGGCGAGGTTGAGGTCGGTGACCGTCCCGAGCGCGCCCTCGCGCCTGTTGGCGGCCCCGTAGACCACCCGCTCCACGTGGGCGCTCAGCAGCGCCCCCGTGCACATCGGGCAGGGCTCGAGGGTCACGTAGAGGGTGGCGCCCTGGAG
>CALKAI010000084.1 GCA_937983275.1 uncultured Trueperaceae bacterium | reverse complement strand
TGAGCTCGGAGCCACCACGGCCCAGCTGGCGATCGCCTGGTGCCTGAAGAACCCGAACGTCTCCAGCGTCATCACGGGTGCTTCACGGGCGCAGCAGGTCGAGCAGAACATGCAGGCAGCTGCCGTCGCCGACAAGCTCACGCCGCAGGTAATGGAGCGCATCGAAGAGATAGTCGACAACCGGCCCCAGCCGGTCAAGGACCTGCGCGCCCAGGGCTAGGCAGGCGGGCGGTAAGGTAGGCAGCGTGCGTCTACTGCTGCTTAGCGACATCCACGCAGACGCGGCCGCCCTGGAACGCGTTCTGGAGCACGCCCGGGACAAGGAGTGGACCCAGGTGGTCTTCCTGGGCGACATCGTCGGTTATGGAGCGCAGCCGGTCGAGGCGGTTGACTTGCTGCGTTCTCTGCCTCTCAGGGTGGCGCTGGAGGGCAACCACGAGGTGATGATGCAGATGCTGCGGCGCGGCGAGCGCGTCGCTGCCACTCCCGACATTGTCGGGCGGCTGCAGGAGCACCTCGAAGGGCTGGATTCCGGGCACATGGAGTTCATCGACAGCCTGGCGCCCGATCACGCGGAGGACGACTGGGCCGCGATCCACGGTGCCCTGCGCCAGCGGTTCGAGTACCTCATCTCGGTTCCGGTGGCGCGCGGCAATGCCGAGCACATGAAGCGCGACATCTACTTCTACGGGCACACCCACGTGCCGATCGCCTTCATCGAACCGGAGGGCGGCCAGTGGACGGCCCGCGCCTTCACCGGCCCGGAAGGATCGGTCTCCATACCTGAAGGAGCCCGGGCGTTCCTCAACCCGGGCTCCGTTTCCATGTCGCGCGACCGGCTGCCGAGCAACTCGTACGGCATCTACGACAGCGCCAGCCGCAACTTCTCCGTCTACCGCCTGCCCCTGTGAGCTGGCGGGCAGGCTCAAGGACCAGGCTCAGCGATCCTGGTCGGGCCTGCTGCGGGGCGTAAGGAACTTGTCGCGGGTCACGCCGTCCGTGCCGCCTGCGTACTCCTCCCAGCTGACGTCGAGAATCGTCGCGTAGAGGCTGAACTCCTCCTCATCGAGCATGCCGTCGCCGTCCTGGTCGGCTGCGGCGAACAGGTTGTCGCGAATCGTCTCGACGTCGATGGGTCCACCCTCATCGTCGTTCCACTCTGCGAAGACGTGGCTCGCCACGGCCGGGATGAACTCCTGGTCGTCGCTCACCAGACCGTCGTGGTTGAGGTCGACGCTCTCGAACGGGTGATCCTCACGCTCTAGCCCCAGCACCTCCAGGACGCGGTAGTAACGCCCCTCGTCCATGCCGTCGGCGTCGCCCACCAGCAAGTCGTAAATGGCGGTGCCGAACTCGTTGACGGTCATCATTCCGTCGTCGTTTTCATCGAACATCGAGAGGTACCAGTTCCTGCCCTCGTCGCGTCTGGGCTCCGCCTGCTGGGCGGCCGCTGCGTCACCGGCGCCCTCCTGCTCGCCGGCGGCATCCTGTTCGCCCTCGTCCTGTTGGGCCAGGGCCAGGCCGGCGAATGCGAACGCCAGCAGCACCAGCCAGTTCAGCAGGCTCCCGTGCAGCTTCCCTCTTTTCCTGAACACGCCATCGCCCCCTTCCGTTACAGGCGAAGGGTAGGGGCTTTTGTGTTTCCAGCACAGTAGGAGCGACCGGAATTGACTCCGCAATTAAGACGCGCTCCGGCACTAACGTGAGTACCGGAGCGCAAAACGTCTCAGCAACTATCCGGCTACTGACAGTTTCCGGGCTCCCCGCCGCTGACGGTGGGCGGCACCAGTTCGTCCACGAGGTAGGCGGTCTCCACCATGCGTGAGAGCAGCAGACCCCACTGGGCATCCGGATCCATCTCGATCACGTAGAGCGGTTGCTGCAGCTGGTGCGTGCCTCCGCTGAAGGTCAGCTCGCGGGACTTGCCGACCTCAAAGGTGCCGGCCTCCAGGGCAGCGATGAGTTCCGGAGCCTCGCGGCTCCCGCTCTCAACTAACGCCTCGTAGAGGATGTGCACGCCTGCATTGCCTGCCCAGGCCGAGGGATCCATCGGCTCCGCAAAGCGCGACATGTAACGGTCGTTCAGGTCGAACGCCTCGCCCTCCTCGAGGGTCGTCTCCCACAGGACGATGCGCTCGCCAACGGCGGCCTCTCCGCCGCTAAGGCGGGCTGCGGCCATGTACTCCCGTCCCTGGGTGACCGGGTGCGGGAAGGGGACCACCGGGACATTGGCGGCCGGCGAGGTACCAAGCTGACCCATGAAGGGGATCAGGTCCCGCGCGTAGAGGAGCGACAGGACGCGCGTGGCGCCCGACTCCGCGATCTCGCTCAGGACGGGCCAGTAGGAGGGCTCCTCCCGCTCGATCACGGTGCTGCCGGCCAGCTGCGCGCCCCCGCCATACTGCTCGAGCGCCTCCTGGGCCAGCTCGAAGAGGCGAGTGCCATCTTCGGTGTTTTCGCCGACGATGAACCAACTCTCGTCGCTGCCGTGATACCGCTCGAAGATCGCCGAGAGGTAGTCGAGTGACGACGCCTCGACGTGGAAGATGCCCGGCTCGCAGGTGCGCGGCAGGGTAACCGACCCGGTGTTGATGAAGGGGATGCCTGCCTCACGGGCGACCCGGGCGATCGCCTGCGCCTGCCCCTCACCGGTACCGCCAAGGAGGGCGCTTACTCCCCAGGTGTGGACGAGCCGCTCGGCGGCCCGGGTGGCGGCCTCGGGGCTGGGCGTGCTGGTGAACAGGACGTCCAGCTCGACTCCGGTTTCGTTGGCACGGGTGCCGACCGTGCCTTCGGCCATCAGCGCGCCGTTGCGGGCGGCCTGGCCTGCGACGTCGTAGAGAGACTCGGGGATGGCGTCGGTTCCGGTGACGGTGGGAGAGATGAAGCCGGCGTAGACGATGTCGTCCCGTACGCGCGGTACGCCTGGCGCGGGAAGCATCTCAAGCGGGACGTCCCACTCGCCGAGTACGGCGGTGATGTCGTCCCAGCGGCTTGCCAGCGCGATGTCGAGGCGGTCACGCAGCTCCTCGTCGCCCTGGCGCACGCCCATCGTCATCGCGAAGCTCTGCATGCGGAAGGGCGGTTCGAACTGCGGCTGCACCGGCTTGACGACGAGCTCGTCCGGGTAATCCTGGGCCAGATGGCCGGCCACCGGCCCCCAGACGATCGCCAGGTCGATCTCGCCCTCCAGCACCGCGTCGATGGCGGCGATCGCACGGGCCGATCCGATGAGGGAGCGGCCAGCCAGGAACGCCATGGTCACGTTGTCGCCCAGGCCGCGTTCGAGGAGCGCCTCGTGCGGCGGGATGCCCACGTTCTGCACGCCAATTTCGAGCTGGGCCACGACCTCGTCGTCGAGGCTGTCGACCTCGAACGGGGCGTCCTGGCGATAGACGAATACGTAGGGGCTGCGGTAGTAGGCGACGGTGTGCATGACGTTCCCTACGCCTTCGGGCAGGCCCATGATCGCGTCGCAGTGGCCGGCGCGCAGGCGCAGCCGGACCATGTCGGCGGTTTGCGGGTACCAGTCGATGGTGAGTTGTGCGCCCATCTCGTCGGCGAGGATCCGGGCGATCTCCAGTTCGAAGCCCTCCTCCTCATCGTGGGAGAAGGGCAGGTTGTCCGGGTCGGCGCACACCCGGAACTCCCAGTCGCCAGGATCCTGATCCTGGGCGGCGGCGGTGGTGGCCAGCGGTGCCGCGAGCAGCAACAGGCCCGCCAGCAGCCACCACAGCCCCCGGCGGGGTGGACGGTCGGTGTTTATATCGGAATCATTGATCATGGTTTCTCACAGGGTACTTTCGCGAACTCGAACTCCCGGTGACTGGCCCCCGTTGGCTGCTCTCCGACATCCAACTGGCCGGAGGTTGGCCGCAAGTGCGCCAGCCCTCCACCAGGAGCATGAAGGCGGCACCGGAACCAGGTCCGGTGCCGCCACTCGTGTACTAGAGGTCTTGCCGCGGCGCCGCGCTGGGCGCCTTGGGGTTACTGGGCGTTGGCCTCTGCCTCTCCTGCCTGCTGCTCGAGAGCGCTGTCGGAAAGTCCGAACACGAACAGGGTCGAACCCGAGCGGCGGAAGCGGCCAGCGGCGTCGGCCGGGGTGTCCTCATCCACCTGCGGGTTGCCGGGGCCCTGGCTGGCGATCAGCGCGATGTACTGGTTGCCGTCGGGGCCAATGTAGGTGATGGCCGAGTTGCGGAAGTCACTGCCCGTGCGGAACTCGTAGAGGACCTCGCCGTTGCGGGCGTCGATCGCCTGGAACGTACCCTGGTCGGTACCGGTGAGGATGAGGTTGCCGCCGGTGGCAGAGAGCGGCTTGGCGCCCACGGTGGCGGTGTGCTCGATGCTCCACACCATCTCGCCGGTCAGGGGATCCCAGGCCTGGAGCTCGCCCAGCACTTCGGGCTGCTCGACGCCCTGGGTGGTGAGGCCCATGAGCACGTAGTTGGCGCCGTGCTCGTACTCGCCGCGCATGCCGGTCATCTGGCCGCACTGGTGCTCGGCCGCGAAGTAGACGAGGCCGGTGTCGGGAGAGTAGGCGTCGTTTTGCCAGTTGTTGCCGGCGATGTAGGGGCAAATCGGGATGGTGATGTCGGTACCGGCGATAGCGTCAGGGTTGAAGTTGGGGAGGCCCGTCTCCATGTCGACGCTGTCGGCCCAGGTGGTGTTGGTGTAGGCCCAGGGCTCTACGAGGATCTCGCCGGTGTGGCGGTCCTGGATGTAGAAGAAGCCGTTACGGGCGGGGCGCACG
>CALKAI010000083.1 GCA_937983275.1 uncultured Trueperaceae bacterium | reverse complement strand
GTACTAGGGGGGCAACCCCCCGGAAGAGTAGGACAGCGCGAAGGACTTATTTTTTCCCTGACCGGGGGAAGTCCGAATTGACTCGCCAGCCACGTGCTGCGGGTGATATGATTCCCTCGGTTGCTCTTGCGGGAGTAGCTCAGCTGGTAGAGCACCACCTTGCCAAGGTGGATGTCGCGGGTTCGAATCCCGTCTCCCGCTCCAACATCAAACGAGTTACCAGCACTCGAAACAGAAAGAGGGCCACACTGCGTAAAGCGGGTGGCCCTCTTCTTCATTTGGCTTGCTTTACCAGGAAGGACCGCGACGCAGGCGCACCTGGTCGCGGTCCTCCTCGGCTGGTGGGGCTAGTTCAGCGAATCGATCACCCGTTCAGCAACCTCGTCCGGTACCCACTGGGTCCACACATCCTGCTCGTTGCTGAGGAAGTTCCGTGCAGCCTCCTGCGCAGATGACTCCGTCTCCTGCATGTAGGCGAGCTGCGCGCTGGTAATCGCCGAAGATGTCCGGTAGTTGCCGAGGAACTCCAGCACCTCCTGGGGAGCATTCTGGACGAACTCCTCGCTGGCAGCAATGGCGATCACCGACTGAGGGTAGGCACAGGCTTCCTGGGCGTCCTCGGGAGTGTCGATGTTGGCGTTGATGTGCTCCCAGCAAGCCTCGCTGTACTCGGGTTCCTCCAGGCGCACCATGTCCAGTTCGCCCAGCACCCAGGTGGGCTCCCACTGGTAGCCCAGCCACGGTTCACCGCGCAGGTAGGCGCCCTGCAGCGAGCTGTTCAGGGCGACAGCGGTACCGGGACGGAAGTTCGTGAAGTGCTCCGTGAGGTCGTAGGCCTCGAGCTTCACGTTGTTCACGACCTCCAGCTGCCAGCCGATCACACCGTTGTAGAAGCGGCCCATGTTCGGCTGTTCCGGGTCGCGGAAGACATCGGCGTACTGGGGCAGGTCGAAGACCGACTCGAGGTCGGGTGCGACCGGCTCGATTCCGCGCTCGGGGTCTCCCTCGATCACGTAGCGGGGAACGTAGAAGCCCTGGACCGCATCGTCGTAATTGATGCCCAGCTGGACTGCCGTGCCCTCCTCGATCGCTTCGACCCAGAAGTCGGGAACCTGATCCAGCCATACCTCCATGATCACGTCGATGTCGCCGCGAATCATGGCCTGGTACATCGGAACGGCCGAACCGGGGATGGCCGTGGTGGAGCAGCCGTAACCTTCCTCGAGAATGTATTGGGCGACCGCCTCGTGGAATTGCGGGCTGTCCCAGTCGAGCTCGGCGAAGACGATGTCGCGGTCGTAGCCTGCGCACTCGCCCCCTTGCGCCACTGCGTGGGTACCTGTCAGTCCTGCCAGCACGGCAAGGCATGCCACCAGGGCCCGAAGCCTGTTTGCAGTTTCGGTCATTTCAACTCCTGTATCTGTATCTGCTTCCTGCTTTAGACTGAAGCCCCGCGCGTCAGGCACACCTATCCTAAGTTTGCTGGCGGCAGGGCCGTTCGAGGTGACGCCGTATGCGCCAGCCGGACCCGAACCCGCAAACTATACCGGCCACGGTTTTTGCCCGCCGTGGGCCTCTGCACACCACCAAGGGCGAGGATGTGCAAGGCCCCTGCCTTCAGGCCAGCCCGGGGATGGCGATCAGGAGCCGTAGAGGGCCCGGTATGTGTGCAGGTGAAGGATCACGTTCTGCAGGTACTCCCGGGTTTCCAGCGCGTCGATCTCGCGGTACAGTTCGTCCTTGTCTCCAGCGACGTAATCCGTGGCAAAGAGGCGCCCTATGTATCCCTGACCGCGGTTGTAGGACGCGATAGCCAGCTCCTCATCGCCGTCGAAGTAGTTCAGCAGCCAACGCAGGTAGTAGGTCCCGTAACGGATGTTCGTCACCGGATCGAAGGGCTCGCCCGGCTCCTCATCCAGGAGCTCGGCCAGCCAGTCCCAGGTGGAAGGCACCACTTGCATGAGCCCGCGTGCGTTGGAGGTACTGACCGCGCGGGGGTAGAAGGCCGATTCCTGTTTCATCACCGCCCACACGAGGTGCTCCTCCACGTCGAACTGCCGGGCGGCCGTCTCGACCACCTCGGCGAACGCCCGCGGGTAGGCCGCCTTCCAGGTTTCCCGCTCAGTGCTGCCGCCGTTCACGAGCAGCTGCGCGGCACGCCCGCTGTAGCGGAACTCGCCCAGCCGCTGCAGGTGCCCTGCCAGGCTCACCGCGTGCGCCTCATCCGGCGCGGTCCGCAGGGCGAAGGAGAGCTCCCCGCGGGCCGCATCCAGGTCGTTCCGGCGTACCAGGGCGTCGGCAAGATCCTGGACCGGGAGACGGTCCACCGCCGGGAGATCATCGCTGAACTCCAGCTGTCGCTCCTCCCCCAGCACCAGCCTGAAGAACGAGTCGCCCGGCAGCAGGCTCAGGGCCTCGTCGGCCGCCTGCTGGTCGCCCAGCCGGGTGGCGAGAACATAGGCGCGGTAGGCGCCGTCGTCGGCGTAGGCCGACCGGGTACGCGCCAGTTGCAGGTAGACGGGAATGGCCTCGGCGTACTCGTCGCGCGCCTCCAGCCAGCCGGTCGCGATCCACAGGTGGTACGGCTCGCCGCTCTCCCTCATGAACTCCACCGCGCCCGGAATGTCCCCCAGCCGGCCGGCGATGAGGCCGCGGCCGTAGGCGGCGTTGCTGCCCTGCAGGCCCGCAAAGAGTTCGTCGGCCTCCTCGTACTCCTCCAGGTAGAAGTGCGTCCAGGCCAGCCCTGAGAGGGCGTCGACGCTGCCCGGGTTCTGCTCCAGCCAGCGGCCGTACGCCTCCTTCGCCTGGACGTACTCGCCCAGAGCACGGTAGGCGCCCGCCTCGATCGAGGGGGCGCTCAGGTCCTCCAGGGCCGCCAGGGCCTCGCGATTGCGTCCCTCCTGCCGGTAGATGTTGGCAAGCTCGTAGGGGTCCTCCACCAGGCGGGCGAGAGCTCCCGCGGCCATCGGTTCGGGCAGCGCCTCGCGGTAGGCGCGCAGGGCCGTTGCCTGGTCCCCGGCGGCTTCTGCTACCGTGGCGTACTCCAGGTAGAAGGAACGGTTCTCGGTGCGCGCGAGCGGCTCGGAGAGGCGCAGTTCGTCCGTCCTGCCGTAGAAGCGCAGGCGCTGGGCAGGCTCTAGCTCCATGCTGCGGGCAAGGGTGAAGGCCGCACGGTACGCGAGATACGAGTCGTCGGCGAACGCCAGCTCCTCCAGCGCCCCATGATCGCCCTGCGCGAGGGCCGTCCAGTAGCGTTCGTAGCCGGCCAGCAGGACCTCGTCCTCCGGCGCCGCGGTAGCGCCGCCCCCACCGGACGCCACCTCGCCCTCGGTCGGCAGGGGCAACAGGGCTTCGCTCCGGTCCCGGAGCAGGAGCGGAGCGGCGAGCAGCACCAGGGCAGTGGCGGCGAGCAGCAGGAGGAGGGCACGAAGGGGGCGCGGAGTGGTCATCGTTACCTACCCTATGTTTTGCGGGTCTGGGTTTGCTGAGAGAACGGCCACTGGCCAGGCCCCGGCAATGCCGCCGTAGTGCAGCCGTAGTGCAGCCG
>CALKAI010000082.1 GCA_937983275.1 uncultured Trueperaceae bacterium | reverse complement strand
GGCAAAAGCGAAAACGGAGTCAGGAGTGACGATATGAACAATCGGAAAGGCACTATCCGCAGGATTGCAGCGATGCTCCTCGTCGGGCTGCTCAGCTGGAGCCTCGCCCAGGTGCAGCTCGACTTCTGGAGCTGGCGCACCGAGGACGTGGAGGCGTACGAGCAGTTCATCGAGGCGTTCGAGGCCGAGCATCCCGATATCTCCGTGACCTTCACCCCGTACCGGAACACCGAGTACAACACGATCCTCTCCACCGCTCTGCAGGGTGGCGGCGGGCCCGACGTGATCCAGCTGCGCGCCTACGGCGGCATGGAGCCGCTCGCCCAGGCGGGCTTCCTCTACCCGCTTGACGGCGAAATCGCAGAGCTCGACTCCTTCAACGAAGGCTTCCTCGCCGGCGCCACCAACCGCGAGGACGGCCGTGTCTACGGCGTGCCCTTCGCCCTGCAGACCGTGCAGGTTCTCTACAACGAGACGATGTTCGAGGAGCTGGGCCTCGAGGAGCCGCAAACCTGGGCACAGTTCGTCGAGGTCGCCGAAGCCCTCCAGGCCAGCGGCGTCGACGCCCTCGCCAACGGCACCTCTGAGCCGTGGACCCTCGAGACCCTCTTCGGTGGAGTCGCTCCCAGCTACTACCAGTGCAACGACTTCTACAACGACATCGTGAACGGCGCGGCCGACTTCACCGACCCCCGCTTCGCCAACGCCCTCAACCGGATGGTCGAGCTGCAGCCCTACCTGGCCAGCGACTACATGGGCATCAACTACACCGACATGCAGACCCTGTTCGCCTACGAGCAGGCCGGCATGCTCATCGGCGGCTCCTACGAGCTGGGCACCATGGCCTCCCTCAACCCCGACCTGCGCATCGGCTCCTTCCCCTTCCCCGGTGAAGAGGCCGGCGAGGCGTGCGTCTCCTACTACGTCGACGGGAGCTACGGCGTGAATGCCAACAGCGAGAACGTCGAGGCGGCCCTCGAGTTCGTGAGCTTCCTCGCCTCGCAGGAGTACGGGCAAATGTTTACGGATACGCTGAAGCAGATCTCTGCCGTACCCGGGACAGAGCCCACCGATCCGGCTCTCGCCCAGATGAACGAGCTCATGAACGAGCAGGGCACGCCCTTCCTCATGCTCACCCAGTTCCGCTACGGCCAGCCGAGCGGCTCGACCCTGCTGCAGAACGAGATGCAGGCGGTCATGGCCGGCGACCAGACGGTCGACGAGGCCGTCGCCAACATCCAGCGCGGCATCGAAACCTGGTACGACTTCGGCAGCGCCGAGTAAGCTGAGCACCCACTACCCCCTCCCGGGCCGGGACGCACCTGGCCCGGGAGAACCCCTCATGCAGGAGCGCGAATGAGAAGCTGGTATCGCCGCCACGGACACCTCATCTGGTTCCTCTTGCCAGGGGTGCTCCTCTACGGCATCTTCATGGCCTACCCGCTCGTCTCCTCGCTGGGTTACAGCCTGTTCGAGTGGAACGGCTTCGTGCGCGGCTCCTTCTCCGGCCTGCAGAACTTCATCACCGTCCTCACCCAGTGGCCGTACAACGAGCGCTTCTGGAGCGCCCTATTTCACAACGCACAATTCTTTGTCGTCACCTTCATTATCCAGACCACGCTGGGCCTCTTCCTGGCGGTCATCCTGGCGCGCCGCCTGCGCGGCTTCGCGTTCTTCCAGGCGGCGTTCTTCCTGCCCTACACGCTGTCGATGGTCGTCGTCGGTTTCCTGTGGCTGCTCCTGCTCAACCCCCGCTGGGGCGCGGTCGCCCAGGGCCTCCAGTTCGCCGGCCTGGGCGACCTGGTCCAACCCTGGTTGGGGCAAAGGAGCACGGCCCTCATCACCGTCATCCTCGTAAACGCCTGGCGCTGGCTGGGCTTCCCGATCCTCGTGTTCATCGCGGCGATCCAGGCGATCCCGCGCGAGTACCGCGAGGCGGCGGTCGTGGATGGGGCGGGGGAGTGGGGGATATTCAGGAGGATTACTCTGCCCCTTCTCGCGCCCAGCATCGCCATGGTCACGATCCTCACGTTCATCTGGGACTTCAACGCGTTCGAACTGGTGTTTGTGATGCAGGGACCGTCGGGCAGTCCGAACTACGCGACGGACCTCCTGGCGACCTTCTTCTACCGAACGGCGTTCGGGGATCCAACTACAGGCGGAGAACCCGGCCAGGTCGGCATCGCCAGCGCCATTGCCGTGCTGATGCTGATCATCATCGGGTTCGCCTCGATCTTCGGAGTGCGCTACTCGCAGAGCAGTCAGGTGGAGTATTAGATGGCGCGCACGCTGAGCGGCCGCCCGCAGTCACGGGTCCAGCCGGGGCGTTCGCTGCGCAGCAAGCCGCTGCGCCGGGTCCTCGTCTACTTGCTGCTCGCCCTTTTTGCGGCCATTTTCCTGTACCCGGTCGTGATCATGTTCCTCGCGGCGTTCAAGACCACGCCGGAGATTTTCAGCAACCCGTTCGGCCTTCCCGAGTCGTGGAGCCTGGACGGGTTCAGGGAGGCCTGGCGGCGCGCCTCGTTTGGCCTCTACCTGCGCAACAGCATCCTCGTGACGGGCCTTTCGGTGCTGCTGCTGCTCGTTTGCGCAACGCCGGTCGCCTACGCCCTGGCGCGCTACCGGTTCGCGCTGAAGCCGCTGCTGTTCATCTTCTTCCTGGCGGGGATCATGGTGCCGATTCGCCTGGGCATCCTGCCGCTCTACATCCTCATGCGCGACCTTGGGCTGCTGAACAACCCGCTGTCGCTGATCCTCACCTACGCGGCGAGCGGCATGCCGATGTCGGTGTTCCTGCTGGCCACGTTCTTCCGCCAGCTACCCTCCGAGCTGGAGGACGCCGCGCGAATCGATGGTTGCACCGAGGGGCAAATCTTCCGGCGCGTCATGCTGCCTCTGGTTCGCCCGGGGATTGCCACTGTCGTGATCGTGAACATCGTGCCCTGGTGGAACGACTTCTTCTTCCCGCTCCTGTTCATCCAGGACGATCGCTGGAAGACCGTGCCGCTGGGTATGCAGATGTTCTTCGGGCAGCATCTCACCAACTGGAGTCTCGTCTTTGGCGGGATGGTGCTGGCGAGCCTGCCGCTGCTGATCGTTTACCTGCTCATGTCACGGCAGTTCATTGCCGGGCTTACTGCGGGGGCGGTCAAGGGCTAGTTGTCAGAAATATAACGAATCCTGCATGAATTTGACTCTTCCTGAAGCTCATTGCTAATATCCTCCTCATTTACTGCAAGCCCTAGCGAGGGGCGTCGCAAAGAGGAGGAGCAGAAGCACCGGTCAAATCACCCCATCGCCAGCCTATTTAGACTTTCGCATTACGCGATTCAACTGGGGACCCAGGAGGAATTCATGCGCTTAGAGCCCGCGTTTAAGAAGATTGTTGTTGTACTCTGCCTCTATTTTTCGGTTGCAGCGCTAGCGCTCGCGCAGGATGAGATCAGGATTGCACTACCCGGTGAGGGCGACACCCTGGATCCGGCTTACATGAGCTACGTCAACAGCTTCTCGGTGGCAACGAATATTTATAGCGGTCTCGTCCGGTACGCGCCCGGAACCATAGACCTCGTGCCCGACCTGGCGACCGACTGGGAGGTCTCGGAGGACGGGCTCACCTGGACGTTCAACATCCGCGATGACGTGCAGTGGCAAAAGGGCTACGGGAAGCTCGTCGCGCAGGACATTGTCGACAGCTTCAACCGGGTGCGTGATCCGGAGGTCGGTTCGCGCTGGCAGGGAGAGCTGGGGGTCGTCGAGAACATCGAGGCGCCCGACGACACGACCGTCGTTTTCACCCTCAAGCAGCCGAACGCGGCGTTCCTGCACAACATCGCCGCATTCCGCCAGGGGCTCATCGTCAATGTCGAAGCGGCAGAGGAGTTCGGCGACGAATACGGCCGCAACCCCGTCGGCACCGGTGCCTACGAGCTGGTCGAGTGGGTACCGGGCGTGGAGATCAGGCTCAGAGCGAACCCCGACTACTACGAGGGCGTCCCGCCAATCGAGAACGCCACCTTCGTGGTGATTGCTGACGAGAGCGTGCGCATGCTGGCACTGCAGCGCGGCGAGGTCGACATCGCCATGAACCTGCAGAACCCGGAGATCTACAAGACCCTCCAGAACCACCCGAACATCCTGCCAGGCGAGGTCACCACCTCCTCGGCTCACGGCATCAACATGAACACGCGCATGGAACCCTTCGATGACGTGAGGGTGCGCCACGCGATGGCTCACGCAATCGACCGCGAGATCATCGCCGAGGTGATCTGGGGCGGGCTTGCTCAGCCTGCCTACAGCGACCTCTCGCCCGCCTACCTGGGTCACACCGAGGACGTGCCGCGTTACGAGTACGACCCCGAGCGGGCAAAGCAGCTGCTCGCCGAAGCCGGTTACCCGAACGGCTTCAAGACCCAGCTCACCTGGCTGTCAACGCACAGCACCGAACTGCTGGGTGCCCTGCGCGCCATGTGGCAGGCGGTCGGAATCGAGACGGAGGCGCAGCTCCTCGACTCGGGCAGCTGGGTCGCCACGATCGGCTCCGGTGAGGCGCCGTTGGCACTGACGATGGCGACACGGGCCGATCCCCACGTCTGGTACAGCTCCTTCTTCCACAGCGAAGCCTTCCCGCCGGGCCTCAACGGCACCTTCTACGGCGAGGTGGACGAGCTCATCGACGCCGGTGGCGTCGAGTCCGACCCGGAGAAGAGGGCGCAAATCTACACGCAGATCCAGCAGCAGCTCATGACCGACCTGCCCTACCTGCCCCTCTACTGGCCCAAGCACGCCCACCCGCACTGGGATTACGTGAAGGGCTGGGACGGCCGCCAGCAGTACGACGCTTGGCTCTACCCGGTCTCGATCGAGCGCTGAGAAGCGAGCGATAAGACCCCATGTGGCTCACCTTCGTAGCCAAGCGACTCCTGTCAGCGATCCCCACACTCGTGGGGATCCTGACGGTGGTGTTCCTGTTCGTCCGCCTCGTACCCGGCGATCCCGCCCAGGCGATCCTGGGCGAGTACGCCACGCCCGACAACCTCGCGGCGATGCGCGAATCGCTGGGCCTCAACGCCCCGCTTCACCAGCAGTACCTGAACTTCATGGGGGATGCGTTCACGCTCGACTTCGGACGCTCCTTCCAGACGCGGCAGGCGGTGACGGAGCGGATTGCCGATGCCTTGCCCTATACCGTCAACCTGGGCCTCGCCGCCCTCGTCGTCGCTCTGGTGGTCGGCATTCCCGCGGGCCTGTTCGCGGCGCTGCGCCGCAACACCCCGGTCGATTACGGCGTGACAGTGTTCGCGCTGCTGGGCATCAGCATGCCCAACTTCTGGCTGGGGATGCTGCTCATCGTGCTCTTCTCCGTGCAGCTGGGCTGGTTCCCGCTCACCGGGGCGGGCGTCGCGGGCGACCCGCTGCAGGCGCTCTACTACCTGGTGCTGCCGGCGATCACCCTCGGTACGGCAGAGGCCGGCGTCATCATGCGCATGACCCGCTCCACCATGCTCGAGACCCTCTCGCAGGATTACGTCCGCACCGCCCATGCGAAGGGGCTCGGAAACGTGACGGTGGTGCTGCGCCACGCCCTGCGCAACTCGCTCATCCCCGTGGTGACGATCATTGGCCTCAACCTGGGCCGCCTCATCGGCGGCACGGTGATCATCGAGTCGCTCTTCGTGCGCCCGGGACTGGGCCGCATCATGGTCGACGCGATGGTGGCGCGCGACTACCCGCAAATCCAGGGGACGGTCGCCTTCTTCGCCGTCCTGATCGTCCTCGTGAACCTGCTTGTCGACCTGAGCTACGGCCTGCTCGACCCGCGCATCAAGTACAGCTGATGGAGGCACCGTGTCAGCAATAGCAACAGCCGCTCCGAGGGCGCGGCGCCGCCGCCCCAGTCTGCTCCGCTTCTTCAAGGGCAACTGGGCCGCGGTCGCCGGCCTGGTGATCGTCGTCCTGGTCGTCCTCATGGCGATACTCGCGCCCCTCCTTGCGCCATATGGGGCAGAGGAGATCAACCTCCGCGCCCGCATGCAACCCCCCAGCGCCGCCCACCTGCTCGGCACCGACGAACTGGGCAGAGACATCCTGAGCCGCGTCATCTGGGGCGCCCGCCCCTCGCTCATGGTCGGCGTGGTCTCCGTCCTCATGGCCAGCGTCGTCGGTACGCTGCTGGGCCTCGTCGCCGGTTACGCCGGCGGCCGGACCGACGCGCTGCTCATGCGCGCCATGGACATCATCCTCGCCTTCCCGCTCCTCCTGCTGGCGTTGGTCGTCCTCTCCCTCTTCGGGCAGAGCCTCTGGAACATCATGGTCGCCGTCGCCATCGCCTCCATCCCGCAGTACGCGCGGGTGGTGCGCGGCTCGGTCCTCTCCGTGAAGGGGATGGAGTATGTCGAGGCGGTCGCCAGCCTGGGCGCCGGTCACATGCGCGTGCTCTTCAGGCACATCCTCGGCAACGTCCTCACGCCCCTCATCGTGCTCGCCACCGTCCGGGTTGCGGCTGCGATCACCATCGAGGCGGCGCTCAGCTTCCTGGGCTTCGGCGATCCCAGCGCCGCTACCTGGGGCAACATCGTTGCCACCGGCCGCCCCTACCTCACGAGCGCGCCCTGGATCGCCACGCTGGGAGGGCTCATCATCAGCATCACCGT
>CALKAI010000081.1 GCA_937983275.1 uncultured Trueperaceae bacterium | reverse complement strand
ATGGCGAGGAGCGGCATGCGCCGGCCCAGGCCGCCCAACTCGCTCAGGTTCTTCTCGCCCGTCGCCTCGGTGACCGTGCCGGCCGTGAGGAAGAGGGCGCTCTTGGCGATGCCGTGGGCGATGACGTAGAAGGCCGCTCCGGCAGCGCCGTAAGGCCCGCCCAGGCCGTAGAAGACGACCACGTAGCCGTACTGGGCGATCGTCGAGTAGGCGAGCACCTGCTTGAGGGCGTTGCGGGTCAGGGCGATGATGCCGCCGTAGAGGATGGAGAGCAGGCCTATCACCAGCAGCATGTTCTGGAGGGCCTGCGACAGCTGGAGCAGCGGGTAGGTGCGGGCGAGCAGGAACACGCCGGCGGCAACCATCGCTGCCGAGTGGAGGTAGGCCGAGACCGGCGTAGGCGCCGCCATCGCCCGCGGCAACCAGAAGTGCAGGGGGAATTGTGCGCTCTTCGCAAGCCCTGCGACGGCGATGAGCAGCGCCGCGGTGGTGAGCAGGGGCCCACTCTCGGCAACCCGGATCAGCTGGGCGATGTTGAAGGTCCCGTACTCGCTGCCCAGCAGGATCGCGCCCACCAGCAGGAACACGGCGGTGACGCCGGTGACGGTGAGCGCCATGTGCGCGCTGGCCCGCGCCTCCTCGTTCCGGTTGTCAAAGCCGATGAGGTAGTAGGAGGCGATGGCCGTGAGGTCCCAGAAGAGGAACAGCAGGATGAAGTCCTGCGCCATGGCGAGGCCAACCATGGAGCCCATGAAGAGGAGGATGAAGAAGTAGAAGCGGACGGCCTCGCGTTGTTCCCGGCCCTGATGTTCCAGGTGACTCGGGATGTAGGCGCTCGAATAGGCGAGCACCAGGGTGCCGATCCCCGTGGCGAGGAGGCCGTAGAGTGCGGCCAGGCCGTCCAGCTCGAAAGATAGTCGCAGTCCCAGCGTTTCCGACCAGGCGAGGTCGATGCCGGGACCGCCCTGCAGATAGGCCCACAGGAGGGTGACGAAACTTGCTGCTGCCAGGGCGACCGCTGCGGGCGCTGCGAGCGCCGTGCGCGCCCTTCCCAGGATGAACACTACCGGTGCCGCGCTCAGGGCGAGTACGAGAGGCAGGAGGAGCGCGCTGTTCAATTGTGACAGCACCCTTCGGGTTTACGACGGTGAGGGGGGTCGGTGCCGGCGATCATATTTCTTCAGTATAAGGAAGCTACGCGGGAATCCAGGAAGCGCGAGGTATATCTCACAAAGCGTGGGCGCCCTGAGAAAAACGGGCGCCCACGCCATCTGGTGTGACTGCTTGTTGTTGCGGGTTACTCGAAGCGGGTGATGATCCCGGTACCGCTGTCCCAGGAGCCGATCGGCACGGGAGCGATGGTGCCGCCCTCCTCGCGGGCGTTGAGGAGCTCGTAGAGGCCCACGGCGCTGTCGCCGTCCTCGTTGAGGAGCTTATGGCCGCTGGCGCCGATGTAGCGCTTGGCGATGGTGGGCACGATCTCCTTCAGGACTGCACCGTCGTACTCACTGGCGCTGATGACCGAGAGGGCGGTGATCCAGGCGGCGTCGTACATGTAGAGCGCCCAGGGGCTGGGGCTGTTGCCGTAGCGCTCCTGGTAGGCCGCCTCGAACTCCTGCCGGATCGGGTTGTTGGGCGAGGTGGGCAGGAAGCCGGTCAGGTTCACATCGGCCATGAACTGCGACACCTCTTCAGGTGCTTCGGGCGGGAAGAAGGTGGGGGAGAGGGCGTCCTTCGAGCCGAACCAGCGCACGTCACCCAGGGTGGGGTCGAGGCGGGCGTGGCCCAGGATGTTCAGGCCGTCGGGCTGGAAGGCGATGAGCATGATCGCGCCGTTCTCGCCCAGGCGGCGGGCCTCCTGCGCGAGGGTACTCACCTCGGTGGCGTAGTCGCTGATGTCGGGGTCGAAGGCGAGCATGGTGGCGGTGCCGCCGCGCTCCTCGAAGCCGTCACGCAGCGGGACGGCGAGACCCTCGCCGTACGAGTCGCCGCGGTGGAAGATGATGACCTCTTCGATGCCCTCCTCGTCGAGCAGCTGTGCGACCGCGGCACCCTGGAGGGTGTCGGGCGTGACCAGGCGGTAGAGGAAGTCATCGGGGATGGCCAGGGCGGGGCTGGTCGAGGAGGGGCTCACGATGAGCACCTCGTTCGAGTTGGCGTAGGCGCGGGCACCGGAGGAGGCGCCGCTCGACCAGGGGCCAATGACCACTTCTGCGCCGGCGCTGGCCACTGCTTCGATCGCCTCGAGACCGCCCTCGGGGGTGGTGCGGGTGTCTTCGACGAGCAGCTCGAAGCGCAGGTCCTGCCCGGCGGCGTCGAGCATCTCATGGATCTCCTCGAACGCCATCTCGGCGGCGTTGCGCAGGTAGGGGCCCTCGGCGCTGCCACCGCCGGTAAGCGGGATGAGGACGCCGATGGGTACGGTCTGCTGGGCGAAGGCTGCCGTTACCAGCAGCGCGACGAGAACGGCGAAAAGTGACTTGAAGCGTTTCATTACTCGAACCTCCTGTTTTCCAAGCTCGAAGCTGTGCGGACGTTGCGAAAGCTCACCTGCCTGTTTCGTGACCTGCTATCACCTCCCGGGGGTCGCTCCCAGCACGCGCTCCTGCACCTCTTCGCTGTGCATGATCTCCTCGCCGCTGCCCTCGAAGGCGACCTCCCCGCTGATGAGCACGAACGCGCGGTCGCTCATGAGGAGCGCCTGGGAGGCGTTCTGCTCGGCCAGCAGGATTGCCACGCCCGAGCGGGCGATCTGCTGGACGGTGGTGAAGATCTCTTCGACGAGCTTCGGGGAGAGCGCGGCGCTGGGTTCATCCAGCAGCATCGCCTTGGGGTTGCCGATGAGGGCGCGGCCCATGGCGAGCATTTGCCGTTCTCCGCCTGAGAGCGTGCCTGCCTTCTGGTTGCGGCGCTCGTGCAGGACGGGGAACATCTGGTAGATCCGGTCGAACTCGCTCATCGCCTGGCGCCAATCGCCGCGGGCGTGGGTGCCCAGTTCGAGGTTCTCGCGCACGGTCAGGCCGGGGAAGACGTTCTCCCGCTGGGGCACGTAGCCCAGGCCGGCGCGCACCGTCTCCTCGGTGTCCTGGCGGGTGATGTCGCGGCCGTCCAGGTTGACCGTGCCGCTCTGGATGTCGGCGAGGCCGCAGGTCGCCTTGAGGAGGGTGCTCTTGCCGCTGCCGTTGGGGCCGATGAGGGTGACGATCTCGCCGGCTGCCACCTCGAAGGAGACGCCGTGCAGGATGGGCAGCTTGCCGTAGCCGGCGACCACGTCCCGGACGGAGAGGAGCGGGCTTGCACTGCCGGCCATCAGACCACCGCCTCGCTGCCGAAGTAGGCCTCTTTCACGGCGGGATCTTTCGCGACGGCACCGGGTTCGCCGTCGGCGACCAGCCGCCCGTTGTTCATCACCAGTACCCGGTCGGCTGCCCCGAAGAGGACCTCCAGGCGGTGCTCAATGACCACGAGCGTGAGGTTGTGATCCCGCTGGTAGGCGACCAGGCGCTCGAAGATCTCGTGTGCGAGGGTCGGCACCACACCCGCCGCGGGCTCGTCGAGGAGCAGCACGGTGGGGTTGGCCATGAGGGAGCGGGCGAGCTCGAGCAGCTTCATTTGCCCGCCGGAGAGGTCGCTGGCGCGGTTGCGCGCCACGTGACCCAGGTTGAGGAACTCGAGGAGCTCGAGGGCGCGTTCGGCCAGCTCCCGCTCCTGGTCTCGCCACACGCGCCCGACGGTGCCGGTCATGCGCTCGCCCCGCTGGCTGCGGGCGGCGGCGAGGACGTTCTCGAGGACGCTCATGCCGAAGAAGAGGCGGGGGATCTGGAAGGAGCGCACCAGGCCGCGCTTGAACGACACGTCCGAGCTGGCGCCGGTGATGTCGCGGTCGCCCAGCAGCACCTTGCCGCCGTCCGGCGGGAAGCTGCCCGCGACCACGTTGAAGATGGTGCTCTTGCCGCTGCCGTTGGGGCCAATGAGGCCCACGAACTGGCCGGCTTCGACCTTGAAGGAGACGTTGTCGACGGCCTTGATCCCGCCGAATCGCTTGCTCAGGTTCTTAAGCTCGAGACTTTGCACGGCGCCTCCACACCTCCCATGCGGGCGTTCGCAGTGGCCGCTCGGGGAAGAGGCCCTGCGGGCGGTACATGACCAGCAGGGCGAGCACCAGGCCGGTCACCACGTAACGGGCGTAACTGACGTCGAAGGGCAGGTCGATGCCCAGCATCGAGAAGATCGAGCCGCGGGTGAAGCGGTCGATGGCGGTCATCACGAGCACGCCGAAGATGGCGCCAAGGTTGTTGGCCTGGCCGCCAAGGATGACCATGGAGAGCACGAGGAAGGTGAGGAAGGGGACGAAGTCCTCGGTCCCCACGAACTGCGAGTAGAACGCGTAGAGGCTGCCGGCCACCGCTGCCAGGGAGCTGCCCAGCATCATCACCTGGATCTTTACCTTCGCCGGGTTCTTGCCCAGCGCCTGGGCTGCCTCCTCGTCGTCGCGCACCATCTTGAGGACTCGGCCCCAGGGGGTGTGCACGACGCGCTGCACGAGCCAGTAGCAGAGCAGGGCGACGAGGACGCACAGGAGCGCGTAGACCAGGTAGCGGGTGCCGGCCGGACTGACCCACGAGAACGGGTTGGGGATGCCGCCCATGCCGTGCGAGCCGCAGATGATGCCGGGGGTGGAGCGGACGAAGACCCGGCCAATCTCGGCCGCAACCAGCAGCAGCAGGCCCAGGTAGACGTCGCGCACGCGCAGGCTGGGGAGCGAGAGGAGCCCGCCCAGCAGGGCACCGACGAGGGCAGAGGCAACCAGCGCCAGCAGGAAGACCCCCATTATCGCCAGGGGCTCCTGGGCAGCAAACGTCTCGCGAAGTGCGGCAGAGCGGGCGGTGCACACGTCCGCTCCGCTGCCGCCCGCCAGGCGGGTCAGCAGGTGGCCGGTGACGACCGCGCTGGTGTAGGCGCCGGCCGCGTAGAAGAGGACCTTGCCGAAGTTGGGGATGCCGGTGAAGCCGTACTCGAGGTTGAGGGAGATCGCCAGGATGTAGTAGATGGCGCAGAAGGTCACGAAGGCGACGAGAATCTCGGTCCAGGGCATGATTACGCCTCCTCCCTGGTCACCCTGTTGGGGTCGCGCTGCCAGGGGAAGCGCAGGTTGGTGAGGCCCTGGGGGCGCACCAGCAGGACGACGATGATGATCAGGAAGGTGATGATCGAGCGGTACTCGAGGGGCACGCGGAACCAGTCGCGGGCGAAGAAGATGCCGAAGTTCTCGCCGAAGCCCACGAGGTAGCCGCCGGCGATGGTGCCGCCGATGCTCGTGAGGCCGCCCAGGATGGAGGCGGCGACGACCCGCAGCAGGGTGACCCAGCCCATCTCGGGGTTGATGGGTGAGTAGACCGCCCAGAGTGCGCCGGCGAGGCCGGC
Organism: uncultured Trueperaceae bacterium; assembly: GCA_937983275.1. Classification (GTDB taxonomy): domain Bacteria; phylum Deinococcota; class Deinococci; order Deinococcales; family Trueperaceae; genus CALKAI01. Next base: position 3,183 of record CALKAI010000081.1, on the reverse strand, counting down.
GAGGGCCCCGCTCACGAGCCAGGCGGCGCGGCGCGCGAGGACGACGCGCACGCCCGAGGCGGCGGCGAGTGCCAGGTTGTCGGCTACCGCGCGCATGGCCGTGCCGATGCGGGTGCGGTTGAGGAAGATGTAGAGGAGGATGGCGCTGATGATGGCGATGGGCAGGACCCAGAGGAGCAGGTCGGTCACGTTCGCGTAGCCCAGCCGGAAGACCGGGTTGATGGTGACGCGGGCCTTGACGTTGAGCCAGCCCATGATGTCGGCGAAGATGAAGATCAGGTGGCGCAGGATGATGCCGACGCCTATGGAGGCGACGAGGATGTAGAGAAAGGCCGCCTTCCGTTCGATCATGCGGCGGAACACCAGTTCATCCATCACGAGCGCCGCGACGGCACTGACGGCCATGGCGAGCAGGACCGCCGGGATGACGTGCCACTGCCACTGGTTCACTGCGAGAACCAGGGTGTAGCCGCCAAGGGTTACGAGTTCGGCGTGGGCGATGTTGAGTACTCGTGTCACCGCGTAGGTGAGCGTCAGGCCTACGGCCATGAGCGTCACGAGGCTGCCCAGCATCAGGCTGTTTACGAGTGGTGGGGCTAATTCCGCGATATCCATGATCAGTCAGGCCATTCGTGTATACGGTATACGCGTCCCTGCCATGCCGGTCTGGGACGGTCTTTTTTCTATGCAGGGTCAAGTTATCACGATTCCGATTGTCGGGGGAGCTACTTTTGAAAGGGCCTTGCGGAACGGCCCCCTCCAGGCCCTGCGAAATCCCCGATGGGCATCGCCACCCGGTCACTCCCGCCGCAGTTGTGTACTCGGCCCTTTCATGCACCCGGGCGGTAACAAATTCACTTCCTGCTCGCGCGGCCATGCACTTCCCGGGCGTAAGTGGCATCATCAGAGGCATGCGCACCAAGACGGCCACTTCCGCTCCTGCCAGACCGGGCCTGCTGAACCTCTCGCCGCTCGAGCAGCTGAAGGCCGGGAAGCTGAAGCGCCGGCTGCTGCAGCTCTTCGTGGGCCTCTCGCTCTTCGGGGTGTCGATGGGCTTCGTCATCCAGGCGGGGCTGGGCGTCTTCCCCTGGGATGTCCTCCACTACGGGCTGGCACAGCACCTGCCGCTCAGCATCGGCACGATAATCATCATCACCGGCCTGCTGGTGCTGCTCGCCTGGATCCCGCTGCGCCAGGCGCCCGGCGTGGGCACGATCGCCAATGCCGTCTGGATCGGGGTGGCGACGGACGTTACCCTGCTCTTCCTGGCACCTGCCGAGGGCCTGCCGCTACAGGCGGTCTACATGCTGGGCGGCATTGCCCTGAACGGGGTGGCCACCGCCATGTACATAGGCAGCCAGCTTGGGCCCGGACCGCGCGACGGCCTGATGACCGGACTCTCGCGCATAACCGGGCGCAGCATTCGCCTGGTGCGCACAGCGCTGGAGGTCGTGGTCGTGGCGATCGGCTGGAGCCTGGGCGGCGTGCTGGGTGTGGGCACGATCCTCTTCGCGCTCTTCATTGGCCCGCTCACGCAGTTCTTCCTGCCTTACTTCACGGTTCGTTTGCCGGACGCGGAGGCCTCCGGGCGCGCCCTGTTACGGGCAGGCGGAGCCGGGGCCGCAACCGGTTCGAGGCGCCGCTAGCCGGTCAGTTCTCCTGCTTCTCCTCGGGCAGCCCCTCGCCGCGTAACTGCGCGAGTGTAGGGACTTCCTTTGGGCCGCCTACCCGCATGTCGGCCTGGAAGCCGCGCAGGCTGGCCACGATCATCGCGAGCATGAGGATCGCCATCGGGAAGCCCGTGGCGATAGCGGCCGTCTGCAGCGCGTTGAGCCCGCCGGTGAGAAGCAGCACCGCCGCGATCCCGCCTACCGCGACCGCCCAGAAGACGCGCCGCACGACCGGCCCGCTCCCCGTCCCGCCGGAGGTTATCGCGTCCACGACCAGCGAACCGGAGTCGGACGAGGTGATGAAGAAGAGGACGATGACGAGGGTGGCTATCAGTGACGTGACAACCTCCAGGGGCAGAGTACTCAGCAACGTAAACAGCCCCAGCGTCTCATCCTGCTGGGTGATGAGCGCCAGGTCGACGGTTCCGAACAGCTCCTCGAAGAGCCCGGCGCCGCCGAACACGGAGAACCAGATGAACGTCACCGCCGTCGGCACGAGCATGACACCCAGGATGAACTCGCGGATGGTGCGGCCCTTGGAGATGCGGGCGATGAAGATCCCCACGAAGGGGGCCCAGGAGATCCACCAGCCCCAGTAGAAGAGCGTCCAGCTCGACTGCCAGGTGCTGGTCGGGTCTGGGTTCACCCAGAAGCTGATGGAGATCAGGTTCTGGAGGTAATCGCCGGTGGTGGAGACGAGCACGTCCATGATGTAGACAGTGGGGCCCAGCAGGAACACGAACAGCATCAGCAGGCCGGCGAGGCCAATGTTGATTTCGGAGAGGCGTTTTACTCCGCCCCGTAGACCGGTGACCACGGAGATGGTCGCGATGAAGGTGATCACCGCGATGAGGATCATCTGGATCAGGCGCGTCTGGGGCATGCCGAACACGAGGTTCAGGCCGGTGTTCACCTGGAGCACGCCCAGCCCCAGCGAGGTGGCGATGCCGAAGACGGTGGCCACCACCGTGAGGATGTCGATCGCGAAGCCGATGGGTCCGCGCACCCGCTCGCCCAGGAGCGGGTAGAAGATCGAGCTGGGCGTCATGGGCAGGTCGTGCCGGAAGTGGAAGTAGGCGAGGGGCAGGCCTATGACGGCGTAGATCGCCCAGGGGTGCAGGCCCCAGTGGAAGAAGGTCGCACGCATCGACTCGCGCAGCGCCGCGCCGGTGCCCGGATCGGCAGTCGGCGGGTCGAGGTAGTGGAGGAGGGGCTCCGCGACGCCCCAGTAGACGAGGCCAATGCCCATGCCGGCGCTGAACAGCATCGAGAACCAGCTGGCATTGCTGAACTCGGGCCGGGAGCCGGGCTTGCCGAGGCGAATGTGCGAGAAGCGGCTGAACACCAGCCAGATGATGAAGATGAGGCAGCCGGTGGCCGCGAGAACGTAGAACCAGTCGAAGTTGTCGACGAAGAACCCCTGGACGGAGTTGAAGGTTTGCGCCGCGGTTTCGGTGAACAGCGCCCCGAAGAGCGAGAAGAGCACCAGGAACGCTACGGAGACCCAGAAGAC
>CALKAI010000080.1 GCA_937983275.1 uncultured Trueperaceae bacterium | reverse complement strand
CCTTTAATGCCGGCCGTCAAGCACCGGCAACCTGAAGCGGCACACGCGGCCGTGCTTCACTATGTAGCCAATGAGCGATCAGGCAACGAGCACCAGACCCAACGTCTTCCTGCGCGCCTTGCGCCGCATCCGCAACTGGGGTGAGCTGGGCGGCCGTTCCGCCGACCTGCAGCTGGCACCCGACCTGCCCGAGACCGATCTCCCCAAGGTACGCAGCCTCATGCACGCCTGCGCCGAGGGCCGCGGCTCGGTCACCTCGATGCGCTCCCGGGCGGCACAGCTCGGTTACGCCTACCTCTCCCTCAACCGTGAGGGCCGGCTGCGCTTCCTGACCCTCCTCACCGGGGAGTTTGGCCTGGACACCGCCGCGCTCGTGCAGGCGGTCGAGCGGCACGCCGCTCAGGACACCCCAGAGACGTACGAGCTCCTGCAGAGACAGGCGCAGCCACCGCGGGTCCAGGTGGTGCGGACGCTGAATTCCTTGCCCGATGGCTTCCGCTTCCTCGTCGACCTGCGCGCCGACCTGCTGAGCTTCCTGCCCGACCATCCCGAGCTGGCGAAGCTCGACCACGACCTGCGCTCCCTATTCGAATCGTGGTTCGACGTGAGCCTCCTCTCCTTCGAGACGATCAGCTGGGACTCGCCCGCCTCGCTGCTCGAGAAGATCGTCAACTACGAGGCGGTGCACGCCGTGAGCTCCTGGCGGGACCTGAAGAACCGCCTGGAGGCCGACCGCCGCTGCTACGGCTTCTTCCACCCCAAGATCCCCGGCGAGCCGCTCATCTTCGTGGAGGTGGCCCTCACCCGCGGCAAACCGGCCACGATAGGCGAACTCCTCGACGAGAACGCCCCCGTGATCGACCCGCAAAGCACCGACACGGCCATCTTCTACTCGATCTCCAACACCCAGACGGGCCTGCGCGGGGTGAGCTTCGGCTCCTTCCTGCTGAAGGAGGTCACCGCCGACCTCGCCCGCGAGTTCCCGCAACTGAACCACTTCCTGACCCTCTCCCCCATCCCCGGCTTCCGCCGCTGGCTGGACGGCAAGCTGGCCGC
>CALKAI010000079.1 GCA_937983275.1 uncultured Trueperaceae bacterium | reverse complement strand
TCCCGGGGCGGTTCCTCCTGCGCCCGCTCTGTGGGCGGCACGTTCTGTACCCGCTCCCGGGGCGGCTCTTCCTGGGCGCGCTCCACAGGCGGCGCCGCCGGATTAGCCTCGCGCACCAGGTCGCTCAGGGCGCGCTCGCCCTCCAGGTCGACGACGATCTCGCCGTCGTCCCGCAGGTGACCGCTGTAACTCTTCACCTTGTTGTCGGGCGAGACGACTACCACCGTCAGGTCGCCGTAGCTGCGCGTGTCGATGCCCACGGCCATCTCTATCCGCAAGCTGCCCTGCTGCACGACGCCGTAGCCCAGGAGTGAGTGGCCGTTGCGGTCGAAGAGCACAACCTCGGTGCCCTCGACGGGCTGGAGAGCCAGGGCACCCCCCTGCAGAAACGCTCCCAGGATGATCGCGGTTGCAATGAGTAAGGTCCGCACGCCTGCCCCCGTCAAGCCGAAAGTACTGCGGGAGCAGCAGCACGGATCAAAAGCCGCGTTGCCACTCCCGTTCCCGTACAGGGATGGTAGACCTACTTGGCGAGGCTGGGCGTTCTGCTATCACCACTCATGACCGGCTCGCGTACGCTTGTGCGCCGGCCGTTGAGGATCTTCTTACGCTTAAGGAACTCTCGCAGGGTTAGCTGTTTCTCGCCCACCTTGACCCTCAGCTCGCCTTCGCCTGTTACGTATCCCTCGTACTGCTGCATGTTTACCCCCTCGTGCCAAGGCGGTCGGTGCGGCGTCGATTTGAACGTTGTTTTCGAGTAGAGACGACAAGGCCGCTGCCCCCCGATCCGCTGTACAGACATCTTGCCTCACTCCTCTGAAGCGAAACTTAAGTCTCCTGGGTACCCGCGAGTGCGCGGGGTGGGGGTGGACGGGGGGTGGGCGAGTTAAACTCTGCCAAGTCTGGGTGGTGTCCCAGGAGGAAGCGAAGGCAGCATGGAACTCACTCTTAAGGCCGAGCTCATGGGGGAACGCGAAATCAACCGCGCCCTCACCCGCATCGCGCACGAGATCATCGAACGCAACAAGGGCTCACAGAACGTCGCCCTGGTGGGCGTGCACACCCGCGGCGTACCGATCGCCGAACGGCTCAAGCAGCGCATCGAGGAGTTCGAGGGCACGGAGATACCGCTGGGCAAGATCGATATCACCCTCTACCGTGACGACCTCACCGAGATCGCCCTGCAGCCCATCGTGCACAACACGGACGTCGAATTCGACGTGAGCAGGTACCGCATCGTCCTGTGCGACGACGTCCTCTACACCGGCCGCACCACCCGCGCGGCCCTCGACGCGCTCATCGACATGGGCCGGCCGCAATCGATCCAGTACGCGGTCCTCGTCGACCGCGGCCACCGCGAGCTGCCCATCCGCGCCGATTACGTGGGCAAGAACATCCCCACCAGCCGCCACGAACTCGTCCAGGTGAGACTGGCAGAGATCGACGGTGAAGACCGGGTAGAGCTGCTCGAAGCCGTATAAAAACGAAGTTGCCCGCGCCTGGTGTGGTGCGGGCAACCGTGGTTCTGCGCCTGAATTCAGACTGGGGTGGCTGGCTTCGTTGGGAGCCTCCTCAGCGTGCGACCGTCGTCGGCTCGCGGTCGGGCGTCCCCCAACCGAAGTAGGCCGCGACGATGGCCGTTACGGCGTGCAACCAGACGTCGTTCCCGTACAGCGGTACCAGGCCGAACAGCGTGTTCAGGCCGGGAATGAGACCCATGATCGCCAGGAGGCCGTAGATGATGGCCAGCCCCTTGGAGAAGGTCTTGGCAGCGCCGTAACCGCTATAGGCCGATATTCCCCACACCCCGATCAGCAGGTGAACGATGTTGTGGAGGATGTTGATCGGGAAGATGCCCAACAGTAGCCCGTACTGGCTGTCTACCGCGAGGTCAGGGGCACCTGTGCCCATATCGTGCCGCACCCCTGGAAAGAAGCCGAGTATTCCGACGAGAGCGTAGACCAGACCGATTATTAGCGCGAAGTAACGAACAGCCACTATTTCCCCCTTTGCAGGTCCAATACTGAGCACCTGATTGTTGGGGACCTGTCATTTCGGAGCAGTAGCCGTAGTCACATTTGAGTCAATGGCTCAGCTTCCGTTACCCGCCGGCCTCCTCGCCGCCCTCCAGCAGCGGCAGCACCCGCTCGCGCACGAACTGCGCCGGCGTCAGCTCGGGCGGGGTTTCCTCATCGCCAAGCACGTCACCCGCTGCCCGCGAGTTCAGCTCGCGCACCAGCTCCACATACTCGTCCGTATAGTGCGCGCGCCACTCCTCGTACGTCTCCGGCAGGACCTCACCGAAGAACTCGGCGTCGAACTCCTCCTTGGGAAGGTCGGCAGCCTCGCGGCAGCTCTCCACCATCTCCAGCCAGCCGGCCAGCAGGTCGAGGAGCAGCGTCTCCTTGTCGGCCGGGCCCGCTGCCTCTTTACCGGGCATCGTCATCAGCTGGCGCTGCCAAGGAGATACTCGAGGTCCTGCTTGAGGTAGACCTGCTCCTCGGGCGTGTAGATGCGCCAGAAGTTGCCGTTCGGGTCAACAAGCATCACCTGCTCGCTGTGGATGATGTCGCCGTGCATGTCGTGGTGCGGCGAGTGGTGATCGATCTGCTGATGCGCGATGTAGAAGCGGTCGGCTGCCTCGTCGATCATCTCCTGGGTGCCGGAGAGGCCAACAAACGCCGGGTGGTAGTTGCGGGCGTAGTTGTCGATGACCTGGGCCGTGTCGAACGACGGGTCGACGGTTACCAGCAGGACGTTGAGATTGTCCGGCTCACCCATCTCCTCGTACATCATTCCCAGCCGTGACATGGTGATCGGGCAAATGTCCGGGCAGCGGGTGTAGCCGAAGAACACGACGGTCCAGTTGTCGCTGTACTCCTCCAGCGTCACCTCACCCTCGGTGCTGATGAGACGGATGTCGCTTACAGGCTGAGGGTTCTCAAGTCCGGTACCGCCGAATTCGGGCATGGGCCGCAGGAGGGCCCCAAGGCTGTAGGCCGCGACGCCGGCGGCGACGAGGCCTATGACAATCAGTACCGTGATGAAGGTCCTGTTCATGCCGTCAGTTTGACACGCAGGGCGCGCTCAGATGAGCGCGCCCAAAACGTGCTTCCCGGTTGTTGGCAGTCAGTCGATCTGCGCGTACTGGATGGGCTCGTCGGGGAAGATCTCGACCGACTCGACCCACATGACCTCGCAGGCGCCGTCGCCGGTGTCGAAGCGGGAGGTCGAGGAGGTCCAGCTCCAGCCGTCATCGGCAGTTATCCGCACGAGCTTGCCATTGAGGCGAACCGAGTCACCGGGCTGTACCTGCTTCAGCTGCTCGAGAACCTCTTCGTTGGCGGGCAGCAGGTGGTGGTTGGAGCTGTTGGCGATGACATCCTGCGGATTCAGCGCCAGATTGCGCCAGCGGACGTAGTACCAGCGATTGTCCTGATGGACGGAGAGCTGCTCGAGCAGTTCACGGTCGGCCATCCCACCCCAGCCGAGCGCGAAGTCGATGGGGGCAACCTGCGCCTCGCGGTCGTCGTCGTAGACGGCGGTGCTGAGGACACGGGCGTTGACTTCATACTCGGCGAGCGGGGCGATCTCGTACTCGCCCTGCTGCCAGGGGGTGGCGTCCGAGACCTCATCCTGGAAGGGCTCCATGAAGACGGGGGCTCCGTCGGGTTCGGCGTGTGCAATGCGGGGGCTTGCTACGGCTGCGGCGACCAGGAAGGCTGCGATGATGAGGAGAAGGTAGGGCTTCCGAAGGTCAGCAGTGGGGGCTTGCGGGGGCTGCTGTTGACCTGTCATGGCTACGAGGATAGTTGCGACCAGTGACAGATGTAATGAAGTTTTCCTCCCCCTTGATAGGGGTTAGATTTTTCGCTTCAGGATTGGGGGTACACGTCAAAAAAGGTAATTCCCGAATCCTGAACGGCGTACAGGATTCGGGAATTCGCTGAAGTGAACCGGTGCCCGCGTGCCGGGCCGGAGCTCAGGCCTGCGCGCTGGGCCCGGCGCTTTCGGGACCACCCCAGTCGAGCACGGCCTGGATCCGCTCGAGCCGGTCGGCGACGATGAGGGCGATGTCCTGGATCTGCGGCGCGTCGTCCTGCTGGGCGCTGTCGCTGGAGGCGAGCATCACGCTGCAGAAGGGGCAGCCGGTCGCGACGACGTCGGCGCCGGTCTCCTTCGCCTCGCGGAAGCGGTTCTCTGCCACCCTCATCTCGCCGGGCTCCTCCTCCTTCCAGAACTGCGCGCCACCGGCGCCGCAGCAGAAGGAGTCGTTGCGGCTGCGCTCCATCTCGACCAGCTTGCCGTTGCCGCTGGACAGGATGTCGCGGGGCGCGTCGTACTCGCCGTTGTGCCGGCCCAGGTAGCAGGGGTCGTGGAAGGTGATGGTCTCCTCGCTCGCGACGGGCGGCAGCTTGCCCGCGTCGATGAGCTCAGAGATCAGCTGCGAGTGGTGGACCACGTCGTACTCGCCGCCCAGCTGCGGGTAGTCGTTGAAGAGCGCGTTGAAGCAGTGCGGGCAGGCGGTAACGACGCGCTTGCGCTTGTTCGGGTCGAGGTTCTCGTCGATGAGGACGCTGTCGAGGGTTGCGACGTTCTCTGCCGCAAGCTGGTAGTAGAGGTACTCGTTGCCGGCGCGGCGGGCGGGGTCGCCCGTGCACTTCTCGCCCTTGCCCAGCACCGCGTAGTTGATGCCGGCGTGATCGAGGATCTTCGCCATCGCGCGGGTAGTCTGCTGCGCGCTCGGGTCGTAGGAGCCGGCGCAGCCCACCCAGAAGAGCACCTCGAACTCGGGGTTCTCGTCGACGGTGGGGACCTCGAGGCCCTCTGCCCACTCCATGCGCTTGTCCTGACCAATGCCCCACGGGTTGCCGGAGCGCTCCATGCCGCGGAAGGCCTGCTGCAGCTCGGCCGGGAACTCGCCCTGCATCATCACCTGGTCGCGGCGGATGTCGATGATGTCGATCATCTGCTCGCAACCCACGGGGCACACCTCCATGCAGGCGCCGCAGGCGGTGCAGGCCCACAGCGACTCCGTCGAGATCGCGAAGTCGGTCAGGTCGCGCGGCGACTCCTCGCCCAGCGCCAGGGCGCCCGCGTTCAGGTTCAGCTCGTAACGCTTGTTGATCTCCAGCGCCGCCGGGCTAAGCGTCTTGCCGGTCACGTTCGCCGGGCATACCTCCGTGCAGCGGTTGCACTGGATGCAGGCGTAGGCATCCAGGAGCTGCGGCCAGCGCATGTGCTCGAGCTTCGCCACGCCGTACTGCTCGAGGCTCTCATCCTCGAAGTCGATGGGATCGAGCGCTCCCGTGGACAGCTTGCTGCCATCCTCGCGGCGGCGCTCCACCGCGAAGTTGACCGGCGCCATGAACAGGTGGATGTGCTTCGAGCGCGGGAAGTAGGGCAGGAAGGCGAGGATGAGGCCCAGCGCGCCCCACCAGCCGATGTGCCAGCCCAGGATGCGGCCGTCGCCGTAGCCGACCATCGTCGCCAGCGACGAGGCGACGGGTTGCCAGGGATCGAAGTGCGCCTCTGAAGCGAGCAGGAACGTCTCCCCCACCAGGCGGAAACCGACGTGCAGGAGGATGAAGAACGCCACGATGAGGCTGTCCCGGCGGATCGCGCCCTGCCGGACCTTCTCGTGCAGCTCCGTGTCGGGGTTGCGCTGGTCGAGCCGCCGGTCGCGGAAGACGAAGCGGCGCAGCAGCAGGTAGACGACGCCTATCAGTACCGAGGCGGTGAAGATGTCGGCGGCGAAGCGGTAGACGCCGCCCACCACGCCGAAATCGAGGTTCTGCTGCCACGCCGCCGGCACGAGTCCCTTGAGCGCGTCGAACACGTTGACGAGCAGGTAGTAGACGAAGCCGTAGAAGACGAGCGCGTGGAAGAAGCTCACCCAGGGCCGCGCCCGGAAGACGGTCACCTGGCTTATCGTGCGCAGCGTCGCGTCCCAGATGCGCCGCGGCAGCTGGTTCAGGCGCGGGTAGACCGTGTCACCCTTGCCGGCCGCTATCGCCAGGGTCATTCGCTTGAAGCCCTGGTAGGCGAGTGCGAAAGATGCCACAACCAGGAGCAGGAACAGGATCTTTTCGATTGGCGTAAGCACGCGGACCTCCGTGCAGAACGGGCGCAGCCCGGGAACGTTGAGAGTTCCGTCCAGTGTAACGGGACGCGAGCCACAATCGTTGTGTATGGGCGGTGTGCCGTGTCTTACAGCGGCGGAAAACGGAAGGTGTAGACTTCTGGCACCACGGGAAGGAGGTGGTCCTGATAAATATTGACTTAATGACCAGTGGAGGTGCCCGTCGAGGGTAACTGGTGACGCCTCCTCTGAGACGGGACCACGTTCCTCTCAGTTCGATGGCGGGCAACCGACCCCCGGAGCTTCTAAGCTCCGGGGGTTTCTTCGTTTAAGGCAGCGCCCGCTCATCTGGCAATTATGTTCGGGGAGGACGGGCACGCGTTTTTTCGTTGAAAGTGGAATCCTGAACGGCGCTCAGGATTCCACTTTCGACGATTTTGGACACCCGGCCTCCACCGACCGGCAAAAGCCTACGGCTGATCAATCAGCTCCTGGTCACGCTGCAAACGCGTCGCCGCTGCGAGCGCCGCACGTTGCGCCCGCGCCTCCTCGACCACTTCGCCGCCGGGCTGCGGACCCAGCTCGAGCAGCCTCTCCATGAGCTGCCGGAACTCGCGGCTGTACCGTTCGCGCGTGTAGAACTCGCGGGCGACCTCCCGGGCGCGGCGGGCCATCGCCTCCAGCTCCGGCGCCGGGCGGGCGGCCAGGTCGCGGGCGGTGCGAATGATGGATTCGACGGAGTCCTCTGCCAGTTCCACTCCGAAACCGGGCGCGACGTCGACGCTCGCCTCGCGCGTGACCACGGGGATGAGGCCGGCCTGCATGGCGGTGATGACGCTGCCACCGCCGCCCTCGGCGCTCGACGGGTAGAGCAGGAACGCGCACTCGCTCACCACCCGGCGGAACTCCTCACCCGCGATATCCACCCAACCGACGGTGTGGATGTTGGGCAGCTCGAAGAGCTCCCTGCGGAACGCCTCCCGGAAGCGCGGCTCCTCGTCGATGGGGCCGCACACGTACAGCTCCAGCTCGGGCAGCTGCGCGAACGCCTCCAGCGCGAGGTTGAGGCCCTTGTGGACGAGTCCGTCGGAGCCGAACCACACGAACTTGCGGCGCGCCTCAGCGAAGCTCTTCCCCTGCGGCCAGTCGAACGTCTGGGCGCTGGGCAAGGGCAGGCGAAAGATCGGCTTGCCAGCGTAATCGTAGCTGGCGGCGGTGAACTCGTTGCCCAGCACCGTGCCGTAGTGCGCCGCCTCCAGGGCCCAGTTGGGCTCGACCACCTTGCGGGGCAGGTCGACGGCGACGCCGCGCCGCTCCTTGATGCCCAGCACCCGCCGGTAGGCGTTGGCGTTGTTCGTCATCCAGTGGGCGGTGTCGAGGTGAGCGACCTTGATGCAGGTGTCCGGCAGCTGCCCGGCCAGCCGCTCGAAGTTGGTGCGCGCCCCGATGAACAGGCGGTAGTCGCGCTTCGGCACGAACGTCCTGTTGCGGTAGCTGATGACGTCCACCCCGAAACCGAGTTCGAGGAAGGTGCGGGCCATCTGCAGCGACTCCCACTGGTTGGTATGCGCGTTGGAGACCTGGTCCCAGGAGGGCAGGAGGAACGGCTCGAGGATGTAGGAGATCAGCACCCACTCCCGCGGGGAATCCTGCCCCTCGGGCGTGAGCGTGACCCGGGTGGCCTCGTCGAAATCCGTGCGCCGCTCGACCTCCCGGTCGAGGCGCGAGGTGACGCGGCGCAGCAGCGACATCGCCCGGTTGATCGCCGCGTTGCCGCTTACCCCCTTGCCGTCCGGGCCAATCATTGCGCCTCGACGCCCTTGCGTTTCTGCTGCGCTTGCTGCTCCTCGGCCTTGGCCGGAACCAGCCGCGCCCAGCGGGCCCACTCTCCCGTGAGCTCCATGCCGGCGCGCAGGTCGTAGCCCGGCTCGTAGCCCAGCAGCCGCTGCGCCTTGCCGATCTCCACCCGCGCGGTGCTGGCGTAGAAGCTGGCGTCGGTGGGCGACAGCCGGTAGACGGGCAGCTCCGGCTTGCTCCTGAGCCTGCGCAGCTTGTCGAGTTCGGGCGTGCGGCTGGGCGTGGAGCGCCGGCGGAACAGCGGGCCGGCCAGCCTGCGCGCCAGCTGCCCCTCGAAGGTGTTGCCCAGGCGCGAGCGGACGCTGGGCTCCTCGCGGGCCAGCTCGAGCAGCTGAGGCAACGCCCAGCGCCTGCCCCGCCGCTGCGGCTCCACCGCCTCCTCGACCCGCACGGGCACGGTGGCGGGGAAGCCCAGCATCTCCTCGTAGCTGCCGTAGAAGTCGCGCCAGCTAACCGGCTCCCGGGCCGAGACCAGAAACCTCTCCCCCAGCGCCCCCTCCCGCCGCGCGGCCAGCAGCATCGCCTGGATCACGTCATCGATGTAGACGGCGTTGCAGGCGCCCTCGCCGCCGTTCACCAGCGGCACCTTGCCCTCGCGCATGCGCGCCAGGACGCCCACCGTCCACACCGGCGCCCACGGCCCATACACCGCCGTGGGTTGCAGGATGGTTGCAGGGAGGCCGGCGGCTGCGGCGGCTTCGACGAGGTTCTCTGCCTCAACCTTGCTCTCGGCGTAGGTGCCGCCGCCCTCCTGGCGGGGCAGCTCCTCGGTGATCACGCCCTTCTCCGGCGTGCCGTAGACCATCTGGGTGGAGAGGTGCACGAGGCGCGCGCCGCTCGCCCGTGCCGCCGCGATGACGTTCTTCGTGCCACCGACGGTGATCGCCCGCTTCTCCTCGGGCGTGCCCCGGCTGCCGTAGGCGCAGTGGAAGATCACGTCGACGCCGCGGGCCGCCTGGGCGACCGCCGCCTCGTCGCGAATGTCGCCGCGCACCATCTCGACCGGATAGCGGGCGATGCGCGAGGTGCGCGTATAGGCAGAGACCAACGCCCGCACCCGCGCCCTCCCCGCCAGCATCTCTACGAGCCGGCCGCCGATGAAGCCGGTCGCGCCCGTGATGAGGACCGTCGTTCCCTCGTTCATGCTGCCCTCGTCGTGTTCGCGGTGACCCAGGGGAGCTCCAGGGGCTCGCGCATGGCGCGCAGGCGCTCGAGCAACCCGACTGCAACCATCGCCTCGCTAGCATCGACCAACGGAGAGGAGGTGCCCCTTATCGAATCGCGGAAGTTTTCCAACTGCTCGATGAACAGCTCGCGCACGTTCTGGTAGTCGCCCCCCGCTTCGCTGGCGTGAGGCTGCGCCTGTCCGATCAGCAGGGGCGCCTCACCTATGTCGAGGCGCAGCGCGCCGCCGAAGGCGAGGCCCGCCTCGAGCGAGCCGCGCTCGCCCTCGATGATGATGCTGTTGCGCAGCTCGCGGGTGCGGGAGAGCTCCACCTCTACCGGGGCGCCGCTGGGCAGGCGCAGGGTGAACTGGACCTCGGCCTCAACCCCGCCCATGTCGTCGTCGGAGTAGGCCACCGGCTCGAGCTCACCGAACCACCAGGCGAGCAGGTCGAGGACGTGGATGCCGCTGTCGGCCAGTACCCCGCCGCCGGTCTCGCGGCGGAAGGTGAAGTCGCTCGTCACCTCCCAGGCGAACGGCATGCCCTCCTCGAGGGTCACCCGGCGTATCCCGCCCAGCAGCTCCCGCTCCAGCGCGCGCTTCACGAAGCGCAGGGCCGGGAAGCGCCGGCGCACCATGCCCACCTCGAGGACCAGGCGCCGCTCGCTGGCGATCGTGCCCAGCTCGGCGCACTCGGCGGCGGTGAGCGCCAGCGGCTTCTCGACCAGCACATGCAGGCCGGCTTCGAGCAGCTCCCTGGCGACCCGCGCGTGCAGGTGGTGCGGCAGGGCAAGGATGGCGGCATCCGCGAACGCCTTGCCCTCTTCTGCGCCGGCGACTGCCTGCTCCACGCCGTAGTTGCGGGCCACTTCACGGGCACGCTCCAGATTGCGGTCGGCTATCACGCTGGTGGTGACCTGGGCCGTCATCGCGGCGGCCGGCAGGTGCAGCGACTCTGCTGCCCGCCCGGCACCAACCATCATCAAACGAACTTCCTGCACTTGCTATCGCCCCCCTGGCACCCGCGGCAGGTATTCAGACGGTCGACCCGCGCTGCCCGCTGCGGCAGCGACACGGGGACCGGAAAGCCACTCCACGGCGCCTGCCCCAAGTATCAGACAGGTTCGCCTGTCCTCCTGTGACCGCTTCGGAGCCCGCATATACTGGCCCTGATGAAGAGTGTTAACCCCCAAGGCGGGGAAGTTCCATCCCTGGACGAACCACGCGAGTCGAAGTGGGTGATCACCGTCGACACGGTCTTCCCCCACAACGCCAATCCGTTGGGCACCCTCTTCGGTGGACGGGTGATGGAGCTCATGGACGTCAACGCCTCCGTCGCCTGCAACCGCTACTGCCGGCGCGCAGCCGTCACCGCCTCCACCGAGCCCATCGACTTCCGCAACCCCATCTACGTGGGTGAGATCATCGAGGTGAAGAGCCGGGTCGCCTGGGTGGGCCGCACCAGCATGATCGTGCGCTGCGAGGTTCACGGCGAGAACCCGCTCACCGGCGAGCGGCGCCTGTGCACCATTGGCCACCTCAACTTCGTGGCGGTCGACGAGAACGGCCGTCCCACGCCGGTACCCCGACTGCGCGTGGAGACCGACGTCGAAAAGCGCCACTGGGAGACCGCCCAGCGGGTGCGCGACGACATCGACCGGCGGCGCAACCGCAAGGCCCGGCAGCCCACGGAAGCCGAGCTGGAGTAGGCTGGCCCTCGTGCCGCCACCCGGCGGCGCACCCCGCAGACATCGATCAGGTGGCAAACCCTTCCTACGCCGACCAGCAGGAGGTCATAGAAAGATGAGCAGCAGCAACTTCCCGATTGACGTAAGCGCCTACAAGCCGCTGGAGCTGGATCCGGCACAGACGAGCCTCACCGCTGAGCAGCGCAGCCAGTGGGAGACGAACATCCAGCTCATGCGCGACGTCATCGTCTTCTTCACGGCCGTCGCGGGAGCCCGCGGCCTCTCCGGCCACACCGGCGGCGCCTACGACGTCGTCCCCGAAGCCCTCCTCGTCGACGGCTACATGCGTGGCAGCGACCGCGTCTACCCGGTCCTCTTCGACGAGGCCGGCCACCGGGTCGCACTCCAGTACGCCCTGAGCGCCTTCAACGGCGCCATCGAGTTCGAGGAGCTCCTCTACTACCGTGAGGAGAACAAGGGCCTCTACGGCCACCCGGAGATCGACGAGGACCGCGCCATAGGCTTCGCCTCCGGCCGCCTGGGCCACCTGTGGCCGTATGCGAACGGCGTGGCCATGGCCAACCCCGGCAAGGCAGTGGTCGTGCTCGGCTCGGACGGCTCGCAAATGGAAGGGAATGACGCCGAGGCCGCCCGGCTCGCCGTGGCCCGCAACCTCAACGTGAAGCTGCTCATCGACGACAACGACGTCACCATCGCCGGCCACCCCAGCGAGTACCTGCCCGGCTTCGACATGGCCCGCACCCTCGCCGGCCACGGCCTCCTCGTCGAGGCGGGCGACGGCGAGGACCTCGACACCCTCTTCGAGCGGGTCCAGCGCGCCATCAGCAGCGACGGGCCCGTAGGCGTGGTCAACCGCCGGCTCATGGCGCCCGGCGTGCCCGAGATCGAGGGCGAGACCTCCGGCCACGACGTGATCGCCAGGGATGCGGCGATCACGTATCTGGAGGAGCGCGGCCACGGCGATGCCGCCGAGTATCTGCGGGGCGTACAGAAGCACGTCTCCGAGCGCAGCTACCGCGGCGTGAGCGAAGAGCTCGCCTCCAACCGCAAGACCTTCGGCAAGGTCGTAGCCGACATGATCGACGAGCTCCCGGAGGAGGAGCGGGCCCGCAAGATCATGGTCATCGACAGCGACCTCGCCGGCTCCACCGGCCTCAACATCATCCAGCAGCGCCACCCCGAGGTGTTCGTGCCGTCGGGCGTGATGGAGCGCGGCAACTTCTCGGCCGCCGCCGGGTTCGGGTTCGAGGAGGGCAGGCAGGGGGTGTTCTCTACTTTCTCTGCCTTCCTGGAGATGATCATCTCCGAGCTGACCATGGCGCGCCTCAACGGCTCCAACGTGCTGTGCCACTTCTCCCACGCGGGGGTCGACGCGATCGCCGACAACACCAGCCACTTCGGCATCAACATCCTCTTCGCCGACAACAGCGTGGAGCAGCAGGGCGCCACGCCCCTCTACTTCCCCGCCGACGCCGCGCAGTTCGAGAAGGTGGTGCGCAAGATCCTGTGGCAGGAGGGGCCGCGCTTCATCTTCAGCACCCGCTCCGAGGTGCCCTACATCGCCGGCCCGGATGGCGGCCGCCTCTACGACTCGCCCGACTACGAGTTCGTGCCGGGCAAGGACGAGATCGTACGCGAGGGCAGCGCCGGCTATGTCGTGTCGTTCGGCGAGATGCTCTACCGGGCGCTCGACGCGGTCGAGGCGCTGCGCGAGGCGGGCGTCGACGTGGGTCTCATCAACAAGCCGTCGCTCAATGTGGTCGACGAGGAGATGATGGCGCGGCTGGGCGAGGCGCCCTTCGTGTTCGTGGTCGAGGGCCTCAACAGCCGCACGGGACTGGGCTCGCGCTTCGGTACCTGGCTGCTCGAGCGCGGCTTCGCACCGAAGTACGCGCACATGGGCGTCACCCGGGTGGGCGACGGCGGCACCTGGGCGCAGCTGCCCCACCAGGGGCTGGAGAGCGACGACATTCGCCGCAAGATCGAGGAGCTCCTTTAACGCCCGCTTGACGCCACGCTGCAATAGTGTGGCCATCATTTGCCGCTCACCGGAGCGGCTATACAGTGTAGTGAGAAATCCAGGAGGTCAACACATGCTCAGACGTTTCACTTTCGCCCTCGCCCTGGCGCTGCTCATGGCGGGCACAGCAACAGCCCAGCAGCTGCCCGCGCTGCTGCCGGGCGACACCTTCTTCGCGGTCGGCGTTCAGGACCTCGCCCAGCATGAGGGCAAGCTCGACGAGGTAATCGCCGAGTGGGAGCGCCTGGGCCTCACCGAAGCCTTCGAGCAGCTCTTCGCCACCGTCGACGACGCGGCGGCCCAGGAGGGCCTGGGCGACACGGTCGAGGAGTTCGAACTGCCCGCCGCCCTCCAGGATGTCGAACTCCTCGACATCATTGGCCAGGAGGCCTACCTCGCCGTTTCGATGTCCGTGTTCAACCCCATGCCCAGCGTCATCTTCGCCACGCTCGTAGACCCGGCACTGGGCAGCGAGCTGGCCGCCACGCTGGAGAGCGAGGCGCAGGCGAACGGCGCGACCACCCTCGATGAGGGCGGCACCAGCATCTACGTCTTCGTCGACGAGGACCCCTCGGTCCCGCCGATGGCCGCAGCGGTCGACGGCGACCTGCTGCTCATCGCCAGCAACCCGGAAACCGTCCGCGCCTCCCTGCGCCTGCGCGGTGGCGCCGATGAACCGAACCTGGCCGGCTCGGAGGGCTTCGCGAACAGCATCGGCGCCCTGGGCCCCGGCACCACCTACTTCTACCTCGACTTCGAGGCGGTGGGCCGCGGCCTCGAGCAGTTCGGCGCCATGGCCCCCGAGTTCGAGGGCCTCATCAACCGCGGCATCGACGCCCTCTCCACCTTCGGCCAGTTCGGGACCGTCATGCGCGTGGAAGACGACGGCCTCGCCAGCGAGGGCATCCAGCTGGTCGGCAAGAACGACGCCCAGCTCGCCCGGCTCATCACGAGCGGCACCGGCGGAGTAAGCCAGGAACCGCTCGCCTTCGTCACCGACGAGACCCTCGCCGTGACGGTGAGCAGCGCCAACGTGGCCGGCTGGTGGGAGTACATCGTCGACTTCGTGCGGCGCAGCGACGAGCTGGGCAACCCCGACCTGAACCAGCTCGTGGCCGACATGGTTGGTCTCGACCTGCAGAGCAGCCTCTTCAGCTGGATGGGTGACGAGATGGCCACCCTCCAGGGTGACCTTGGCGAGGCGGTCCAGCCTGGCCAGGCGCCCGACAACCTCCTGGGTGACAGCCTCTACATGTTCGCCTCGACCGACGACACTGCGGCCCGCGAGGGACTCACCGCGTTCTTCACGCTGGCCGGCACGATGATCGCCAGCTTCTCGGACCCCAGCGGCGTCGGCGAAGCGCAGATCACGGCCGGTGAGGTCGCCGGCACGCCGGTCACGACCTACGAGATGGCCGACGGCATCTCCCTCACCACGGCGGTGGTGGATGGCTGGGCGCTTATTGGGACCTCGGCCGGAATGGTCGAGGATGCCCTGCTCGCACGCGAAGCAGGCTCAGAAGCCCCGCAGCAGCTCATCGGCTACCTGAACGAGGTTCCCGAGCAGGCTACCGCGTACGCGCTGGCCGACAACAGCGCCACCCTGGAACAGGTCGGCTCGCTCTACGCCGTGCAGATCCAGACGGTCGCCGGCCTCACCGGCACGATGGTCGACTTCGACCTGCTCCAGCAGACGATGACCGCCATCGAGGAGTTCTTCGACTTCCTCGCCGGGCGCTCCGGCGCCTCCTACTCCTACTCGACCAGCGAGGGCGGCGTAATCCGCTCCGAGAGCTTCACCGAGTTCAACTGGTAGGCGGTGCGCAAGAGCGCACCCAAAAGAGAAGGTGGTGGCGGTCGCAACGACCCCACCACCTTCAGCCATTAATGGCCCCGGCCGCAGCTAGCCGTCCCGCTTCCCGGGACGCACGGCGGTGCCGTCCACCAGCTCCTCCCATAACTCGTCCACCTGCCTCTCCAGGTCCTGCAGGTCGCCGCTGTTCTCGATCACATGGTCGGCGCGCGCCAGCTTCTGCTCCAGCGGAAGCTGCGCCGCGTCGCGCACGCGGAACTGCTCCCCGTCCAGGCCGCTGCGCTGCTCGGCACGCTGCGCCCGGGTTTCCTGCGGCGCATTGACGACGATCACCGCGTCGAAGGCGCCCTCCAGGCCGCTCTCGAAGAGGAGCGGAATGTCGTGGACGATGAGGGGGACGCGCTGCGCCTCCTCGAGGTGCAGCTGCAGGGCGCGGCTGCGGGCGCGCACCCAGGGGTGGACGATGCGCTCGAGTTGGTCCTTGGCGCGCGGGTCGCTGAATACGGTGTCGGCGAGGCGGGCGCGGTCCAGCTGGCCGTCGACGACGTAGTCGGCGCCGAAGACTTCCTGGATCTGGCCCAGCACCTCGGGCTGTTCGGTCGCTTCGCGGGCAAGGGCGTCGCTGTCAATAACGCCTGCACCCTTGCGGGCCAGCAGGCGGGCGACGGTAGACTTGCCGGACGCGATACCGCCGGTAAGGCCAACTCTTTTCACCGTCGGAGGTGGGGTAGCTTCAACATCAGGGGTGCGCGGATCGGGTGACATGTCAACATTGCCCCGCTCTCTCGGAAGTGTGTCGTTCAGGAGATATTGCACAAGCCATTAAAGCCCCCAGACTTGGGAATTGGTTGAGACTTTTATGAACTGGTTGAGTAAGTTACGGCGCCAAAAGCGGCAGCTCCCTGACGCCGTCGACATGACAACTTTTCAACCATCTCCGCCATCAGGTTACCTCGTGGGCGGCGCCGTACGTGACACCCTTCTTCAGCGTCCCTTAAAGGACCTCGACTGGCTGGTACCCGACGCCAGGGAGGCCGCCCTGGAGGTCGCCGACAGGCTCCAGGCCGCCGTTTTCCCCCTCGACGAGGAGCGCGGCCACTGGCGGGTGCTCCACAGGTCAACGGACGCACATGCCGGTACTACGATCGACTTCATCGAACTGCGCGGCCCCCTCGAGGAGGACCTGCGCGCCCGCGATTTCACCATCAACGCGATGGCGCTCGACCTGGCGGGGCAGCTCATCGATCCCACTGGCGGTAGAGCCGACCTCGAGGCTGGCCAGGTCCGCATGACCAGCAGCCAGGCGCTGCGCGACGATCCGCTGCGCATGCTGCGCGCGGTGCGCTTCAGCAACGTCCTCCAGTTCCGGCTGGAACGGGCGACGAAGGCCACCGTGGCCGGGCTCTCCGGCGAGCTGCGCCGCGGCACCCTGAAGCTGCCCGCCTGGGAGCGCATTCGCGAGGAGCTCGACGCGCTCATCCGCACGCCCCACCCCGGCCGAGCCTTCCTGGATCTCGACGAGCTGGGACTGCTGGAGCTGCTCCTGCCCGAGCTCACCGCCGGCCGCGGCATGAGCCAGGGCGGCTTCCACCACCAGGACGTGTTGGGTCACAGCCTGGAGGCGCTCGAGCGGGTGGCCACCGCCTTCCCGGAATCAGACGGCACGCTGCGCTGGGCGACCCTGCTCCACGACGTCGGCAAGCCCGTCACCCGCGACGACACCGGCGAGGACAACCGCATCCGCTTCTACGGGCACGACAAGGAGGGCGCCCTCATCGCCGGCCGGATCATGCGCCGGCTGCGCAAGCCCCAGGAGGAGGTCCAGCAGGTGAGCGGCCTGGTGCGCTACCACATGCTCCCCCTGCCGAAGAGCGACAAGGAGGCGCGCCGCTTCGTGCACCGGCGCCGCCCGCTGCTGCCCGACCTGCTCATGCTCATGATCGCCGACCGCGAGGCGGCCCGCGGTCCCCTCTCCAGCGAGGCGACCAGGCGCGCCTACCGCCTGGCGCTCGCCCGCATCATCAGGCTCCTCGAGGAGCCCGCCCCGCCGCAGCCACTGCTGCGCGGCCAGGAGGTGATCGAGCACCTGGGGCTCGAGCCGGGGCCCCGGGTGGGTGAGGCGTTGCGCCTCGTCGAGGAGGCCCGCGCGGTGGGCGACGTCAACGACCGCGAGGAGGCGCTGCAGCTGCTCGACAGCTACGCCGCCGCGCAAGGCTGGAACCGGAATGAGGAGTAGGAGGCTGCGCCGCTACCTCCCGTTCCTGCCGTCGGTGGGGCTGGGTGTGGTGGGTGGGGTGTGGGTGTGGATTTCCAAGCCTGATCTTGGTGTGGCGCAGCCGCTGTGGCTGCAGCTGCTGCTGGGCGTCGCCACCGGGGCCGGCCTGCTGCTGGGCGGCTGGCTGCTGGAGAAGCTGGTACCCTCCTTTGGCGAGGGCAGCAACCTCATCGAGCGCATGCTGCGGCGGCTGCGCCTGAGCCGATTCGATGCCCTGCTGCTGGCGACGCTCACCGCGGTGGGCGAGGAGCTGCTCTTCCGGGGCGGTCTGCTGCCGCTGCTGGGCGTGCCGCTGCAGGCGCTGCTGTTCGCCCTCCTCCACCCGGCGCCGCCGCGGGCGTGGGTCTACACGGCCTACACGGGAGTGGCCGGGCTCGCGCTCGGCTACGCGGCGGTCGGCAGCGGCGGCCTGCTCGCGCCCATCCTGGCGCACTTTTTGGTCAACGCGCAGGGGCTGCTGAGCGTGCGCAGGCGCCGGCCCGCGGGCCCGGTCCAGGTGAGAAGCCGGCAGGCCAGATCGTCTGGTGAGCGGTAATTGCCTGCCCTTGCTCCTGCTAGTCTCTGTCCGTGTTCGGGGGTGAGCAGGCATCGAAATCCTGACGTGGATCGAGAACAATTCGGCACTGATCTCTTCCCTGGGCACGATGTTCACGGCCCTCATCTGGGTCGCCTGGCTGTCGCTCATGTACTCGGACTTCCGCAACAAGCGGCAGCCGCGCATGCTCATCCACCAGACGAACGGTTACGGTCCCGAGTCGCACTGCATGCTCGTGAACCTGAGCCAGGAGATCCTCCACGTGGAGTGCGTCCTCGCCGCCGCGCTCAAGGACGGTGAGGAGAGGTCGGTCGTGCTGGGCTCGGAGCAGATCGACCCGCGCAAGATGCCCGGCCCCAGCGAGCTCGAGAACATGATGCGCCAGGGTCCGCTCAGCTCCGGCCAGATGCTGATGATCGGCAGCTTCGAGGAGATCCTGGAGGCGCTGACCGACAAGAAACCGGCCCAGGGCTACGACTGGCTCGACGCCACCCAGATCACCGACTTGCACCATGTGGAGATACGGGTGGTAGCGGTCTACGGGGCGAGCGACCAGAGCGTCGGGGCGCGCCGCCGCTTCCGGCTGGAGGGCGACGAGGACGACCTGCTGCGCGTCAAGCCGGAGCAGATGTACACCGACCAGATCTACCAGCGGCGCCGGCGCAGCATCCCCGAAGGGTGGCTGCGCGACTGCATGGACCAGAAACCGCTGGTCGCTCACAGGCAATCCCAGGAGGAGGGCTAACCTCGCCCCGGGCGCCCGTCGCAGCAGTTCGCGCTGGTGCCCGCTAGTCGCGCTGCAGCAGGTTGCTCACGGATTCGTCGCTGAAGCGGCGCGCCTCGCAGTCGACGCCGCTCTGGCAGGCCGTCAGGTAGCGGAAGCGCCGGCCGCCCGAGCCGGGCACCTCGCCGCGGTACAGGTTCAGGTGGTGCCGCGTGCCGTTCCAGCCGCACAGGTCGCAGCAGAGCTGGGTCGTGGGGTTCCCCGACGGGTCAACAGGCTGGAAGTGGAGCAGGGTGCGGTTCTTGCTGTCGACGATCTGCAGGCTGCCCTGGGAGTCGCGCTCTACCGTGAACTCCCGCCTCGCCGGGATGAGACGCTCGTGCGTGGCCGGGAAAAACTCGAGAACGATCTCGCGGGCCGAGAACGTCGGCTGCTTTGGCTCATCACTCACTGCGTCCCACTATAGACGAGTTGCCGGCCGGCGCAGGTAGCAGCTCACTGCGCCGGCCGGCCGCCGGGTTTAAGGCTGTACTAGGGCAGTACGGCGGTGAGGAGGACGTCGTCGACGCTGGCGACGATGTCGTACTGGGCGACACCGTTGCCGGGGAAGCGGGCGGTGAAGATGTTCCAGCCCTGCGCCAGCTGCAGCTCGGCATCGGCCGCCGTGAGGGTGGTGGCGCGATCGACGTAGATTAGCGAGAAGAAACCGACCGGCTCTTCGAGGCTGCTGACGCCCACGTAGAAGTTGTCGGTCACCCGGTCGAAGACGTTGTTGTCGTTGTTGTCGACGTAGACGTTCACCCGCGCCTGGAGGAAGTTCACGCCCGAGGGCGCCACCCGGTACTCGTTCTGCAGGCCGGGCAGGAGGATCGCGCCGGAGCGGAAGGCGCGCAGCTGCTGCCCCTCCACATCAGGCAGAGTAATGCTGAACGTCCCGGCTATAGGCGCCACCGTGGCGATCTCATCGCCCCAGACGCCGTCGCGGTCGACGATGTGCGCGGCAACCCGGGTGTTGGGTGCGAGTTCGCGGTCGCTGTCGATGATGCCCGACAGGCTCACGGTCTGCTGGGCGAATGCCAGGCCCGCCGTCAGGGTTATCAGTAGGCATAGAGCCAGATTGGAAAGTCGTCTCATTCTTTCTCCAAACGCAGGTAAGCTTAGCATGGCAGCCAGCAAAGTTAGCCCCTCGCGGCGGCTACTCCTCGTACCCATGGGGATTCCGTTCCCGCCACTTCCAGGCCGAGAAGACCACCTCCTCGAGCTCCCGGAACTCCGGCGTCCAGCCAAGCTCCTGACCAATCCTGCCCGAATTGGCCACCAGTATACCGGGGTCCCCGGCGCGCCGTGGCGCCACCTGAACGGGTATTTCCCGCCCGGTGACACGCCGGCAAACGTCGATGACCTCGTACACCGAGAAGCCCTTGCCGTTGCCCAGGTTGTAGCGGCGCTCCTCGCCGGGCCGCAGGGCCTCCAGCGCCAGCACGTGGGCCCGGGCGAGATCGCGCACATGGATGTAGTCGCGTATGCAGGAGCCGTCGGGCGTGTCGTAGTCGTCGCCGAAAACCTGTATCGCCTCGCGCTTCCCCTGCGCCACCTCGAGCACGAGCGGGATCAGGTGCGTCTCGGGCCGGTGGTCCTCCCCGTAGCAGTCGCTGGCGCCGGCGGCGTTGAAGTAGCGCAGCGTCGCATACCCCAGCCCCGCCGTCGCGCTTAGCCAGTGGAGGGCCCGCTCGAGCAGGTACTTCGACTCGCCGTAGACGCTCTCGGGCCGGATTGCCGCATCCTCGTCGATGGGCACGCTGTCGGGAGTGCCGAAGAGGGCGGCGGTTGAGGAGAGGACGAACCGGTTTGCTCCGCCCTCAACGAGCGCACCGAGCAGGTCGAGCGTGCCGGCGGTGTTGTTGCCGAAGTACTTGCCCGGCTGCTGCATCGACTCGCCCACCAGCGACACGGCCGCAAAGTGGAGGGTCGCCTCCAGCTGGTGCTCGTCGACGAGCCGCCTGACCAGCTCGCGGTCGCGGATGTCGCCCAGCACGAAGGTCGCCTCGGGGTGCACGGCCGCACGGTGGCCGGTGCTCAGGTTGTCGAGCACCACCACCCGGTGACCGCCCTCGATGAGAGCCTCAACCGTGACACTGCCTATGTAGCCTGCCCCGCCCGTGACGAGAACATTCATCGGTGTCAGTCTAACCGCACAATCGGGGGATTGGCGCGACGGTTACCCTTCCATTAAGGGACAACCAAGGCGAATTCTGGCGGGCCCGTCAGATCAGGCCAAGGAGGAGGAGCACCAGCAGGGGTACTCCGCCCGTGAAGAAGTTGGTGATGAAGTGCGCTATCAGGATGGGCATTAGCCTCCCCTGCCGCCCGTAGATGAGCGCCGCGCCCAGGCCCCACACGGTGAACGCGGCGAAGTAGACGGGCGCTGCGGCCGCCGTGGGCGCGAGCAGGATGTGCTGCAGCCCGAACGCCAGCGAGGGCAGGAGCAGAGACCACCAGAGGGGGCTGCCCCGCTCCTGCAGGCGGCCCTGGGCGTGGTAGCGGTAGACGAGCTCCTCGGCCGGGGCGTTGGTGAGCGGAAAGAGCAGCGCTACGGTCAGGGCGCTGGCGATCATGAAGTGCCGCGGCAGCTCGGGCGGGGTCGCCCCCTCGGGGACAAAGACCGTCTCGAACGCCGTGTCGATCGGTGCGCCGCCCGACAGGAGGAGGACGAGGCCCACGATGACCAGCGCGAAGGGGATGAACAGCAGCAGCTGCCAGAGGAACCCCTGCAGAATGTCGGTGCCCAGCCGGTCGCGCCGGTAGCCGGCCATCGCCAGGAGCGTTCCCGCAAAGTTGCCCCGCCTGGCGCCGTTCAGGCGGGCCAGCAGCCACAGGCACACGATGTTGACAGGAATGAAGTAGAGGGCCGAGACAAGCGCCGTCCCCGAAAGCGAGAACCGCGTCTCCGTGAACAGGGCGATGAGCCCGGCCGTGAGCGCGGCTGCGACCAGCAGCAGGAGGAGGCGCAGCGTGACCAGACTCACCTCTTAATAATAAGGCGTGCTGTGCGGAGCAAAGCGCGCGTCGTATGATGTGCCATTACTGGAGGTCCTTATGGCAGTCGAGTCCAACAGCGCGCCCACCACAACCACGGCAATTGATGCCGGTTACGTCTACTTCGACGGCGAGCTGGTGCCGCACGAACGCGCCCAGGTTTCGGTCCTGACGCACGCGCTCCACTACGGCACGAGCGTCTTCGAGGGGATCCGGGCGTACGAGACCGCCCGCGGGGCGGCGGTGTTCCGGCTGCACGAGCACAGCAGGCGGCTGCTCGACTCCGCGAAGATCCTGGGCATGAAGGTGGACCTGACCGCCGAGGAGATCGACAACGCCATCCTCACCACCCTGCGCAAGAACGGCATGCCCAGCGCCTACATCCGGCCGCTGCTCTGGTACGGCGCCGAGTCGCTGGGCGTGAACCCCGGCAACAACACCGTGCACTTCATGGTGGCCACCCTCCCCTGGGGCGTCTACCTGGGCGACGAGGCGGTACGCAAGGGCGCACGGCTCATGACCTCGTCGTGGCGCCGCTCCTCCGGCGACATCCTGCCCACCAAGTCGAAAGCGGGAGGCAACTACATCAACTCGGTCCTCGCCAACCAGGAGGCGCGCGAGAACGGCTTCGACGAGGCGCTGCTCCTCGACAAGCAGGGCTTCGTGGCCGAGGGCTCCGGGGAGAACATCTTCATGTACCGCGACGGCGTCCTCTTCCCCGTCGCCCACTCCGTGAACCTGCGCGGCATCACCCGCGACTCTGTCATCCAGATCGCCGAGTGGCTGGGCACCCGCGTCGAGGCCACCATGGTCACCCGCGACGAGCTCTACACCGCCGACGAGGTGTTCATGGTCGGCACGGCCGCCGAGGTCACCCCGGTCGCCTCCATCGACCGCCGCCCCATCGGCAGTGGCCAGGCGGGCGAATTCTCCCTGAAGATGCGTCAGACCTACCTCGACATTGCCGCGGGCCGCGTGCCCGAGTTCGAGCACTGGCTCAGCTATGTGAACTGAGGCTGCGATTGCGCCGCTCGTGCGGCAGTCGGCGCTGGTGATTATGTTCGCCAGAGGCCGGGATAGCTTAAAAACGTTGAATCTTGAATCCTGAACGCCCTTCAGGATTCAAGATTTTGTCATTTTGGACATGCCCACTCTCCGGCGAACATAAACGCGGCCTGGCCGCGCGCGGCAAAAGCTCAACTCGTGACAGTCACAACCGGCCGCGACTCCCGACCATGTAGGCATGAACCAGGCGCAGGAGAACGAAACCCCGGCCACCGTGGAGATCCCCGAGATCCCGCGCGCACCGGATGTCCGGCTCGATCCACAGACCACCGCCCTGATAATCGTCGACATGCA
>CALKAI010000078.1 GCA_937983275.1 uncultured Trueperaceae bacterium | reverse complement strand
AGGAACGCCTCCAGCAGGCTCCACAGGTCGTCGAAGTCCCGCTCGTTGGCCGCCTTCACCGCGAAGCGGCGCCGCTCGGTACTGCTCATGGAAATAATCGAACGAGAACGCTGCAGTGCGGTGGCTTGGGCTTTGGTAAGTTCAGTCGACATTTACTGAAACCAACCTAAACTGCAAAGAGGAGCAAGTGGTGAACAACTAAGCTCCTGCTGAGAAAATAAGAACCCTCCCCCATGCGAATCATAATACACATTATGTTCGGTACAGTGCAGGGGAGACCGTGAATCCCGTTGCTGCCTGCGTTGGTGAGTGTGCATATGTCGGGAGCGGCACGCGACTGTTCGTGCCGCTCCCAGCTGTCAGGTTGCTTTTGGTGCTACCTGGCTCAGTACGTTACATCGCGCATCGTGAATTCACCGCGTATGTCGCTGCCGTCGTCTATCACTACCCGGACATCCTTCGGCTTGCCGTCCTTGGTGCCGCGGAAGGTGACGATGTAGCCGCCGGCGGTGGCTGTTGTGAGGTCGAGGTCCGTCAGGCTCGCATCTTCGCGTACCAGGTCGTCGATGTCTACGAACTCGCCACCTGTTCCTTCTACACCCGTGAACATTGCCATATCCGTATGGGGTTCCACATCGAAGGTGAAGTTGGGACTGACCACGTGAACAATCGCGTTCCCCCTCATCCGCTCCAGCAGCTCTGCAGGATTTTCGGGAGCGTAGCGGTCGTATGCCGAGTCCCAATCAAACCTGGCGAAGGTTTCGTCGTTGTGGGAGTTGATGTCGGTAATCACGATCAGAACGCGCTGGGCACCGGGACGCCAATCGAGTTCATCGTAGGCGAAGGCCAAGGCACCCACTGCGTTCTCGGGCCCATCACCGCCTGCGCGGGGAGTATCTCCGTCGATAAACTCCTTGAACGCTTCCTTATTGCTGGTCAACTGGAATGTTGGCCGTTCCCGGCGGTCGAGGTTTGGCGGGGTTTCACCACCGCTACCTGAGCGCGAGGAAGACTCCGCTTTCGTATCAAAGGCATCTCCGAACGTTACGGCCCCCACCCGCACATCCAGGCCTGCTTCGTCGAGGTAGTCGACGAACTCGATGATGCTGTCCTGAACAGTCCGGAGCGCGCCACCCATGCTTCCGGTCGTGTCGAAAACGAACGCCACGTCGGCAGCAGCTCGTGTTTCACCGTCAATCCGCTCGATCGTGATGCCCTTGACGACCCCTGCCTCCACGACCGTGAAGTCGCGGGCCGAAAGCTTGGGGATTTCTCTGCCAGCCGAGGCCGGAGCAAGACCGCTGCCTTCAACAGGTGCCGGAGCGAGGAAGCCGGCGACGTTGATCTGCATGAGGTCTGGGGAACCTGGCTTGGCGCTCACGGTACCCGAGGTGGTGATCGTCGGATCCTCGATGGGCGGGGGCGGGTCGACATCGAGAGGTGCGTATGGGTCCGCGCCAGTAGATCCCGAGTTCGAACCGCATGCGGCCAGCAGCAGGGCCAGGCCAGCGAAAAGTAGGGGCAAGAGTTTCTTCATTTCCTATCCTTCCCGTTCCCGACAGCGAATCTTCTGCGTTGCAGTTGTGCTGCCGGGCCGACCCAGAGGATAGGAAGGGGCCGTTATTTCTTCGTCAAATCAACCCAGAGGCTGTTTTTCCAGACCGAAAGCAACCTAAGGGCAAGGAAAGGCCCGACAGGTCACAGCATTCGCGCTGGCCGGTCGGGCCTGGCAAGAGTGGAGGCGCTCTCCCCTGCCTTGATTCAGGAAATCAGCGTCGAACCGCCTCGTCGTTACGCGGCGCGCCGAGAAGCGGCAGAACCCAGTAGTCGAGGCCCCAGTAGCCGGCGACGCGCCAGGCGAGGACGATCCAGGTGGCAAGGATGAACATGACCGGGTTGCTCGAAACGGTGCCGGCCAGCAGGAAGCTTGCGTTCATGAGGCCGCCCAGGAAGGCGCTAATGCCGGTCAGGAAGCCGGTGATGAGCGCGATTCCGATGAGGACCTCGCCAAAGGCCACCATGTGGCTCATCAGGAATGCGTTCGGGATGAAGATGTTCTCGATGAGCCAGGCGTACCAGGCTGGCACGCTCGTTCCTGCGATGCTGAGCTCGAGGGCGTTGGCGAGGAAGCCGCGGACTGCTGCGCCTGCTTCGGGACCGACCCACGCGGGGTTGCTGAGCTTGGGGATGCCCGAGGAGAGCCACAGGTAGCCGAGGTAGAGCCGCACGATCGTCCAGACGGGCACACTGGCGCGGCTGGCGAAAAGGAGCCTGCTGATCAGCGGTTCCGGGTAGGTCCGCTCCGGCGGTTGCAGCACGTGTGTCTTGATTGTCTTCTGTTCCATAAGCTCCTCCGCGCCCTGTCCGAGAGCGGTGCCG
>CALKAI010000077.1 GCA_937983275.1 uncultured Trueperaceae bacterium | reverse complement strand
TATGGATCGCATGCATGGAACTACCATCGTGGCAGTGCACAGGGACGGAGTCTCGGCCATCGCCGGGGACGGCCAGGTGACGCTGGGCGACACGATTATGAAGAGGGGTGCGGTGAAGGTCCGCTCCCTCTACGACGACAAGATCGTGGCCGGCTTCGCGGGCGCCGTGAGCGACGCGTTCACGCTCCTCGAGAAGTTCGAGGGCTATCTCGACTCCAGCCGCGGCAGCCTGATGAAGGCCGCCGTCGAAACGGTGAAGGAGTGGCGCACCGACCGTGTCCTGCGCAACCTGGAGGCGATGCTCATCGTGGCCGACTCCGAGAATATCCTGACCCTCTCCGGCGTTGGGGACGTTATAGCTCCCGACGAGCCGGTGGTGGCCGTCGGTTCGGGCGGCGCCTACGCCCAGGCGGCGGCGCTGGCGATGCTTCGCCACACCGACCTGCCCGCTCAGGAGATCGCCCGCAACGCGCTGCTCATCGCGGCCGATATCGACATCTATACGAGCGGCACGGCCACCGTGCTGACAGTCCCCAATGGCGACGACGAGTCAGGCGGGGACAGCCTGGAGGATGAGGCATGAGTCTTGCTCTGCCCGAAATTGCTGATCTCACGCCCCTGCAGATCGTCGAGGAGCTCGACCGGCACATCATCGGTCAGCACAAGGCGAAACGCTCGGTTGCCGTGGCACTGCGCAACCATTACCGCCGCCGCCAGCTCTCCGAGGCGTTGCAGGCAGAGGTCGTCCCCAAGAACATCCTCATGATCGGTCCCACCGGCGTCGGCAAGACCGAGATCGCCCGCCGCCTGGCCCGGCTCGCCCGCGCGCCATTCGTGAAGGTCGAGGCGACGAAGTTCACCGAGGTGGGCTACGTGGGCCGCGACGTCGAATCGATCGTGCGCGACCTCGTGCAGGCCGCCTACGTGATGGTCGAGAACGAGAAGAAGGCCCAGGTCCAGGACCGCGCCGCCGCAGCCGCCGAGGAGCGCCTCCTCGACGTGCTCATTCCCGGCGGCACCCAGGAGGGCCGCGACAAGATGCGCCAGCTCCTCGCCTCCGGCCAGATGGAGACGCGCACCGTCGAGATCGAGGTCAAGGACGAACGCCCGGCCACACCGATGATCCCCGGCATGGAGGAGATGGGCATGAACCTGCAGGACATGCTCTCCAACGTCATGCCGAAGAAGCGCATGCGCCGCAAGACCACGGTCAAGGAGGCGCGCAAGGTCCTCCAGAACGAGGAGGCCGAGAAACTCATCGATTACGACGAGGTGAGCCGCGAAGCCATCAATCGGGCAGAGAACTCCGGCATCGTCTTCCTCGACGAGATCGACAAGATCGCCGAGTCGGGCGGCTCGAGTGGCGCCGACATCTCCGGCGAGGGCGTGCAGCGCGACCTCCTGCCGGTGGTCGAGGGCACCCAGGTGAACACCCGTTACGGTCAGGTGAAGACCGATCACGTGCTGTTCATCGCCGCCGGCGCGTTCAGCGTCACCAAGCCTTCGGACCTGATCCCCGAGCTGCAGGGACGCTTCCCCATCCGCGTCGAGCTCGAGGAGCTCACCGCCGTGGACTTCCAGCGCATCCTCACCCAGCCGCAGCACTCGCTCACCAAGCAGTACGTCGAGCTGCTGAAGGTGGACGGGAACATCGTGAAGTTCGACGAGTCGGGCCTCAAGGCTATCGCCGAGTACGCCGAGCAGGTGAACCGCGAGGTCGAGGACATCGGCGCCCGCCGCCTGCACACGATGCTCGAAACCGTCCTCGAGGACATTTCGTTCGCCACCGGCCTGGGCGAAATTACCGTGGACGAGGCGTACGTGCACCGCAAGCTGGGGGACATCGTGGAGAACGAGGACCTGAGTCGCTACGTGCTGTGATTTACCGGTAGCCGTCCCACCAGTCGAGGACCCGCAGCGCTGACAGCGTTAGCCAGGGCGACGGTTCGCCCGCTGGCACGTCAACCTCGAACCACTTATTGCGGCCAGTACCTGAGTTCCTCCGGATCAAAGTCCGGAATGCTCCGCCGGCCGAACTCGATGAGTCCGTCGCGATCGGGCAGTTCGAAGTAGTAGCGGAAGTTGCTCAGGTACCGCTGCATCACAGGCACGCTGACGCTGCGGATCGGCGACTCGTGGCAGGCGACCTCGTGGAGGACCCCAAGCCCATGCTCGCGTGCTTCGCGTAACTTCCCGACAAGTGTGCGGGAAGGAGGATTGTCCTTCAGCGAAGCCCAGACTGCAAAGGTGAACGGCAACCTCGTTTGCCGGTACCAGGCTTCACCCAGGTCGCTCACCAGCGGCTGCCGTCCATCCACCGTGCGTCGGTTGACCGCCTCGACCAGCGCCTTGTCACCGATGAGCAGCGCGGCGTCGTGTTCGCGGAGCATCGACTCCAGGTCGGGTGCCACCGGAACCAGTTCGGCGTCGGTAACCCGCCCCTCCAGCAGGACGCGCAGCAACTGCACGCTGGTCGCCGACTCGGTGGTAACGGCGATCCTCGCCCCGTCGAGTTCGTCGACAGGTCGCCAGTGGAAGAGCATCACGCTGTAAACGGGCCCGAGAGTGGCGATCGAGAAGTCCGGCAGGGCAGTGAGCCGGTCGCGCCAGCGCAGGAACTCGATGCTCGAGATGAGGGTGAGATCGATCTCCCCGGCGAGGAGCATGCGGTTCAGCTCGCTGGGTACCCCGTACACGAATTCGATCTCGTCGCCCCACGGCTCGAGCCGGTAGTGCAAGGGGGCGACGTTGGCGTAGGAGACGATCCCTAAGCGTTCAGGCATTCACGACCAGTTCGTTGTAGAGGGCGTCGCGGCGCACCGCCACCCGGCCGGCGTCACGAACGAGCTTGATCAGCTCCTCCTCGGTCATGCCCTTCTCGGTCACCGCCCCGGAGGCATGCGCGATGCGCTCCTCCTTGATGGTGCCGTCGATGTCGCTTACCCCGGCCGAGAGCGCCACCTGCGTGAGCTCCGGCGTGATCATGATCCAGTACCCCTTGATGTGCGGGAAGTTGTCGAGGATCAGGCGCGCCACCGCGAGGTTGCGCAGGTCATCGAAGCCCGTGGTGTGTTCCGACTTGTTCAGCTCCCTGGCCAGCGGGTTGTTGTCAGGCTGGAAGGCAAGCGGGATGAAGGAGAGGAAGCCGCCCGTTTCGTCCTGCAGTTCGCGCAGGCGCATCATGTGGTCGAGCCTGTCCTCGAGACCCTCGACGTGGCCGTAGAGCATGGTGGCGTTCGTGGGGATCTCCAGCTCGTGGGCGGTGCGGTGGATCTCCAGCCACTGCTCGGCCTTCACCTTCGCGCGGGCGATGCGCTTGCGGACGTGATCGGCGAAGATCTCTGCCCCACCTCCCGGCATTGCCACCAGGCCCGCCTCCTTGAGCTCGCTCAGGACCTCGCGGTAGTTGAGGCGCGGGCGGGTGATCTTGGTGAAGTGGTGTATTTCGGCTGCCGTCCACGCCTTCACCTGGGCGCCAGGGTACCGTTCGGTCAGGCCGCTCACCAGGTCGAGGTAGTACTGCCACTCGCGCTTCGGGTGGTGGCCCGAGGAGATGTGGATCTCGGTCAGGTCGGGGTGCCAATACTTGTCGACGAACTCCCACACCTGCGGCAGGTCGTAATCCCAGGCGCCCTCCTCACCGAAGCGGCGCTGGAAGCCGCAGAAGGTGCAGCCGACGTAGCAGATGTTCGTCTGTGAGAGCCGCAGCGAGTGGACGTAGTAGGCCTTCTTCCCCACCTTGCGCTCCCTCACCAGGTCGGCGAGGCGGGCGAGCGCGGCGAGGTCGTTGGTGCGGTAGAGGGTCATCCCGTCCTCGAAATCCAGGCGTTTCCCCTCCAGCACCTTGTCGGCGATGCTCTCGAGGGCTGGATCGCGAAGTGGAATGTCGCGCGGCGATGCAACTGTCATATGGGCCGAGTATAACGCCGGCCTGCGGCCATCCCCGGTAGCCGCGGCCAACCGGCAAGGGGTTGCGGTTCAGGGAAGAGGCCCGCGCAGCTGTGCGCGGGCCCCGGAACTCGACCTGACTCCCCCCGAAGGGGCGTTCGGCTTGCCGCAATTACTCCTGCTCGCCCCAGGCGACGCGGCGGTCCTCGGCGTTCATGATCTGATCGACCGAGGGCAGTGCTTCCTGCACCGCCGGGAACAGGTTGGAGTCGTCCTGCGCGGGGAATGCTTCCGGGTCACCGACGATGATGCGTCCAACCATACCCATCGCCTCGTGTGGGATGCAGTAG
This sequence comes from uncultured Trueperaceae bacterium, assembly GCA_937983275.1. GTDB lineage: Bacteria > Deinococcota > Deinococci > Deinococcales > Trueperaceae > CALKAI01. The sequence continues at coordinate 22,122 of CALKAI010000077.1, read as the reverse complement.
TAGTCGTAGACACCCTCTTCGGTCAGCGTCACCTCCCAGGTTGCACCCTCTTCGGTGAGGATGCCCGAGTCCCAGCACTCTGCGCCTTCGGGGATGCGGCGCTCCTTGCCGTTATCCTCGCAGTAGGCGGTAGCCGAGTGCAGGTCGCTCACGTTGACGAAGCGGATCGTGGTGCCCGGCTCGACCCAGATGCCGACGGGATCGAAGATGAACTCCGAGCCTTCGGTAATCATGTCGATCTCCACCACGTTGCCTTCGGTTTCCTGAGCTGCCTCCCCATCCTCCTGCGCCAGTCCCAGCCCGAGCGCCAGGAAGGCCGCAAGCAGAAAAACGAGACCCTTTACACCTGTTCGCGTCATGGTTCCTCCTTTCAGATTTCCCGCAGGCATGGTCTCACTACGGCCGTCCGCAGACAGGAAGGTATCGGACAAACCTGAACGATGAAGGGGCCCGGCAGCTTGCCGGGCCCCAACCAACCAGGTCACCTCTCCTGGTTTTGGCCTTACATGTGAATGGGGTCGCCACCCACGGCCAGGGCGGCCTCCTTCACCGCCTCGGCCAGTGTCGGGTGCGCATGAATGGTCCTGCCGATGTCCTCGCTGGATGCGCCGAACGTCATCGCCGCAACCGCCTCGGCTATGAGGTCGCCGGCTCTGGTGCCGATGATGTGCACGCCCAGGACGCGGTCGGTCTCCGCGTGGGCCAGCACCTTCACCTTGCCGTCGGTGCGGTCCATGGCGCGGGCGCGCCCCACCGCCTGAAAGGGGAAGTTACCCTTCTTGTAGGGGATGCCCTCCTCCTTGAGCTGCTCCTCGCTCTTGCCGACCGTGGCGATCTCCGGTTCGGTGTAGACGATGCCGGGCACCAGGCCGTAGTCGACGTTTCCGGCGTGGCCGGCGAGGATCTCTGCCAGAGCGACGCCGTCCTCCTGGGCCTTGTGCGCCAGCATGGGCCCCTCGATCACGTCCCCTATGGCGTAAATGCCCTCCACGTTCGTGGCGTAACGGTCGTCGACCTTCACGCGGCCGCGTTCGTCGGTCTCGATACCCACGTTGTCGAGGCCCAGCCCCTCGGTGTTCGGCTTGCGTCCGACCGCCATCAGGACGTGGCTTGCCTCGATAGGCTCGCCCTCTTCCAGTTCAACCACGACCCCGCCGTCCTTGCTGCTGGCTCCGGTCACCCTGGCACCCAGCCGGAACTCGATGCCCTGCCGCTTGAAGACCTTCAGCGCCTCGCGGGCGAGCTCGGCGTCCATGCCGGGCAGGATGCGATCCATGTACTCCAGGACCGTCACCCTGGCGCCCAGCCGGGCCCAGACCGAGCCCAGCTCGAGACCGATGTAGCCCGCGCCTATCACCACCAGGTGCTCGGGGACCTCCTGGAGGGAGAGCGCCTCCGTGGAAGAGATGATCCGCTCGCCGTCCAGTTCGACTCCCGGCAGGGTGGCAACGCTCGAGCCGGTAGCAATAATTATGTGCCTGGCCTGCAGCTCGGTGCGCTCGCCATCCTGGGAGTGCACGGCGACCTTCCCGGAACCCAGCAGTTCGCCGCGGCCCCGGTACCGTTCGATCTTGTTCTTCCTGTAGAGGAAGTTGACGCCGTCGGTGTTCGCCTTGACGACGGCATCCTTCTGGGCGAGCATCGCCTGGAGGTCGAGCTCGACCTTCTTTACCTTCAGCCCGTGCTTGCCCAGGCTCTTGTCGTCCAGCAGCTCGGCATACTTTTCGCTCGATTCGAGCAGGGCCTTCGAGGGGATGCAGCCTACCCGGACGCAGGTGCCGCCCAGCTGCTCCTCCATCTCCACGCTCGCCACGTTGAAACCGAGTTGCGCTGCCCGGATCGCTGCCACATAACCGCCCGGACCAGCGCCAATGATGATGAGATCGTGTTGCGCCATCAGTTGTGCTCCTGTAATGGAAAAGGACCCGGCGGGAGCCGGGTCCGATCGTTACCTGCAGTTAGACCTCAAGCAGCATGCGCGCCGGCTGTTCGATCGCGTCCTTGATCCGCTTGAGGAAACTCACCGCGCCACGACCGTCGACGATGCGGTGGTCGTAGGTGAGGGCGACGTACATCATGGGGCGTATCTCGACCTTGCCGTCGATGGCGACAGGCCGTTCCTGGATGGCGTGCATGCCGAGCACGCCCGACTGGGGCGGGTTGACGATTGGTGTCGACAGCAGTGAACCGAACACGCCACCGTTGGTGATGGTGAAGGTGCCGCCCTGAAGTTCGTCGGGCATGAGCTTGTTGTCGCGGGCCCGGCGGCCGTAGTCGGCGATCACACCTTCGATCTCGGCGAACGAGAGGCGCTCCGCGTTGCGGATCACGGGCACGAGCAGACCACGCTCGGTGGAGACCGCGACGCCTATGTCGTAGTAGTTCTTGTAGACGATGTTGTTCTCGCGAATCTCGGCGTTTATTTCGGGGAACTGCTTGAGCGCGTCGATGGTGGCCTTCACGAAGAAGCTCATGAACCCGAGCCGCACCTCGTACCGCTTCTCGAAATCGTCGCGGTACTCCTTGCGCATCGCCATGACGTTGCTCATGTCGATCTCGTTGAAGGTCGTGAGGAGAGCTGCCGTCTGCTGCGCGCCCACCAGCCGGGTGGCTATGGTGCGCCGCAGCGGGCTCATCCGGACCGTTTCCTCCTGGCGGTGCCCCTCATCGACCGCGCCCGAGGGCGAGCCGGTGGGTACAGCCTGGGTGGCGGCAGCCGCGTCGGCCGCCTCCCGCTCCTCGAGGTGACGCTCGACATCCTCCTTCAGGAGGCGACCACCGGGGCCGCTCGCCTGCACGTCGTGCGCGTTCAGGCCGTGCTCCTCCAGGAGGCGCCGCGCGGCGGGCATCACGAGGTCGTCGCGGCCGGCACCGGCGCCATCCTTCTGGGGGGCCGGGGCCGCAGGCTCCTGCGCGGGTTCGTCCTGCTGTTCTGCAGCCGCAGGGGCCGGGCCCTCGGTCGGGGTCGCCGCGGCCTGTGCTTCCTCTCCTGGGGCCTCGGCACCGGCTGCGCCCTCTTCGATGTGGGCGATCACTTCGCCTACGGTGGCCGAGTCTCCTTCGGCTTTCAGCAGCTTCACCAGCTTGCCGGAGACGGGGGCGGGCGCCTCCATGGTCGCCTTGTCGGTCTCCAGCTCGACCACGGGTTCGTCGGCCGAGACGCTGTCGCCCTCCTGCTTCAGCCAGCTGCCGATGAATACCTCGGTCACCGACTCGCCCACCTCAGGCACCTTAAGTTCAATAGCCATATCTGCTCCTAGACGAAATGCCCAACTCTTGGCTCATTTCTTACTTTGATGGTCCCTTCAGGGCTGTTTCGATAACCAGTGCCTGCTCGATCCTGTGGCTGCTGGCCGATCCGGTGGCGGGGCTGGCCGACGCCGGCCTGCTCACGCCGTCGAACGGCCGTCCGAACAGCTCGCTGCCCCAGTGAACCCGCAGGAAGCGCCAGGCTCCCATGTTCTCCGGCTCCTCCTGGACCCAGGTGACGGGCACATTGCCGTACCTGTCCAGGACCTCCTCGAGCTGCCTCTCGGGAATCGGATAGAGCTGCTCCAGGCGTACGATCGCGAGGTCGTCCCTGCCCTGCTCCTGGCGGGCAGCCTCGAGTTCGTAGTAGATCTTGCCGGTGCACAGCAGCACCCGCTCCACGTTTTCGGGCTGGCGCGGGTCGTCGATGACGCGGGCGAATCCGTCGCCCTCGAGTTCGCTCAGGTCCGAGCCCGCGGCCGGCAGGCGCAGCAGGCTCTTGGGCGTCATGACGACGAGCGGCTTGCGCAGGGGTCGTACCACCTGCCTGCGCAGCAGGTGGAAGTATTGCGCCGGTGTGGTCGGGTAGACCACCTGCATGTTGTCCTCGGCGCAAAGCTGCAGGAAACGCTCCAGCCGTGCGCTGGAATGCTCGGGACCGGCGCCCTCGAAGCCGTGCGGCAGGAGCAGGACGAGGCCGCTTAGCCTGCCCCACTTCTCCTCGGCCGAGGCGATGAACTGGTCGATGATCACCTGGGCGGTGTTGTTGAAGTCGCCGTACTGGGCCTCCCACATGATCAGACCGTCGGGCCAGTCGAGGCTGTAACCGTACTCGAAGCCCAGCACGCCGATCTCGGACAGAGGACTGTTGTAGATCTCCACCGGTCCCTGATCTTCGCTGAGGTGCTGGAGGGGCATCCAGGAGCCGTTGCCGCCCATGTCGTGGAGCACGGCGTGCCGGTGACTGAAGGTGCCGCGTTCGCTGTCCTGGCCTGTCAACCTGATCCGGTAGCCTTCGGTGGCCAGGCTGGCGAACGCGATCGCCTCGGCGCTGGCCCAGTCGAGCTGGCGCTTGCCGCCTGCCATCTCCTGGCGTTGGGACAGCAACCTCCTGATCTTGGAGTTCACCTCGATGCTGTCGGGCACCTGGCTAAGCCGGCCCAGCAGCTCACCTGCCCGCTGCGCGGGGATGCCCGTGTTGACCTCGGGCACCTCATGCTCAGCGCCGCCCACGTAGCCGCGCCAGACGCCCTCGCCCCGCGAATAGTGCGGCTGGTAATCCTCGCGGCGGGCCTCGCTGAGCTCCCGCTCCAGGTCCTCCCGCCGCTGCTCGGCAATCTGGTTGGCCTGCTCTTCGCTCACCCCGCCAAGTTCGAGAAGCCGCTCCATGTAGCCTTCGCGCACGCTGGGGCGGTTACGGATCTTCTCGTACATGACGGGTTGGGTGAACGCCGGCTCGTCGCCCTCGTTATGGCCGTACTTCCGATAGGCGTACATGTCGATGATGACGTCGCGGCCAAACTTGCGGCGAAAATCCATCGCCAGCTCGATGGCCTGCGCCACCGCCTCGGGGTCCTCGCCGTTCACGTGGAAGATGGGGCTCTGCAGCATCTTGCCGATGTCGCTGGCGTAGGTGGTGGAGCGCCCCTGATCCGGGCCGGTGGTGAAGCCGAGCTGGTTGTTGACGATCACGTGCAGGGCGCCGCCTACGCGGTAACCCTCCAGCTCGGAGAGGTTGAGGGTCTCCTGCACTACCCCTTCGCCGATGAACGCCGCGTCACCGTGAATCAGGATGGTGAGACCCTGCTCCCGCTCGGCATCGCCAAGCCGGTCCTGCTTGGCGCGGGTCCTGCCCAGCGCCACGGGGTTCACGAACTCGAGGTGGGACGGGTTGAAGCTGAGCGACAGGTGCACGTTCTCGCCCGCTGCAGTGGTCCAGTCAGAGGAGTACCCGAGGTGGTACTTAACGTCTCCACGCCCGATGTTCATCTCCGGGTTGCGGTCCTCGAACTCGCTGAAGATGTCCCGCGGGCTCTTGCCCATGATGTTGGCCAGGACGTTGAGGCGGCCGCGGTGGGCCATGCCCATGACGACTTCACGCACGCCCTGACTGCCGGCCTTCTCGATGGCCAGGTCGAGCAGCGGAATCAGGCTCTCGCTCCCCTCGAGCGAGAACCGCTTTGCGCCCACGAACTTCTTCTGGATGAACTCCTCGAAGATCTCGGCGTCGGTGAGCCTGGTCAGGATGCGCACCTGGGTTGCCCGGGGCAAGTCCAGGCGGTTGCGCGTCGTTTCCATGCGCTCCTGCAGCCACGAGCGGACAGCAAGGTTGTCGATGTGCATGAACTGCACGCCAATCGACCTGGTGTAGGTGCTGCGCAGCCCCTCGAGCAGCTGACTCAGGGTCTTGACGCCCGGCATGTTCTCGGCGATCACCGGCCTGTCCATGTCGGCCTCGGTGAGTCCGTAGAACTCCGGTGAAAGCTCGGGCACGTTTGGAATTCCCTCGCTGCCCAGCGGGTTGAACTGCGCTATCCGGTGGCCGCGCACGCGGTAGTTGCGCACCAGCTTGTCCACCCGGTACTGAAAAGCGGCGACCTGCTGATTCTCAGCCGTGTCGCCGCCCAGCCCTCCGGGCGGGTTGAACAGGCTCCTGGATCGGAACGAAGGGCTGGAGCGGAAGTTGTCCGCACCGTTTGCCGGACTGTCCCCATTTGCCAGGGCCATGAAGTACTCCCGCCACTCGGGGGGTACCGAGGAAGGGTCATCGAGGTAGGCAGAGTACATCTCCTCGACAAAGGCCAGACTCGAACTGTTCAAAGTAGGGTTCGCCTGACTCATGATGTGGTTACGAAGACTGTCGTTTCCTCCTTAACCTGGGTCGATCCGACTCCCGCTGACGGGAGCTTTCCGGCCTGACTTTATGATGACTCGCATCATAACAACGCTTCTCCCGCCGGGGGCAGGATGATCAGGGACTTGTGCGCAAGCATCTGAATCCCTTGTAGCATCATCAGGTCTGTTTCAGTGGACCGCACCTTACCCTTGGGCCGGCCGGCTCCAGGCGCGATAGATTGGACTGTTGCGAAACGGATCGGCCGCACATCCCGCGATCTTCACGGCCGCGTCCCCTGGCACATGGAGGCACGAAAGGTATGAGCGTAACGATAGATACAGTTCGCGCGGCCGCCCGGAGCATCAGCGATACGGTCATCCGCACGCCTGTGCTCAGGTTGCCCCATGAGGGGGAGCTCTTCGCCAAGGCCGAGAATCTGCAGCTCACCAACTCCTTCAAGGTGCGCGGCGCCCTCAACATGCTGCTGAACCTGAGCGACGAGCAGCGCCGGCGCGGAGTGGTTGCCCACTCCAGCGGCAACCACGCGCAGGGCGTCGCCTTCGCCGCCCTGCTGCTCGGAGTGCCCGCGACAATAGTCATCCCCGAGGGCGCACCCGCGGTAAAGGTACGGCGCACGGTGGCGCTGGGCGCCCGCGTCGTCCGCTGTGAAAACAGCAGCACCGAACGGGAGCGGGTCGCTGCCCGGCTGGTGGAGGAGCACGGCTACACGCTGGTCCCGCCCTTCGACAACCCGCTTATCGTGAGCGGGCAGGGAACGGTAGGGCTGGAGATCGCCCAGGACCTCCCGGGAGTCAGCAACGTGCTCGTCCCGATAGGCGGCGGTGGCCTGAGTGCCGGAGTCGCGACCGCCCTGAAGAGCCTCCTGCCCCAGGTAAGGGTGATCGGGGTGGAACCGGCGCTGGCCGCAGATGCCGCCGCTTCGCTGCGCTCCGGGCAACCAGTCGAATGGGAGGCGAAGCAGGTGAGCCGGACGGTGGCCGACGGTGTCAGGACCCAGCGGCTTGGCGACCTGAACTTCGAACTGCTTGCGAAGCATCTGGACGGCGTGGTCACGGTGAGCGACGAAGACATCCTGCGCGCGACAGCCTGGTACTTCGAGAAGGCCCGCCTGGTGGTCGAACCCACCGGCGCGCTTACCCTTGCCGGTTACCGCGAACTCACTCAGGGCGCAGAAGACGTTCGTCTTGCGAGCGGTCCCACGGTGCTGGTGATTTCGGGCGGCAATATCGAACCGGCACTGCTCAACACCCTGCTGGCCACGAGCGAAGCCGCGGCCTCCTGACGCAGCGCGGTACCGCCCTGCGGTACGATGACGTACTGATGGACCTTTCGCCACTCGCAATCCTGGTCCTGCTGGGCTTCGCTCTTCTGATCACTTTTTGCCTGACACTTTGGACGGCCTTCGGGACCGTGCGGAAGGTCGAGGCTGCACCTGCGCGGGAGCGGCGGACACGCCGCATCCGCAAGGCCCCAAAGGAGCCCAGTCAGGCGGCGGCACCTGCGCGGCAGCCTGAACGCCCGGCCGTTCAGGCTGGGCTGTTCGACTCTTTCGAGAGCGTGAAGCAGCAGCGCCGCGAAGACCGGGTGGTGCAACCCCGGCGCGTGAACCTGCAGGAGTTCGAAGTGGCTCCGCTCTCCGAACCCGCTGGCAGGGCGAAGGCCCGCGCGAACGCGGCCGAGCGTGCATCGTCACCCCGCCGTGACGAATCCCGTGACGAAGAACAAAGGAAGGCCGGCAGCAAAGAGGAAGGTCAGGATGCGTTCTCACGCTTCCTGACCTCCAGGGATGACTTCTGAACGGCGCAGCTGCCCGTTAAGTCCCGGGCAACGTCCTCAGGCTGCCGGCTTGCTCAGCGCCAGCAGGTCGTCGTAGGCCTTCTGGGCGCGTTCGCGAATCCCGGAGGTGTCGGACCTGCCCGCCATCATCAGGTGCATGTTGATGTGCTTGTCGACATCGCCGAAGATCGAGTTGAGGATCTCCACCTCTTCACGGCTGCGCAGCGAGGCGTCATCGCGGAAGGTCATTGTGTAGGTGTACTCGAAGTCCCGCTCCTCCATTGCACCCGACAGGTACTGCTCGAGCAGGCTGATGTAGGGGGCAAGGTTGCTGGTGGCGCCGTTGCGCGCCGCACTGCCCTCGGGCGCAGCCGGCATCTTCTCGAAGCCGGTTTCGAGGGCCTCGGGCGTGATGTCCCAGTTGTCGACATCGAAGACGTTCTTGCCGTCCCGGAACAGCAGGACCTGCGGGCTCTCGTGCTTGACGCCAGTCTCTTCAGTGACGAGGTTCGATGCCGGCCGGGACTCGACCACGCGGATCAGTCCGACGTAGAGGTCTTCACGGGGCTCGAGCTTCTCCTGGAGGTAACCGAAACCCTGCATCGTCTTGTGGCAGGTTCCCGCCTTGAAGATGACGCTGGTCGGATGCTCCTCGAGGAACTTGTTTACCTCTTCCGGCGTGGTCAGGTTGATGACTCGGTCTTTGAACATCTTCTCTCCTTAACGCTCAGCACATTCTACGTGCGCTTTCGCCACCTTGTAGTTTTCGCCCCTCTACTCGACCATAAAGGTCGACATTGTTACCGTCTCGCCCTGCGTTGACCGTGAGGGCCGCTCGTTGGTAGACTTCCGCTTGCTCGCGTTGCAGCCTGGTACGGGTTAGACTCGGCAGGTTGCGGCCACTGGGAGAGGTGTCCGAGTGGTTGAAGGAGCACGCCTGGAAAGCGTGTATACGGGTTTCCCCGTATCGAGGGTTCGAATCCCTCCCTCTCCGCCAGATGAGGAGCGGTTGTGGTGAGTTCTCACCACAACCGCTCCTCCTTTAACGCTTTTCGGGCCCTACTGGTTGCTCTCCTGCGCCTGGACGGTCACGAAGGTGGCGAAGTAGCCGCCGTCCTGCAGCCGCAGCAGGTCGAGCACGCCCAGCCAGGACGTTTCATCGACCGTCCTCGTCCACTGGCCGTCGGCAGCCTGACTCCAGCCGGCCGCTTCCAGGCGGGCAGAGAAGTGCGCCTCCACCTCGTCAACACCCTGCTGCGTCTCGATATAGGCGCTGCTCGACGCCTGGTCGTCGAACCAGTTCTGCGCGTGAATGCGGATGTCGCTGTTCGCCGGAGCCGGGAGCGGCGGGAGGATGGGCTCCTGCGCCCAGGGCGTCACCTCGCAGGCGTCGTAGCCACCGCTGCGGGCGATCTCGTAGCGCACGTCGCTCGCCTGGGCATCCCTGCCGAAGGCATTGAGGTAGATGTGCAATTCGTTGTCGGGCGAGCAGAAGGTGGCATGGACATCGGGGTGGGCCGGCAGAAAGCCCACGTTCTGGGGCTGCGGCTGCTGGCTCCAGCCTGCCTCAGCGAAAGCTGCCGTCACGGCCTGCATGACCTCCTGGGTGCTGGCCGCAGCGTCGAACACGATCGTGCCGTTCTGCAGCTCGCCACTCTCCGTTTCCACATTGGAGTAGCTGCCCACGAGCTCCAGCTCGCCGGGCACCGGCAGTTCGTATTCCAGGGCAGAGGGCAACGAGCCCGGCTCGAACCGGCTCTCGGTGTCGCTCAGCTGGCTCCATGGCCCCAGGAGCCGGGTGGCCAGCTCCTGCGCCCGGTCCCCCTCCTGCGCGAGGGCCGGGGTGAGGCTCAGCAGGATCGCTGCTGAAAGGATGGCTGGAAGTAGGTTGCGGGTTCTCATCGGGTGCACCTGTTCCTCTCTGCCCGCATCCGGGCGCCTTCGGTCTGCTCCTGGAAGTTGCCTGACAGTACAGCCTGGCCACCATGCTCAGCCGGAGTTTCGGCACGTCGTGCCGTTTCCGCAATCTAAGCAGACCGTCAGGCAGTCCGCTCCGGAAATTAAGAAGCAGTGAAGCCTGTTCTGCTTACCTTCTGTAAGTTTTGACCATTAACAGCATGGCGGGGAGGCGGCGGGGGTTTGCGGCGCGAGTACCAATTGGCACGAGGCTTTCACCCCGTTTTAGGGTACTCGTATGCCGCGATCCTGATATCTCCAGTAACCAGATAGGCTCGAGTAGGCCCCCTATTAGTGCGGGATTGAGCGCACGGTCTGATCCGTGCTATAAGCCAAACGTGACAACCGGATGAGAAAATCCGTTGCTGGTGCGCAAATAGACGCTGGTTTGGTGTATTGTGTTTCGTCTTGAGTTACGCTACTGTTAGCTAATGAGGAGATGGTAGAAACCTCAGCAGCAAGATAGGGGAACAGAGAGGAAAACGTGAACCAGATAGAAGTGAGTGTGGTTATTCCCGAGGAGCGATTGACCGAGTTCTACGTCATCCTCGGTGATTGGTTGAGTGGCAAGATCACGCCTGCAGAGCAGGCTCAGCCGGCCGACGGCCGCCGGAGAGGCAGGCGCCGTTATGGTGCGCGTTCGCCGTCGGCAAGCCGCTACGCAGGGATCTCCCAACTCCTCAAGGAACTCGAGGGGCCCGTTGCCGAGGTCAGCTTCGAGGACCTGGAAAAGGCCATCGGCAACGACCTGCCGGCTTCGGCCGAAAAGCATCGGGCCTGGTGGGCCAACACCGAGCGGAACACCCAGGCCCGCGTCTGGATGGAAGAGGGCTGGCGTGTGGACAGCGTCGACTTCGATACGCGGATGGTCAACTTCTCCAGGATCTGATCTGTTGACTCCCGGGCGTTGCCCGGTAGCTGATAAACGCCCCGGCGGCGTGCCTGCTGGTCCAGTCCCGAGGGACAACGGTCCAACGTGCGCGCCGCCTTTCGCGTTATACCCTGAGGCATGTTGAACCCCACTTTCCCGTTGGCGCTCACGGCAGGCTTACTGTCGTTCCTGTCGCCATGCGTGCTGCCCCTGGTGCCGTCCTACCTCGCCTACCTGGGGGGCGACTCGCAGGAGAAGGGCAGGATCATCCGGAACAGCCTGCTGTTCGTCCTGGGCTTCTCGATGGTCTTCATTGCCCTGGGGGCATCGGCCAGCTTCCTTGGCCAGATCCTCCTCCAGAACCGCACGTGGCTCATGCAGGCCGCCGGGATCATCGTGATCATCTTTGGCCTCATGCTCTTCGGAGTCTTCAAGCTGCCCTTCCTCTACCGGACGGCCCGGCCCGGCTACCCGGAGAACGGCAGCACCCCGTTCGGCGCACTGATCATGGGTACGGCCTTTGCCATCGGCTGGACCCCCTGCATCGGTCCGGTCCTGGGCGGCATTCTTACTCTTGCCGGCGCCAGCGGCACCCTGAGCCAGGGCGCTTCCCTTCTCGCCGTCTACGCCCTGGGCCTGGCCATTCCGTTCCTCGTTGCCGCGTTCGGACTCACCGCCTTCCTCCGCTTCTTCGACCGCTTCAAGCGCTACATCCCCTGGGTCGAGCGAGTTTCCGGCGGGATCCTCGTCGTTGCAGGCGTGCTCATGGTCTCGGGGCACTACACCAGAATCAACAACTACCTCATGCAGATCACGCCCGATTGGCTCGTAAGCCGCTTGTGAATCCCGGTTCGTCCCGACCAATCGGGGTTTTCGATTCGGGGGTGGGAGGCCTGACGGTCCTGCGCGCCCTGAAGGAACAGCTGCCGGGCGAGTCGTTCATCTACCTGGGCGACACCGCCCGTGTCCCCTACGGCAGCAAACCACCTGAACTCATCGAGCGCTTCAGTCAGGAGATAACCACTCACCTGCTGCAGCGCCAGGTGAAGGGGATCGTGGTCGCCTGCAACACGGCAGCGGCCGTGTGCCTCCCGCAGCTGGCCGCGGGGTCTCCAGTGCCCGTGTGGGGTGTGATCGAACCTGGCGTCGAGGCCGCCGCAGCTGCAGCCGGTGCAGGCGTCGTCGGCGTGCTGGGGACGAGGAATACGATAGCGAGCGGCGCATACCAGGAGGGGTTGCGGCAGCGTGGCTTCGACAGCTGGGGCCGGGCGTGCCCGCTCTTCGTTCCGATCGTCGAGGAGGGCATCGCCGACAGCGCAATCGCCGAGCAGGTCGCCGCTCACTACCTGCAGGACCGCCCCGAACTGGATGTGGTCATCCTGGGCTGCACCCACTACCCAGTCCTGCGCAACACCCTGCAACGGGTACTGGGGCAAGGGGTGAAGCTCGTGGATTCGGCCCAGGCCACCGCCCGCGTCGTGGCCGCCGACCTCGAGAAGCTCGGGCTCATCAACGGGCGTGAGGCAGCGGGCGAAGTGCTGCACCTGGTCACCGGAGACATTCCCGGCTACATCCATGCAGCAGGTATCATCGGCGCACCTGCCGGCGAGGTCCACCGCGTGGACCTGGGTAACGGAAGAACGCCGGGCAGTGAGGACCAGGTGGGCTATCTTGAGAAGCAACCGACGTGACAACGAACTACGCAGGATCGAAGTAACCCCGGGTTACAACCGCCACGCCGAGGGCAGCGCGCTGGTCAAGTGGGGCGACAACATCGTCGTGTCGACGGTGAGCATCGAGCAGAAGTTGCCGCCCCACCTGCGCGGCAAGAAGGGGGCAGGCGGCTGGCTTACCGCCGAGTACTCGCTGCTGCCCAGAAGCACCGAGGTGCGCGTACAGCGGGAGCGGCTCTTCAGCGGCGGGCGCAGCCAGGAGATCCAGCGCCTGCTGGGCCGTACCTTCCGCTCCGTTTTCGACCTGCAGCTCTTCCCCAACCAGACGATCACCGTGGACGTCGATGTCGTGCAGGCCGATGGCGGCACCCGCTGCGCCGGCATCGTCGCCGGCTACGCCGCGCTTCATGACGCCGCGAACGCCCTCGTCTTCGACGGCACGCTGGCCGAGTGGCCCCTTCGCTACGAGCTGGGCGCCGTCAGCGTGGGCGCCGTGAACGGACGGCAGCTGGTCGACCTCGAGTTCAGCGAGGACGCCGAAGCGCATGCTGACCTCAACGTGGTGGCCACGGGCGACGGGCGCGTGGTCGAGGTGCAGGGCGGCAGCGAAGGCGCCCCCCTCGACGCGCAGGAGTACGTGACCCTCGTTGCCACCGGCATCACCGCCGTGCAGCGCCTGGTCGAGATCGTGCGTCCGCAGCTGGCCGGCACGGTAGAGAGCAGCTTCTGATGGCTGCGGTCAGGCTCCTCCTGGCCACCGGCAACGCCGGCAAGGCCCGTGAGCTGGCCGCCGCTCTCGGGGGCCTCGGGCTGGAACTGCTCGCCTTCAGGGACATTCCGGTTGGCGAGCTTCCGGCAGAGGACGGCACCACCTACGAGGAGAACGCCCTCATCAAGGCCCGTCACGCCGCCACGACCAGCGGCCTGCCCGCGCTGGCCGACGATTCCGGACTGGAGGTGGCGGCACTCGGCGGCGGGCCGGGCATCCATTCCGCCCGGTTCGGGAACCAGGACAGTGATGAGGGCCGCATAGCCCACATGCTCGAGAGGCTGCGGGGCGTGCCCGCCGGGCAACGGCAGGCCGCCTTTCACTGCAGCCTGGTACTGTGCCTGCCTGACGGCCGCTGGCACTCCTTCAGCGGCCGCTGCGACGGCGTGATCCTGGAGGAACCGGCCGGCAGGGGCGGGCACGGTTACGACCCCATCTTCTACTCGCTCGACCTGGGGGAAACGTTCGCCCAGGCGAGCGAAGCGCGGAAGAACGAGGTGAGTCACCGCGGGCGTGCGTTGGCCGATTTCCGATCCTGGCTCGGATCGCCTGCTTCGCTCCTGAAGGATTGAGGGGCTAAGGGACTGAGGGGGTTAAGGGACTGAACCTGAAGGAACGGTTTAGCCGCGCTCTACCGGAGACTCATGAATGCCGTACTAGAATAATGCAACATCCACGGCCAGTTCAGCTTGCCGGTCGTGGAGTTTCGGAGGTGGTATGCAACTTTCCCGATTTCTTATCCTGACCCTGACCGCTCTCCTCCTTTCAGCCGGAACCGTGACTGCCCAGTCCCTTCCCGACGGCGCCGCGCAGGCGCTGCAGCGGGGCGAGCAGACAATGGAGGAGGCGCTGCGGACGTACAGCACGCACTATCCGGACCGGCCGCTGTGGCAGGAGACCTTCAGCCACGCCCTTGATGCCCTGAGCATCGCACCGGAACATCCGCAAACCCTCGCATTCCTCGCCCGGGCCTACAGCCTGTCAGGCTGGTTCGGCCCCGGCTACGAAGCGTGGCTGGATTACCTGGATCACGGCTACCGGTTGAGCCCCGATGACACGCCCATCTTCTCCGAGGTGGCCCATCGGCAGGCCTACTCGTTCTACGAGCGGGGCCAGGTCGAGCTGGCGCTGGAGACCTACCGACAACTGATCGACGCCGTCCCGTTCGACCTCGACGCTCACGTGTGGGTCGGGAGGATCCTGCTGGAGCAGGGCCGTCCGGAAGAGGCAATCGCCTACTGGCAAACGGTGGTCGAGCGAAACCCGGGCGACGACCGAGCGCAATACTTCCTGCAGCTGGCCCGCGACCAGGCCCGCTGGGGCACCGATGCCGTGAACGCCTTCCGCGAGGGAGTAAGCCACTACGAGCAGGGGCAAATGGAGCAGGCACGCGAGCGCTTCGCCCGCGCCACCTCCCACAACCGGATCTACCCGGAGGCCTGGGCATGGCTGGGCCGCGTGGCCTTCGAGCAGGGCAACTTCGAGGATGCCCGGACCTACTACCGCAATGCGTCCGAACTCGACCCGGACAACCAGACCTACCGCTACTTCTTCGAGGAGTCCGGCCGCCGCCTGGAGGGTTGAGGCATTTGTCGTGTGAGGGGCGAAACAGGTGATTCTCCCCTCCTGGACGCGATTCATTCTCCTCATGCCAGTAACCGTCAACTTTCACACCGCCCGCCCCAAATCGCGGGCGGTTCTCTTTTGCCTGGCGGCGAAAGTTGCGCGGTGACTGCGCCTGAGAGATCCATGAGGATCGCATGAGCTTGCGGAAGAGCGCATGGTCGCGCTCCACATTGTTCTGCCAGCCCACTCGGCCTAGCCTGTGCCCGTAAGCCGCAGGAGTCCCAGGACTCCTCACTTAAAGGGGGGATTGTTGAGATGAAGAAAAAGCTTGCCCTGATAATGGCCGCGCTCTTCGCCAGTGGGATGCTGGTTGCCTGCGGGCCCGGCGATGACGGTACAGCCGACGGAGATGTCGGCGGCGGTGGCGCCGGAGTAGTAGGTGAGCCTGCCGGTGATCCCATGGGCGATCCCATGATGACCGACCCCGCAGCCGCACCTGCAGACGAGCAGGTTGATCTCGAACTCGAAGAGATGGAGCCGGTAACCGAAGACGCAGCCGCAGCTGACACGGAAGCGGACCTGGACCAGACCGCCGAGGAAACCCCTGCTGACACCGCAGCCGACCAGACTGGGGAAGAGCAGCCTGAGGCAGTAGTTGAGGCAGAGACCGAAGACGCAGCCGAAGCCCAGGACGCCGGCGACCAGGCCGATGCTGCCGGTGATGCCGCCCAGTACGCCGAGCAGGATGCCCAGGGCGAAACTGAGGTAGCTGGCGGTGGCGCTGGTGCCGAGGCCGTCCAGTTCAACGTGACCGAGACCGAAGAAGGCGTCATGTTCGAGGGTGGCGACCAGACCGGTGACACTGCCAACCCCGACCTGAACCTCGCCGTGGGTGAACGTTACGAGTTCAACACGGAGGGCATCGAACTGACCTTCTACAACGACAACGACGAAGCCGTACTGTCGACCAGCGGCAGCGACAGCGAGTTCGCTGACGACCAGGAGGTCAACGTCGAGGAGGGTGCGGGCAGCCTGAGCTTCACACTCACCGAGGAGCTCGCGAACGAGCTTAGCCGCTACGAGACCGGAGACGGCCAGGGCGGTAACGTAAACGCCCGGTAACGCTGCCGGGCGCAAGGTAGCACCGACCGGCTGACAGTTTTGGAACAGTCAGAAAATCGGATAGCAGAAAGGGAGTGGGGGAGCGAAAGTCGCTCCCCCACTCCCCATGACGGCAGGGCAACAGCCGGCAGCCGGCCGGCGCGGCCTCCCGTCAGATCTGGATGTTCACCCGGGCGCCATCCTCCAGCAGGTGTACGGCGTCCGAGAAGCGCACCACGCGCGTCTTGTAGCCGAGCGTCACCGAATGGGTGCGGGCTCCATCCTTGAAGAACTTCACGCCCCGCAGCAGGTCGCCGTCGGTGATTCCCGTGGCGCTGAAGACGATGTTCTCGCCCGGCGCGAGGTCCTCCGTCGTATAGATTTGCCCTTCGTGCGCCCCCATCTTCTCGAGGCGTTCGCGTTCCTTGTCGTTGCGCGGCCTGAAGCGCGCCTGGATCTCGCCGCCCAGGCACTTCAGGGCGGCGGCAGCCAGTACCCCCTCCGGTGCCCCGCCGGTGCCCATCACCGCGTGGACGTTCGTGCCGCGCACCGCCGCCGCAAGGGCAGCGATGACGTCGCCGTCGCCAATGAGCTTCACGCGCACTCCCGTTTCACGCACCTCGCGAATGAGCTCTGCATGGCGGGGACGATCGAGAATCACGACCGTCAGGTCCTCCAGCCCACGGTCCAGGCTCATCGCCACGGCCCGAAGGTTAGCCGCGGCCGGCCAGGAGAGGTCAACCTTGCCGGCTGCAGGCGGGCCCACTATCAGCTTCTCCATGTAGGTGTCGGGGGCCTTGAAGAGGCCGCCTTTCTCTGCCAGAGCAATCACCGCCACCGCGTTGTTGATCATGCGGGCGGTGATGCTGGTCCCCTCCACCGGATCGACGGCGATGTCGACGGGCCAGTGCCCCTCGCGGCGCAGTCCCACCCGCTCGCCTATGTAGAGCATGGGCGCCTCGTCGCGTTCGCCCTCGCCAATGACGATCTCACCGTCGATGTCCAGCTTGTTCAGCACCTGCCGCATCGCATCGGTGCCCGCCTGGTCGACCAGGTCCGAGTCGCCCTTTCCCGCCACGCGGCTGGCCGCGATGGCGGCCTCCTCGGTGACGCGGACCGTGTCCATGACCAGCGCCCGCTCCATCTCGGGCCCCAGGGAGCCGGACCGCTGCGCCACCTTCACCTCCGACTTGCCGTTGGCCTCGTTGTCGCGCACCTGTGCCTCTTTCTTGCCCTTCTCGCGGTTTGCCATGATGGGCGCATTGTTCCACAAAGCACCATTGCGAACAGTGTTATACGCGGGGAAGTGGCGACTGTGCTAGCGGCTGCGCTCCTCGTGCCTTCGCTTCAGGAGTTCACCGACCCCGGCGAGGCTCGTGCCGCGCTGGTGCAGCAGGACGGTCAGGTGGAAGAGCAGGTCGGCCGCTTCACCCTGCAGCTCCTCGTCCTCCCCCTGCAAGGCAGCCACGATCGTCTCGCCCGCCTCCTCGACCACCTTCTGCGACGTGTAACCCGGGCCCCGTTCGTGGAGCCGGGTCACGTAGGAACCCTCAGGGAGTTGGGCCAGGCGCCCGCCGACCACCTCGTCGAGGAGCCGGAAGGCGTCCCCGTGGGAGTGGCGCTGGCTCCCGCCCGCCAGCGGCAGGTTGCGGTGGAAGCAGGAGCGCTCACCGGTGTGGCAGGCCGGGCCCTCCTGCACGACCGAGTAGATGACCGCGTCGCCGTCGCAGTCGAGCCGGACGCCCGCAACCGCCTGGGTGTTGCCGCTGCTCTCGCCCTTGCGCCACAGGGCGCCACGCGAGCGGCTGAAGTAGTGCGCCTGACCGCTTTCCAGCGTGAGGCGCAGGGCCTCGCGGTTGGCGTATGCGAGCATCAGCACCTCGCCGCTGTTCGCCTCCTGGGCCACCACAGGCACCAGGCCGCGCTCGTCGAACTCGACCTGGTCCAGTGCGGCGCTTTCCGGGAGAGTGTCTTCTCTGATTTCCACGGGCAGAGCATACCGCTCCCGCCCACCCCTGCCCGCTACCGACGCTGCCGGTCCCGGCTAGTCGCGGCTAAGCAGCGAGAGCAGCTCCACGTGGTGCGTGTGCGGGAAGAAGTCGTACGGCCGTGCGAACACTACGCGCCAGCCGTCCTGGGTGAAGGCCCCCACATCCCTCGCCCAGGTGGCGGGATCGCACGAAACGTAGACGAGATGGCGTGCCCCCGATTCCGTGATCTGAGCGCGCGTCTCCTTGTTGAGGCCCGCCCTGGGCGGGTCCACGGCGATTAACTCGACGTTGGCCGGCAGCTCGTACTTCCGGGCATTTATCGCACGGAAGGTCACGTTGTCGATGCCCAGTCGGGCGGCATCGGCCTCCCCCCTGGCCACGCTGCCGCGGTCGATCTCCACCGCCTCGATTCGTCCCACGCGGGGCGCGAGGTGGAAGGAGATGCCGCCCGACCCGGCGAAGAGTTCGACGGCCGTGTCAACCCGCGGTGCGATCGCGGCAAGCTCCCGGTAGAGCAGCGACGCGGCCGCCGGGTTTGGTTGCGCGAACGATGACACGCTGACGCTCAGGAGGTGCTCGCCGTACTGCTGGAGGATATGCCGCTCGCCGGCCAGACGCTCGTGGCCGCCCCTGAACCTGCCCCGCGGGTCGAACCGGGCGTAGGTAACGCCAACGGCGATCCCGGCCTGCACCAGCTCGTGCGCGAAAGGCAGCAGGGTGCGCTGAGGGGACGTGGCAATGAGCGCCACGAGGACGTCGCCGCCATCGTTCGCCCGCAGTACCACCTCGCGGACGCCCTTCGGCAAGCCGCGCTCCAGGAGTTCGCCCCAACAGCGGTTGATGCCCGCAAAGGCGACGGGGTCCCTCTCCAGGGTCTGCACCTCGTCGCTGCCGGGCACCCTGTAACCCAGGCGCCTGGACCGCACCGCCGGCTGGACAGTGTTGCGGTATGCCCACTCGAGAGGGGACGGCTGGAGGGGGTGAAACTGGATCTCCGGCTTGCCGGGCGCCCGACGCAGGGCGTCTTCCACCACGGCCGCCTTCAGTTCCTGCTGCCGGGAGTAACGGATGTGCCCGTAATCGAGCCCCGGGTGCTCCGGTGGCTCCACCCGGTCGGGGCTCGCCTCGAGCACCTCCTCGACCTCGCCCTGCAGTACGCCTTTGACCTCGGTCAGGCTGGCCCTGACCAGCTCGCCCGGAATGCCACCGCGCACCAGCGCCACCCTGCCACCGGGCACCCGGGCGAGGCCTGCCCCGCCGTGCACCATGCGCTCTATCGACAGCTGTGTCACCGGGTCAGTCTATCGCGGCACCCTTCCCGGAGCGTGCTGTGGGGAGGAGCGCGAAGGTTTGCCGGCGGTCGGTGGCAACGAGGCTCCCTGCTATACTCGCACCATGAAACGCTCGGTTCAGGAGATCGTCGAGCTGATCGTCTTCGCGTTGATCGCTCTGCTGGTCGGCACATTCGCTTTGTGGCTGGTCGGCTGGGTGTTCGATCTCGTTGGCGCTGTCTTCAAGTTCCTTAGCGCCCTGATCTGGGGGCTGGTCCGCTTCATCGTCCCGGTGGCGATAGTGGGGGCAGTCGCCTACTTTCTTGTGCGTACCCTGCAGAAGCGGAACCGCGATGGCGAACCTGTTGCGCACTCCGCCGGCGCGGGAACTGCCACGGGCCAGACGCCGGGCGCCGGAAGCACGACCGGGCAGCCGGTGACGCCGGCAGGACGGGACGGCGGTGAGCAGGGCAGTTTTGCTCAGCCCCCCATCGACCCGCCCCCGGCACCTGAACCGCCACCCGCACCGGAGCCGCCCCCCATCCCCGAGCCGCCTCCTGCGCCGGAGCCTCCGCCTGCACCCGAGCCGCCTGCCGCACCCGAAGCACCTGCTGCACCGGATACGCCGCTGGCGCCTGATCCCGCTCCGGCTCCCGACCCGGAGACGAATGAACCACCAATGGCGCCGGGTACCGGTCCGGTGGTGTCTCCGCAGGAGAACGAGCGTGACGACGAGGGGCCGGACAGGCAACGCAGCAGCTACTGGACGGGCGAGGAGCGGCGCGGGGATTGAATTCCGTCCGTACAGGCCGGCTGCAGCGTCGGCTGTGGGCCACGCTGCTCGCGCTGCTGTTCACGCTCCTGCTCTCCGGCTGCATGCAGCGCGGGGACTCGCTGGGCCCCATCATCAGCATTACGGAGCCCAAGGCGGGTACGGTACGTTCCGACGAGCTGCTCGACATCTACGGTTACGCCTACGATGACCGCGGCATAACCGCGATCAGGGTCAACGGCACGGACCTGCTGCAGTTCGAGGCGAACAGGTCGGCCTACGGCACCTCCCTCATCCAGTTTGCGTTCCGGGGCAGCCCGGACCGCGAGGGCGAGGTTGAGTTCCTCATCGAGGTCGAGGACACCAGTGGACGCGTCTCGACTCTCCCCTATGCGCTTCGCATCGACACCACGCCGCCTACCCTGGAGCTGGAGGCGCAGGCGCTCGGTTCGGGACGCTACCGGGTCTCGGGCGTTGCCCGTGACAACACCTCGGTGAGCGCCATCCGGCTGGGCGGCCAGCCACTGCAGTTCGTGCCCGGGCCCGAGGTAACCTTTGAGTTCAACAGCGTGGCTCTTGAGGAACCAATCGTCGAGGTAGTCGACAGCGCAGGCAACCGCGTGGAGCGAAGGATCGAGTGAACCCGGTAACAGATTCACAGGAACAGACTGAGCAGTTGAACCTCCCGGTAAGCAGCCGGGAGGTTCTCTCGGGCCTTCCGGACGGCAAGGTTCAGCAGCTGGAGATCCAGCACGGAAACGGGGACCTGATACGGATCCTGACCGCACTGGGAATAGGCGGCCCATTCCGGTCGACGAGCCCTTGGGAGCTGCAGGACGAGCAGGGCAGGCACCTGATTCATGCCGGCGGCTATGCGGCCCTGCCGTTCGGCGAGGCCTACCCGAAGCTGGTCGCCTTCGTGCGGGAGTACCTGGAGAACGGGGCGACGCTGGGCTTCGCGCAGCAGTCGGCTTCGGCGTGGCGAGCTGCCCTGGAGGCGAACCTGGTCGCGCTCGTCTCCCACTTCGCCCCTTCGCATACCGATTCCCAGGTCTTCTTTTCGAACAGCGGCGCTGGCGCCATCGAAGCTGCACTCAAGTTCGTGCGGGCGGCCCGGCCCGGTTCACCTGTCATCCTTAACTTCGGTGGGGCCTATCACGGCAAGACCTTCGGGGCGCTTAGCCTGACCCCCAACGAGGAGTACCAGGGGCCGTTCCGGCCCTTCCACGGCGACGTGCGCACCGTTCCCTTTGGCGACCTGCTGGCCCTGGAGCAGGAGATCCGCTCGATTGGCCCGGAGAAGATCGCCGCCATCTTCATCGAGCCCATCCAGGGCGAGGCGGGCGTGAGGCTGCCTCCGCCGGAGTTCCTGCCTGGCGTCTACGAGCTCGCCCAGAAGCACGACATTCTGCTCATTGCCGATGAGATCCAGACGGGCCTGGGCCGCTCCGGCCACTGGTTCGCCTCGATTGCGGGTGGCCTCGAACCGGACATCATCACCCTGGCCAAACCGCTGTCGGGGGGACTGGTGCCGATCGGTGCCACCATCGCCCGCAAGGAGCTGGTCACCAAGCTCCTGGGTGGCATGAGCAGCAAGCGGCACTCCAGCACATTTGGTGGCGGCTCCCTGGCGACCGCGGTTGCCCTGCGCTCCCTGGAGATCATCCAGGAGGAGGGGCTCGTGGAGCGTTCCCGCAGGCTGGGCCGGAAAGGCCTGCACCGTCTGCGCAAGGCTCAGGCGCGTCATCCCCGCCTGCTCAAGGATGTGCGTGCGTCCGGCATGCTGTTTGCGCTGGAGCTGCAGGGGATAGTCCCACCGAAGGCGATGAACATCCAGCAGGAGACGCTGGCGACGATGGGCAGCGCGCTGGCGCTGCGGACACTGCACAAGCAGGGGGTGCACGGCTGCTACTCGCTGAACTCGGCCGGTGTGGTGCGCCTTACTCCGGCGCTGAATATTCCCGAACCGCTGTTCGATGAGCTGTTCGACCGTATCGACCGGTTCGCCCAGCAGAACCCGCAACCGTGGCGCATGCTTACATCGTTGCCCACGACGCGGCTGCCGAAGCTGCTGCGGACCCTGCGCAGCTGACCGAGGGCCAGCAGCTGGACGCGACGCAGCGTGGGTTTGCTTGACTTAAAAAATAGAACCGCCACGGAGGTTGTCTTTCCGTGGCGGTCAGTTCTTTCAGATAAAGAGTTGAAATAGTACCTGAAGACTTGGTTTTGCGTGAGCCGTTCCTTGTTGCTCCTTAGAAAGGAGGTGATCC
>CALKAI010000076.1 GCA_937983275.1 uncultured Trueperaceae bacterium | reverse complement strand
GCCATCACCGAGGCGTTCTATGAAGGCCTGGGCGTAGTTGCCGAAGACCACATTCCGCCCACCATGTTCGGACACGGCGAGCCGTGGCCCTACGACTACGACCCCGAGCGTGCCCAGGAGCTCCTGGCCGAAGCGGGCTACCCGGACGGTTTCGACACCGAAATCTGGTACATGCCCGTAAGCCGTCCCTACTTCCCCAGCCCGCAGCCGATCGCCGAGACCATCGCCTCCTACCTGGCCGATGTCGGCATCAACGCGGAACTGCTGACCGAGGACTGGACCACTTACCTGAACAACTACCTGGAAGGTAAGTACCCCATGTACATGCTCGGCTGGAACGCTGACTACGCCGACCCCGACAACTTCTTCTACTCCTTCTTCGGTCCTACCCAGGAAGAGGAGCTCGGCTGGCAGAACCAGGAAGTCCTCGACATCCTGAACCAGGCCCGCCAGATTGCCGACGAGGAGGAGCGTGCCCAGCTCTACGCCCAACTCACCGGCGTCATCGCCGATGAGGTCCCCTCGATCCCGATGGCGCACAACCGCTCGCTCAACGCGGTGCGCTCGAATGTCGACGGCTTCGTCATGAGCCCGCTCGGCTACAGCGCAGTCCGTCTGCACGGCGTCACCAAGAACTGACGGCTTAGCTACACCCGGCAGGGGCGCACTGCGCCCCTGCCACCCTATTTTCGACGTCACGGTACTCAACGCAACGACCTGGAGTGAACAGTCTTGACCGGTTACATAGTCCGGCGCCTACTGGGGCTCATCCCAGTTCTTTTTGGTGTCACCCTCCTGATCTTCGCCATCACCCGCGTGATCCCCGGCGATCCCGCGGTCGCCATGCTAGGACAGCGCTCCTCGCCCGAGCTGCGCGAACGGCTCCGTGCGGACCTGGGCCTGGACCGGCCCCTCTGGTTCAATGTGGAGCAGGCAAGCGAGACAGGCAGCATCGGCGCACTCTTTGACTCCCAATATTTTGACTACATGGGTGGCCTGCTGAGCGGCGACCTGGGCCGCAGCATCTACACCCGCATCCCCGTGCGCGAAAGCCTCTCCAACCGCTTTCCCGCGACGCTCGAACTGACCCTCATCGCCATGTTCTTCGCCGTCCTGATCGGCGTGCCGGCGGGAGTGTGGGCGGCCCTCAGGCGGGGCAGCCTGGCCGATACGGCGGTGATGACGATAGCCCTCTCCGGGGTGTCGTTCCCCGTCTTCTGGCTGGCGATAATCCTCATTTACATCTTCGCCGTCAATCTGGGCTGGTTCCCGCCCTCCGGAAGGCTCACGCCTGGTATTCCGCTGCAGCCCATAACCGGCCTCTACCTGCTCGATTCGCTCCTGCGGGGGAACTTCACGGCCGCCTGGGATGTGCTGCGGCACCTGATACTCCCCGCGATCGCGCTGGGTACGATCCCGCTGGCGATCGTCGTGCGCATGACCCGCTCCTCGATGCTTGAGGTGCTGGGCCAGGACTACGTTCGTACGGCCCGCGCGAAGGGCCTGGGAGAGCGAAGCGTCGTCAACAAGCACGCGCTGCGCAATGCGCTACTGCCCGTCGTAACCGTCATTGGCCTCTCCTTCGGAACGCTGCTCTCCGGAGCGATCCTGACCGAGACGGTGTTCAGCTGGCCGGGCATAGGCCGCTGGGTCTACGACGCCATCGCCATGCGCGACTATCCCGTCATCCAGGGCGGCGTTCTCTTCGTCGCCTTCCTGTTCGTGCTCGTAAACCTGCTGGTCGATCTCACCTACAGCCTCATCGACCCGCGCATTCAATACTCATGAGGAGCAAGCTGATGAGGAGAACAGCATGACGGTTCCAGCCGCTGCTGCAGATTCCGGCCGGCGCTCGGCCTTCCGGGACCGGGCAAGGCGCTTCCTGCGCCATCCCACCGGAATGATCGGCATGGTGATCATCGTCTTCTTCATAACGGTGAGCCTGCTGGCGCCCGTGATTCGGCCCTACGATGCCGCGCGGGACCGTAACCTGCGGGCGCGCCTTACTCCGCCCAATGCCGAGTACATTTTCGGCACCGACGAGCTGGGACGCGACATCTTCACCCGGGTGCTGCACGGCGGCCGCATAAGCCTGCGCGTCGGCGTCATCGCCGTGGGCGTCGCCGTGGTAATCGGTACCCTCCTGGGGCTGTTCGCCGGCTTCTTCGGCGGCTGGATCGACACCATCGCCGTCTGGCTCATCGACATCCTGCTGGCCTTCCCGGGGATCCTGCTGGCGATAGCCATCGTGGCAACCCTGGGCCCCAGCCTCACCAACGCGCTGATAGCCATCAGCATCACCCAGATCCCCGTGTACATGCGCCTCACGAGGTCCGTGGTGCTGTCGATCAAGGAGAGCGAGTACGTGCAATCGGCACGCGCACTGGGCGCTGCCCGCAATCGGCTCATCTTCCGGCACGTGCTGCCCAACAGCCTGTCGCCAATCATCGTGCAGCTCACGCTGTCGATAGGCGTGGCCATCCTCGACGTGGCGGCCCTGGGCTTCCTGGGCCTGGGGGCGCAGCCACCCAACCCCGAGTGGGGCCTGATGATTCGGGACGGTTTCGCTCAGTTCGTGCGCGCGCCCTGGCTGTCGATCTTCCCGGGCATCGCGATATTCCTGTCAGTCGTTGGCTTCAACCTGCTTGGGGATGCCGTCCGCGACGTCCTCGATCCCCGGCTGCGCAACCTCTGAACCGTTGGGACCGGCCCTGGTTCCCGTGGCTGGTGCCGCGGCAACCTGCCGGGCTGGTCCTGGTGATGCTGCCTCGTCCTTCGCCTTGCGTGCGTCGCGGGGGACGAGCCGCAGCAACTGCCGTTCCAGCACAGGCCGTACCTTGCCGAACAGGTACACGCCGGGAATGAGGAGCAGAAGCAGTATTACGGCGACCGCGTCGTTGACCAGGATGACGTCGCCAAGCCATACGCTGGCCAGCAGCCAGGGGGTGCGCACCAGCACTGCGGTAAGCCATAGACTGGTGAGCCGGATGCTGGTGAGGCCCGAGAGCATGACCACGAAATCGATGTTGGTGACGAGAAAGATCAGGCCCCAGGTGAGCACCGATTCGATGCTGAGGAACTTCTCCCAGTTCTCCCACGCCTCCCTCTTGACAAGCCGCCTGAGGAGCGGGCGACCGACCAGCCGCGCCAGCGAGAGGCTTATGAAGGCTCCCACGCCCAGGCCCATGATGCCGTAGATCGCGGCCGCTCCGTAGCCGAGCGTGGTTCCCCCCAGCGCGGCGATCAGCGGCGTGGGGATGACCGGTATGAGCGCGGCGATTACGAACCCGAGGATGTAGTAGAGCGGGGCGAAGAAGCCTGCGTTGTCAATGAAGTGGGAGAGGGCATCAATCATCAGGGGACTCTTCCCGCTATCTTAAAGGTACAGGACAGCGGGCAGATGTTAATCGCCATGTGGCGCGATCATTCCATCTCTGACTAACGACAGGCGAGGTACCTGAACCCATGAACATTTCACCCCTGATCCTCGAGAGAAAACTGGACCGGCGGCTGTGGGGCGGCACGACACTGGCAAACAGGCTGGGCGTCCCAGCCGAATCCGGCGGCGAGCCGTTGGCTGAAGCCTGGCTGGCATACGAGGAGAACCTGATCAGTGAGGGTCCCCATGCGGGACGATCGCTCGCCAGCCTGGCCCAGGAGATGGGTGCGTCGCTCCTGGGTACCGCGACGATGTCACGGTATGGCCGCAAGTTCCCGCTGCTTACGAAGCTCATCGACGCGGCCCGGCCCCTGTCGATCCAGGTGCACCCCGACGACGCCTACGCGCAGGCGAACGAGCAGGGCAGCGGCAGCCTGGGCAAGGCCGAGGCCTGGTATATCCTCGCCGCCGACCCCGGCGCCTCGATAGTCTGGGGGTTCGAGCGCGGCGTTACGCCCGACGAGGTCCGCGGCGCCATCCGGGAGGAGAACCTCGAGGAGCTGGTCAGGCGGGTTGACGTCGCGGCCGGGGATGTCATCTACAACCCGCCGGGCACGGTGCACGCGATCGGGGCCGGCATTCTGCTGTTCGAGGTGCAGCAGACCAGCGACCTCACTTACCGCCTCTACGACTACGGCCGCCGGGACGCCAGCGGGCAACAGCGGGAACTGCACCTGGAGAAGTCGCTGGATGTGGCCGACCTGAGCGGTGCCGCCCTGGCGAAGGTGGCACCCCTGGATATCGGTCCCGGCCACCGGCTGCTGATCGAGACCGACTACTTCGCCATGGAGTCCATCGGGCTTCAGGGCGAGCCGGTATCCCTCGAGACCAGCGCCGCCTCGATGGAGATCCTTACATTGCTGGGCGACTCTGCGGTTATAGGCTGGGACGGTGGTGAGATCGAGTTACCGGAAAGTCAGGCAGTCATCCTGCCGGCGTCCCTTGGGCGGTATCGGCTGGCAGGGCAGGGGGAGGTAGTGCGCTGCCACCTGCCAGTGAGGTAAGCGAACCCGTAAGGCCAAACCGTGGGGCGCTGGGCGCCCTGTTCGCGCTGCTGAAACCGTACCGGGGCGCCGTAATAGGCCTCTCGCTGCTGATCGCAGTCGCGGCCGCACTCGCGCAGATAGGGCCGCAGTTCGTCCGCTTCGTGATCGACGTGGTCGTGCCGGACGGCCGGTTGTCCCTCTTCCTGGCCACCGGCGGGGTCATGCTTCTCTACTACGGCCTGAGCGAGGCGCTGGCGTTCGCCTCCATGTACTACTCGTTCGATTTCACGCAGCGCGTCATCCTGGACGTGCGGGCCCAGGCGTACTCCCACCTGCTGGAGCTGCGCATGGAGCGCTTCACCAGCGAGCGCTCCGGCTCCCTGGTCTCCCGCGTGGTGAACGACGTTAACGCCCTGGAGGCGATGATCCAGGCGGGCGCCACCAGGATCGTGGGTCAACTGTTCAGCATCCTGGTGGTCACCGTGATCCTGTTCGTGATGAACTGGATGCTCGCCCTGATAAGTCTCCTGGTCGTCGCGGTCATGGCCTTCTTTACCGTCTACTTCCAGGGCCCCCTGCGGCGCCTGGCCAGGCAGATACGGGCGCGGGTGGGCGAACTCACCGCCATCGCCAGCGAGGCGATCTCCAACATCCAGGTCGTCAAGATGTTCACCAGCGAGCGGCAGGAGTTCGAGCGTTTCCAGGAGCAGAGCTCCACCTACCGGGACCTGAACCTGCAGCGCCGGAAGCAGGTGGGCTACATGCAGGCGGGCATTGGCCTCTCGTCCGAACTGGGCGTCGGGGCGCTCGTGCTCGCCGGCGGCTGGCTCATCGCCCATGGCGGCGGGGGTGAGGCTACCGGGCTCACCACCGGGGAGCTCACGGCGTTCCTCCTCTACCTGAACAACCTGGTGGGGCCGGTGCGGCTGGTGCTCAACTTCAACAATGTCCTCCAGTCGGGAGTCGCGGCACTCGACCGGGTGCAGGACCTGCTGGCCGAGTCGCCCGAGGCGCTGCACGAGGGCAAGCCGTTCCGGATGGGCACGATCCGCTTCGACAACGTGCACTTCCAATACCCGCAGGCGCAGGAGAGGGCGCTGCGCGGACTGAACCTCGAGGTGCGTGAAGGCACCAGCGCCGCACTCGTGGGTCCCTCCGGTGCCGGCAAGAGCACCGTGGGCCGGCTGCTGGCCCGCCTCTACGACCCGGTCGAGGGCGCGATAACCATCGGCGGCGTGCCCCTCGACGAGTTCCAGCTCAGTTCACTGCGCCGCTCCATCGCCGTGGTTCCCCAGGAGCCGACGCTCTTCTCGGGAACGGTGCGGGAGAACATCCGCTACGCCCGG
This sequence comes from uncultured Trueperaceae bacterium, assembly GCA_937983275.1. Classification (GTDB taxonomy): domain Bacteria; phylum Deinococcota; class Deinococci; order Deinococcales; family Trueperaceae; genus CALKAI01. The sequence goes on along the minus strand of CALKAI010000076.1, from coordinate 11,360 downwards.
CCCGACGCGGGCGACGCCGAAGTGAAGGCCGCCGCCGACATGGCGAATGCAAGCGGCTTCATCGAGCAGCTCCCGGAGGGGTTCGAGACGGAGGTGGGGGAGAGGGGCGTGAAACTCTCCGGCGGTCAGAAGCAGAGGCTCGCCATCGCCCGGGCCATACTCAAGGGCGCCTCGATCCTGATTCTGGACGAGGCGACATCAAGTCTCGACAGCGAGTCGGAGCTGGTCATCCAGGACGCTCTCAGCGGCTACTTCGCCCGGAAGGAAAGTCTCACCAGCATCGTCATCGCGCACCGCCTGTCGACCATCCGCGATGCGGACCAGATTGTGGCAATGGAGGACGGCCGCGCCGTGGAGGCCGGCACGCACGAGGAGCTGCTGGCGAAACGCGGCCTCTACCACCGGCTGCACGAACTGCAGGTGCACGGCCAGCTGTAACGGCCGGAAAAAACTCCTGAAACGGCCGGAAAAAACTCCCGCCACCCGGTAGAGGGTGGCGGGAGTCGACTTGTCAGTTTGCCTGGGTACTCGCCGGTTGGGCTGTTCAGGCGCCGGCGGGCGGAGTTGCCCCCGGTCGCTGGTCGCTTCCCTTGGGGGGAACGAAGGCCGCCTGCTCCTCCTCGGAGAGGAGCATTACCTCGAGCACCTCGTCGAACGTGCTTACCGGCACCACCTTCAGGTCCTCCAGGATCTGCTCGGGCACGTCCTCGAGGTTGGCCTCGTTGCCCTGCGGGATGATCACGGTATCGATGCCCGCCTGGTGGGCCGCGAGGAGCTTCTCCTTGAGGCCGCCTATGGGCAGCACCCGGCCGCGCAGCGTGATCTCGCCGGTGAGGGCGACGTCGCCCCGCATGGCGTGGCGGGTGAGGGCGCTGATGACGGCGCTGGCAATCGCGATGCCGGCGCTGGGGCCGTCCTTGGGTGTCGCGCCCTCCAGGACGTGCACGTGGAGGTCGATCTTCTCGTGGAAATCGGCCGGAACTCCAAAGCGCGCGCTGTTGCTGCGCAGGTAGGCGATCGCTGCCTGGGCGCTCTCCTTCATGACATCGCCAAGCTGCCCGGTAAGCGAGATGTTGCCCTTGCCCGGGACCGCCACCGCCTCGATGTCGAGGGTGACACCGCCAACCGAGGTCCAGGCGAGGCCGTGGGAGAGGCCCACCTGCGGCTCTTTCTCTGCCAGTTCATCGCGGTAGGGCGGCACCCCCAGCAGTTCGCGCACGCTCTCTTCGTCGATGCGGCGTACGCCCTCCCAGGGCTTCTCCAGGTACTCCTTGGCGCTCTTGCGGGCGGCCTTCGCGATCATCCGGTCGAGGTTCCTGACGCCCGCCTCGCGGGTGTACTCGGTGATGATGCGCTTCACCGCCTGGTCGTCGAACTCCAGCCTGCCTTCGAGGCCGTGATCGCGAAGCTGCTGCGGAATCCGGTAGCGGCGGGCGATCTGGATCTTCTCGTCGAGCGTGTACCCCGGGATCTGGATGACTTCCATCCGGTCGAGCAGCGGCTGCGGGATCGTCTGCAGCGTGTTTGCCGTCGTGATGAACATGACCTTGGAGAGGTCGTAGGGGATCTCGAGGTAGTGATCGGCGAAGGTATCGTTCTGCTCCGGGTCGAGCACCTCGAGGAGGGCGCTCGAGGGGTCACCCCGGAAATCGGCCGTCATCTTGTCCACCTCGTCGAGGAGGAAGACCGGGTTGATCTTGCCGGCGGTGCGCATTCCCTGGATGATCCGGCCGGGGAGGGAGCCGATATAGGTGCGGCGGTGCCCCCGAATCTCTGCCTCATCCCTCACCCCGCCCAGCGACATGCGGACGAACTCGCGGTCCAGGCTGCGGGCGATGGACTTGCCCAGCGAGGTCTTGCCCACGCCGGGCGGGCCTACCAGGCACAGGATGGGCGCCCGGTAGGTGGCGTCCTCCATGTCCTTCGTCAGCTGCCTCACCGCCAGGAACTCGAGGATGCGCTCCTTCGGATCCTCCAGGGCATGGTGATCCTCGTCGAGAATCTCCTGGGTGTGGCGAATGTCGAGGCGCTCCTTGTCCTCCTCGGTCCAGGGAAGCTCCAGCAGGACGTCGAGGTAGGTGCGGACCACGGTGCCCTCGGGTGAGCCGGGCGCCATCTTCTCGAGGCGGTCGATCTCCTTCAGGGCGCGTTCCCGCGCCGCCTCAGGCAGGTTCTTCTCCTCGACCCGCGAGCGCAGCTCCTCGACCTCGGACTCCTCGTCCTGGCCCAGCTCCCGCTGGATGGCCTTCATCTGTTCACGCAGGTAGTACTCGCGCTGGTTGGAGTCCATCTGCTGCTTGACCCGGGCGCTCACCTGCTTCTCGGTATCGAAGCGGTCCAGGTCGCGGGAGATGAGGCTGTAGACGAGCTCCAGGCGCTTGCCGGGGTTGGCCTCCTCCAGCACCGCCTGCTTGTCGCTCACCTCCCAGGTGGCGTACTTCGCTACAACATCGGCCAGTGCACCGGGCTGAGAAAGGCTGCGCAGGTTCTCCAGGTGGAACGAGTCGAGGCGCAGGTTCTTGTTCTGCTGCGCGTACTGGGCGAAGGCGGCCTTGAGCTGTTCCATCAGGGCGGCCAGCTCCGGCACGTCCCCGTCCTGTTCCTCGTCCACGGTGGTTACGGAGGCACGCAGGGTGGACCCTGGCAGGTAGCTGTCGATGGTGGCGCGTTCACGGCCCTCGACGAGGACCTGCAGGGTGTCGTCAGGCAGGCGTATGACCTGTTTGATTACGGCAAGGGTTCCGACCGAGTAGAGCTGGTCACCGGTGGGGTCATCGATGCGCGGCTCACGCTGGACAACCAGCAGAACGCGGTTGTCAGCGGCCTGGGCCTCCTCCAGTGCGCGCTTCGACTTCGGACGGCCGACGTCGACGTTCTCCAGTGTCCTGGGGAGCACGACCTGGGTACGGAGGGCGATGACGGGGAGTTCCCAATTCATGCCCTAGTAAACCTTGCCCTGTCCGAAAACATCAGTAACATGGCCGACTCCGCGAGGACACAGGCAACCTGCGCTGGGCGAAAGCCGGCCGGTCGTAGGCAGCAATCCCGCCAGCTGACCGCCGGCCGGTTCCGCCTACGACCGGTGCAGCCTGGCGATGAAGAAGCCGTCCAGGCCGCCGCCAGGCAGGACGACCACGCCGTGCTCCAGCCGCCGCACCTCCACACCCTCCGGCATGAGGCCCTCGACCGGAACCGGCGTGAACTCGGGGTGCCTGGCGAGGAAGCTGCGGATCTGGCGCGGCCCCTCCTGAGGGGTGAGCGCGCACACGGAGTAGACCAGCTGGCCGCCCCGTTCGACCAGGACTGCCGCGCTGTCCAGCATCTCGCTTTGCAACTTCGCCAGCTCCCCGACATCGCCGGGCTGCAGGCGCAGCTTGATCTCAGGGTTGCCGCGCAGCGTGCCGGTGCCCGTGCAGGGCGCGTCGAGGAGCACCCTGCCGGCGGGCTGGAGGGGCGGCGGAGAGCGCAGGTCGGCGACCACATGCTGCGCCTCGAGCTTTAGCCGTGCCAGGTTCTCCTGGGCCCGCCTGCTCTTCTCCTCGCCTATCTCGACGGCGGTCACGAGAGCGCCCGCCGCCGCCAGCTGGGCGGTCTTGATCCCGTTGCCGGCAGCCAGGTCGAGCACGCGCTCGCCCGGCCGTGCCTCCAGCGCGATTACCGGGAGGCGCGAGGCGGGGTTCTGAGGCTGCACCTCCCCCTCCCTGAAGGCGGGCAGCTGCGGAAGCGGCACAGGAGACCGGACCGCCAGGGAACCCGGCACGGGCCCCTCCTTAACCTCGCAGCCGCTGGCCAGCAGCGACTGTGCGGCGCCCGGGCGAACGGCCGAAAGCCACAGCGGCTCCGGCTCGAGCATGCCCCTGGCTGCCGGCAGCGCATCCTCGCCCAGCAGCTCTGCGAACTCCTCCCACAGCCACTGGGGCAGCGAGGCGCTGTGCCAGGGTGCGAGGTCCCGGGGCGCCTCCACCCGCCGCAGGACTGCGTTGGCGAGGCCAGAGAGACGTGGCTGCGCGGCCTTGACGACCTCCACCCAGTCGTTGACGGCGGCGTGCCGGCTGGTGCCGCGAATCAGGAGCTCGTAGGCGCCGGCACGCAGGGAGTGGCGTACCAGCTCCGGGAGCCGCTCCGGGTGTCTGAGCAGCGGCTCCAGGGCGTGGTCGAGCAGGATGTGATGGCGCAGCGTGCCGTATACGAGGTCTGTGAGGAGACCCCGGTCGCGGGGATCCGCGAACCCGTTGGCAGCCCTGGCGAGCACCGGTGCAGCAAAAGCGCCGCGATGTACGCGGCGCAGGATTTCAGCTGCCTTCTGACGGACGGCAGCTATAGGTTATCTCCGGCTCTGCATGATGAAGTAGAGGAGGTACATGATCGAGGTTGCAGCGGCGGCCACGTAAGTCATCGCGGCGGCCGTAAGCACCGAGCGCGCACCGCTGGAGTCCTGCTGGGTAACGATGCCCAGCTCGTTCAGCTGCACGAGCGCACGCCGGCTGGCGTCAAACTCGATGGGCAGGGTCACGAGGTGGAAGACCACGGCGGCACTGAAGAGGATGATGCCCAGGTTGAGCAGGAAGTTCGGGCCCCCACCGAAGAAGAGGCCGAATATGGCCAGCATGGGACCCCACTGACTGCCGATGCTCGCGATGGGGAGCAGGGCGGTGCGCCACTGCAGCGGCGCGTAGGCGCGGGCATGCTGGATAGCGTGACCGACCTCGTGGGCGGCAACGGCCATTGCGGCGACGCTGGCGCGGTTGTAGTTGGCCTCGGAGAGGCGCACGACCTTCTTGGTGGGATCGTAATGGTCGGTCAGGACGCCCTGGACCATCTCAACCTTGACGTCGTTGATGCCGTTGGCCTGCAAGATGGAGAGGGCGGCATCGCGGCCGGAGAGGCCGGAAGCGTTGGCCTTCTTGGACCAGGTTTCGTATGTATTGCGCAGCCAGCCCTGGATGAGCAGCGAGCCGACGAACGCGATGAGTCCTATCAGGTAGTATCCGAGCACTTGTAAGAGTTCCTCCTAGTTGGGAAACCCGACACGCGACGATTCTGGGCCGGTGCCAGGAGGTGAGTCAGTCTTCAGACTCTATTATACTTTCCCGTTAGGAATAAACCTGTCGGGCACAGCGCCCGCGCCCCCGGATCCGGTTTGCGCGCCTACTCGTCGCCGTCGAGCAGCGGGCCGGCGTCACGCGGCCTGGCGGCCAGGGTCGACCCGTCGTCAGGTTCCTCCTCGAGCTCGGTCCTGATGATGGCGAAGCGCACCGCAGTCCTCTCCTCGCTCTGCAGTTCCAGCTTCACGAAGGACGGTTTGGTGGTGAGATCCATCCCGTCCGGTTCGATGTAGCTCCTTGCGATGGCGATCGCCTTTACCGCCTGATTGACGGCATGTGGGCCTATCGCCTGCACCTCGACTTCGCCCTCGCTACGCAACAGTGCTGCGATCGCGCCTGCGACCGAGTTTGGCCTGGATGTGCCAGATACCCTGAGCGTTTCGATCGTCGACCTCCTCGGCTTCACGGTGTAGTTGCCAACGCGCAACGTAACTAATTCGTATTGCCCCATCTTGCAGCCTGGCTCCACTGCAAGACCTTTCAGCTGATCACGCTTTGACCCGATCCCCGCCCGGATACGGGCGAGTAAAGTTGCGGGATCGCGGTTGACAGCAACAGTAGCACCCCTTATACTCCCGGCCAGTGAAGCACGTACCTCACACATTCCTTAACGCACTGGTCCTACTAGTGGGTGTGTGGGGTGTTGTCGTCTAGTAGCTGACTAGTATCGACTTTTGACCCCGTCAACTATCTGTTGGCGGGGTTTTTTTATTGCTTCACAAGCCAAACAGGCAGCAGGAGGAGTTCATGGCAGCAGGAGACGACGAGTGAACGGCGCGGCAGCGGTACTTGCCGCCTTGGAGAGGCAGGGTGTCGACACCGTCTTCGGCCTGCCTGGCGGCGCCATCATGCCTGTCTACGACGCGCTCTACGATTCGGATATCAGGCACATCCTGATGCGGCATGAGCTGGCGGCCGCGCACGCCGCCGATGCCTACTACCGCGCGAGCGGCCGGCCCGGCGTGGTCTTCGCGACGAGCGGGCCCGGTGCAACGAACCTGGTGACGGGGCTGGCGACGGCCCAGATGGATTCGAGCGCCCTCGTTGCGATTACCGGCAACGTCGCGAGCAGTCTCATCGGTACGGACGCGTTTCAGGAGGCCGATGTCTACGGGATTACTCTGCCTGTCACCAAGCACAACTACCTGGTGAAGAGCGTCGAGGAGATCCCCCGGGTGATTGCCGAGGCATTCCATATCGCCTCGAGCGGCCGGCCCGGCCCGGTCCTCATAGACATCCCCAAGGACGTTCAGCAGGCGGCCTTCAGCGGCTACTTCGAGGTCACGGTCGACCTGCCCGGCTACCGGCCCACGACCCGGGGCAACCAGCGGCAAATCGCCCGCGCCGCGCAGCTCATACGGGAGGCGAAGCGGCCCGTGATGATGGTGGGCGGCGGGGCACAATCGTGCCCCGAGGCCGTGAACGAGTTCGCGCGCATCACCGGCATCCCGGTCATCTCCACGCTCATGGGCATCGGGGCGTACCCGTACGGGGCGCCCAACTCCCTGGGCATGCCCGGCATGCACGGGACCGTGGCCGCGAACCGGGCGGTGACCGGCTGCGACCTGATCCTGGGGGCGGGCCTGCGCTTCGATGACCGGGTCACCGGGAAACTCTCGGGCTTCGCCCCGGACGCGAAGATCGTGCACATCGACATAGATCCGGCCGAGATCTCCAAGCTCATCCGCGCCACCGTCCCCGTAGTCGGGGACCTGGGCAACGTCCTGCCGGAGCTGGGCGAGCAGGTCGGCAAGCTGGAGATCGACGAGTGGTGGACGACGATCCGCGAGTGGAAAGCCACCTACCCGGAGCGTTACCGGGCGGGGGAGCGGATGGTCTCGCAGGAGGTCATCGAACTGCTGCGCGACGAGAGCGGCGGCGGCTGCATCGTCACCACCGACGTGGGCCAGCACCAGATGTTCGCGGCGCGGCTCTTCACCACCGACCGGCCCCGCAGCTTCCTCACCTCCGGCGGCCTGGGCACCATGGGCTTTGGCCTGCCCGCCGCCATCGGCGCGGCGTTCGCCCGGCCCGGCGAACCGGTCGTGGTCGTCACCGGCGACGGCAGCATCCAGATGAACATCCAGGAGCTCGCCACCGTCTTCAAGCACCGGCTGCCCATAATCGTGGCGATCTGCAACAACGGGATGCTGGGCATGGTGCGCCAGTGGCAGGAGATGTTCCACGCCGAGCGGTACAGCGAGGTCTACCTCGCCGACTGCAACCCCGACTTCGCCCGGCTCGCCGAGGCCTACGGGATCGCCGGCTACAACATCAGCGACCGTGCCAGCGCGCGCTCCATCGTGCGCGAGGTGCTGGCCAAGGGCGAACCCGCGGTCCTGAACTTCGAGGTCGAGGAGGCAGAGAAAGTCTTCCCCATGATCCCCGCCGGCGCCGGCGTTGGCGACATGATCATCGGCGACCAGGACCCCGACGATGTGGGCGACCTGCCGCTGGGTGAGCCGGAAGGGGTGGGGGCGTGAGCCGCCGCCACGTCCTGAGCGTCACCGTGCGGGACGAGCCCGGCGTGCTGGTGCGCATCGCCGGACTCTTCGCCCGCCGCGGCTTCAACATCGAGAGCCTCTCGGTCGCCCAGACGGAACGGCCGGGCATCTCCCGCACCACCTTTGTGGTGATCGGCGAGGAGGAGACCGTCGAGCAGGTCGAGAAGCAGCTGCAGAAGCTGGTGGACGTCATCAAGGTCATCGACCACAGCGAGGCGCCCTTCGTCGACCGCGAGCTGATGCTGATCCGCGTCGCCGTTTCCTCTCCCGAGGATCGCGTGGAGATCCGGCAAATCGCCCAGGATTTCCGGGCGCGCATCGTCGATGTGCACCGCGACGCGCTGATCTTCGAGGTAACCGGCGACGCCGGCAAGATGGACGCCTTCATCGACCAGATGCTGCCCTTCGGCATCGTCGAACTGACCCGCACCGGCCGCGTCGCCCTGGCCCGCAGCGGCGGTCAGGAGCGGCTGCAGCCCAGACACACATCTTTTGCACAGACGGAAGGATTATCGAATGCCTGAAATCTACTACGACTCCGACGCAAACCTGGAGCACCTGAAGGACGAAACGATCGCAATCATCGGCTACGGCTCGCAGGGGCATGCGCATGCCCTGAACGCAATGGAATCGGGAGCGCGGGTGGTGGTGGGCCTGCGGACGGGCTCTGCCTCGTGGCAGGAGGCGCAGGACGCCGGCCTGGAGGTGATGGAGGTTAGCGAGGCCGCCAGCGCAGGGAGCATCGTCATGATCCTCCTGCCCGACGAGGTGCAGGGGAAGGTGTTCGCCACGCAGATCAGGCCGCACCTCGAGGCGGGCGACGCCGTCGCGTTCGCGCACGGCTTCAACGTCCACTTCAACCAGATCCAGGCGCCGGAGGGCGTGGACGTGTTCATGATCGCCCCCAAGGGCCCGGGGCACCTGGTGCGCCGCGTTTACAGCGAGGGCGCCGGCGTGCCCTGCCTGCTCGCCGTGCACCAGGACGCCAGCGGCAGGGCCCAGGAGCGGGCGCTCGCCTACGCGAAAGCTATCGGTGGCACGCGCGGTGGCGTCATCAAGACGACCTTCAAGGAGGAGACCGAGACCGACCTGTTCGGCGAGCAGGCCGTCCTGTGCGGCGGCGTCACCGAACTCATGCGCAGCGGCTACGAAACGCTGGTGGAGGCCGGCTATCAGCCGGAGGTCGCCTACTTCGAGTGCGTCCACGAGATGAAACTCATCGTCGACCTCATCTACGAGGGCGGCTTCGAGAAGATGCGCCACTCCATCTCCAATACCGCAGAGTTCGGCGACTACCGCACCGGCTGCCGCATCGTCACCGGCCAAACACGCACGGAGATGAAGCGGGTGCTGGAAAACATCCAAAGCGGCGAGTTCGCCCAGGACTTCCTGATGGACAACGAGATGGGCCAGCCGGTCCTCGCCGCCGGACGGCGCAACACCGAGGAGAGCGGCATCTCCCGCGTCGGCAAGCAGCTCCGCAAGATGATGCCCTTCATCAGAGGGTAGGGGAGGCCTCCTATGTCACGGATCAAGATCTTCGACACGACTTTGCGGGACGGCGAGCAATCACCGGGGGTGCGCCTCGACCAGACGCAGAAGCTCACCATTGCCAGGCAGCTGGTACGCCTGGGAGTGGACATCATCGAGGCCGGCTTCCCGGTCGCTTCGCAGGGCGACTTCCACTCCGTGCGTGAGATAAGCCGGGCGGCGCAGGAGGAGTCGGGCCGGGTGACGGTCGCGGCGCTCGCCCGGGCGAACCCTGGCGACGTGGACCGCGCCGCCCAGGCGCTCGAGGCGGGCGCCCGCCCCAGGATCCACACCTTCATCGCCACGAGCCCGGTGCACATGGAGAAGAAGTTGAACATGACGCCCGACGAGGTCGTCGAGCGGGCCGTGGAGGCGGTGCGGCGGGCGCGGGGGTATGTGGATGATGTGGAGTTCTCTGCCGAAGATGCCGGCCGTTCCGACCCCGACTTCCTCGTGCGCATCTTCACCGAGGCCATCGCTGCGGGCGCGACGACGATCAACATTCCCGACACGGTCGGTTACCTGATGCCCTGGGAGTACGGCGAGCTCATCGCCTACGTGCGTGAGCGGGTCCCGGGCGTTGAGGCGGTCGACGTGAGCACGCACTGCCACGACGACCTGGGCTTCGCGGTTGCGAACAGCCTGAGCGGGGTGCGCAACGGCGCCACCCAGGTTGAGTGCACCATCAACGGCATTGGCGAGCGGGCCGGCAACGCCTCCCTCGAGGAGGTGGTGATGGCGATCGAGACGCGCAGGGACTTCTGGGGCGTCCACACGGGGATCAACACGCGGGAGATCTACGGCACCTCGCGCATGGTCTCCTCATTCACCGGCATGAGCGTCCCGCCCAACAAGGCGATCGTTGGCGACAACGCCTTCTCGCACGAGTCGGGCATCCATCAGGATGGCGTGCTGAAGGCGGTCGAGACCTACGAGATCATGAGGGCAGAGTCAGTCGGCCGCGACGCGGGAGTGCTCGTCATGGGCAAGCACTCCGGTCGGCGCGCCTTCCGGGAGACGCTCACGCGGCTGGGCTTCACGGGCTTCGGCGACGAGCAGGTGAACAGCCTGTTCGGCGAGTTCAAGGAGCTGTGCGACCGGCAGGGGCAGGTGACCTCAGAGGACATCCGCGCGCTGGCGCTGGCCTCGGTCACCCAGGAGCGGCAGGCTCAACTCATCCAAATGCGGTGACGGTGCCGTCCAGGGAGGCCACGATGAGCCGGCTTCCCAGGGGCAGGGGGCTGGCCTGAATGGGCGCGTGCGAGATCCGCTCGCGCCACAGCTTCTCGCCGCAGCGCGCGTCGTAGGCGAGCACCTCGCCGTTCTCGGTGACCACGTAGACGACACCGGCGGCGACGACCGGGGAGGCGGTGATGGGCGCATCGAGTGTCGCCTCCCACAGGTCGTCGCCGCTGCGCAGCGACACGCAGTGGAGGGTGCGGCCCCAGGAGCTCAGGTAGACCCGGCCGTCCCAGACGGCCGGGGCGCCGTAGATCTCGCCGTCGACGTCGTAGGTCCACAACACCTCGCGCTTCTCGATGTCGAAGCCGTGCAGTTCGCCGGTGCGTACCGGCAGCAGGAGCACGCCTGCCGAGGCAGCGGGCGCGGTCAGCAGCGCCCCCACCTCGATCTTGAGTTTGCCGCCGCCGGTGACCGTGTCGACCAGGTGCAGCCAGCCGTCGGCCGTCGCGAAAGCCGCCGCGCCCCGGTGGACCACCGGCGGCGTGGTGGCCGGCGAGCCGGCCTCGTAGCGCCACAGGGGCTCGAGGTCCTTGGCGAAGCACACCAGCGCGCCCTGGCCTGACGTCACGAGCAGCCGGTCGCCGTGCGGTTGCAGTCCCACAGCATCAAGGTCGCGGTTGCTCCACAGCGGGTCGCCTTTGGGCCAGCTCACGGCGAACACGCCCCCGTCGCGGCTCAGGATGTAGAGCCGGCCGTTGGAGTAGAGGGGGGCGCTGCTCACCTCGTCGGGAACGGTGAAGCTGCCCACCACGGCACCATCGGCGGCCCGCAGGGCGACCGCCTCGTCGCTGCGCAGGCCCAGAAGGATGTACCCCTGCGCGGCGCCGACGCCGGCAGGCCACTGCGGCCCCTCGTCCACGCTCACCTGCCACAGCCTCTCCAGCAGCTGCGGCCGGGACGGGCCTATGGCGTAGTAGCCCGAGCGGCTGGTGCCGCCGTGGGGGAGGTGGGTGGAGCGACGGATTGCCTCTGCCTGAAC
>CALKAI010000075.1 GCA_937983275.1 uncultured Trueperaceae bacterium | reverse complement strand
GCTGACGGGACGGCTGCCTGCGGCGGCCGCCCCGTCAGGGCTTTTTTACTGCAGTGTCACCCGGTCCCTCGATGCGGAACTCGAAGCCCGGTCCGGCAACCTCTTCGATGAGCCGGGCGAGTTCATCCTGCCGCGCCTTCAGCTGATTGAAGTGGAACCGGTGGGTGTCCCGGTAGCGGATGATGATCTGGTTGCCCTCCACCGTCTCCCGCGCGGGGGCCAGGAAGGCCTTCAGTTGCGGGTTGGCCCTGCCCTTGATCCGGTGCCAGTCGAGCTTCGGCGCCGCCTGGGGCTCCCTTGGGGCGTTGGCCTGCGGCTGTCCGGTACGCGGTGCGGACGGTGCGTCCTGCGTAGTGACGGGTGCTGGCGCGCTGCGGCCCGTGGGATCGAAGGGGGGCAGGTCGGTGGCGGCTGCAGCGGGCTGCGGAGCGGGCTGCCGGGTCCGGGCAGGCCCGGTTTCCGGCGCGCCCTGCGATGCGGGCTCGCGGACCTGCACCTCGTCGAAGCCCGCTTCCTTCCGGGGGGCGGCGGTGCCGGCAATGGCCTTGAGCAGCGCCACCTCCAGGCTGTACAGGTCATCGCGCCTCACGAAGCGCTCCTGCTCGTCGTCGAGGACCCGGATGAGCTGCAGCAAGCGGGCCTCCTGAGCGGGGTCCCGCCCGGACGCTTTACCGGTCACCAGGGCGCGCAGTTCGTCACGCAGGGCGGCGGTGACATTCTCGGCCAGCGATCTTGGCGCGTAGCCGTCCCAGTAGAGCGAGTGGGCCTCCTCGAAGACGCGCCCCATGTCGCTCTCCGTGACCGCCTGGGCAAGGCGCTCGATCCGGTGGCGAGGGGGCAGGCCCAGGGCGGCCTCCGCATCGCTCCGGGTGATCGCCGTACCGGGCGCGAGCAGCCGCTCCAGGAGCGATTCGGCGTCGCGCATCGCACCGTCGGCCGCGGCCGCGACCAGCTGCAGGGCCTCCTCCTGGGCGTCGACACCGGCGCTGGCGCAGATGGTTTGCAGCTTCCGGAGGATCTCTGCCTCGGAAAGGCGCCTGAAGCGGAAGTGCTGACAGCGGGAGAGTACGGTCGGCGGCAGCTTCTCCGGCTCCGTCGTGGCCAGGATGAAGACAAGTCCGGCGGGGGGCTCCTCGAGCGTCTTCAGGAGGGCGTTGGCGGCCGCCTTGCTGAGCATGTGCGCCTCGTCGAGGATCCACACCCGGGCCCCGCCCCGCATGGAGGCGAGTGTCGTACGCTCGCGCAGCTCCCTGATGTCCTCGACGGAGTTGTTCGAGGCGGCGTCCAGTTCGATTACATCCGGGTGGCCGCCCTCGCGTACCGCCAGGCAGCTTTCGCACTGCCCGCAGGGTTTCGCACCCGCAGCTTCGCAGTTCAATGCCATGGCGAGGAGGCGCGCGGTCGTGGTCTTGCCGACGCCGCGGGGGCCCGAGAAGAGGTAGGCGTGGCCGGTGCGCCCATGCTGCAGCGCCGCCTGGAGCACCTCCTTGACGTGCTCCTGTCCAACGACCTGCTCGAAAGTCTGGGGCCTGGCCTGCTGGTAGATGGCAGCCATCAGCGCAATCGTACCACCGGGGCAGCGGGGTACGATTGAACGTGTGCGCCATGCGATCCTCGGGGGCTTCGCTGGGTCTCGCCCTGGGTGGCGGGACCGCCCGCGGCGTGGCCCACATAGGTGCCCTCAAGGTCCTCGAAGAGCGTGGCGAAATCCCCCAGGTTCTGGCCGGCACGTCGTACGGGGCCATAATAGCGGCGCTGTACGCGCTCGGCATGCCGGCGCTGGAGATCGAGCGGCTGGTGCGCAGCCAGAACCTGCTGGAGCTGTGGGCAACGGGAATAGACTTCGGCTTGCACAGGGCCGCGCTCATTCACGGCAGGAGGCTGGAGCGGTGGCTGGACCGGAAGATATTCTTCGGCGCTGCCATCGAGGAGTGCGAGCGGCCCCTGGCCATCGCCTGCACGGACCTGGCGACCGGTGAGCTGGCAGTTCTGAGGGAGGGCAGCATCGCCAGCGCGGTCGTGGCTTCCAGCGCCCTGCCCATGATCTTCGCCCCCAGGAAACTGGACGGAAGAACGCTCATCGACGGCGGGTTCGTCCAGGCTGTGCCCTTTGAAGCCCTCCGGTCGCTCAAACCTGACAGGATGATCGGCATCCACGCGGGCCTGGTGCCCGGCGAGTCGCGGCTGCTCAGGCTGCTCCGGACGGTGGCCGGCTCGCGTGCGGGTCGGGCGTGGGCACGGAGCAGCTGGAAGCTGCACCCCCGGGTGCCGCTACGTGACCTGGCCGCCGGCCTGGGCTGTGCCCTCCAGTCGTACCTGAAGCCGCAACTCGTTCCGGAAGGGGCGCTGCTGGTGCAGACCACCCCGCCCATCAGCTGGTGGGATTTCCACCGTTCGCCGGAGGGCATCGCCGCCGGCGAGGCGGCCATGCGTGTCGCGCTCGACCGGCTGGAAAGCGGACAGTCCGGGGAGACTGCACCGCAAACCGTGCTGGTAAGGGTAGAGCCGGAAGACGCCTGAGGGACCTACTCTTCGCGCAGCGCCTCGATGAGGGCGGCGGCCACCTCGTAGGCGGCCCCCCGGGACAGCGTGTCGCCGGGGGCGGCCCCGACCAGCTCCTCCACGGCGATGTCCCCGCTTTCGCAGGCATTCAGCAGGCAGGCCGCCGCCCGGGAGCTGTGGTTGGCGTTCTCCGGTGTAAGCGGCCCCTCGGGGGTACCGACCAGCGCCACCAGCTGCGTGCCGGCGCCATCCAGGCCAAAGAACCTCTCCAGCACGTTGCTCAGCAGGTAGACGAAGCTCAGTGCCGTCGTCTCCTGGTGCAGCCTCGGGTCGTTGCTGTAGCCGCCCAGGGCGAGCCCGCGGCTCAGCATGAGCCGGTACGCCCCGTAGTGCGGATGGTCGGAGGGCCCCACCGGTTCCCGGGCGGCCACGGGCGGCAGGTAGGCGCCGCGCTCCAGCAGCCGCTCGCGAAGGCCGGCGATCTGCGCCTCGTCGGCGGCGAACTGTGCCGGCTCGGCGCCGGCGCGGACGGCCCGGGCTGCGGCCACCCCCACCGCCTCGGCCACATTCATTCCGAACGGCACCACGCGTGCGCTGGAGGCGGCGATCGGGTCGTAGCCGGCCGCCTTGCCCACGACCCACAGGCCGCTCACGTCCTGCGGAACCGCGACGCACAGCTGCACCCCGTAGATTTCGGGCGCCCCGAACACGAAGCCGGTGTCGCTCCTGGTGAGGATCTGCACGTCGAGCGGGTAGCCGCCTGCGGCAATGTCCAGCGGGGTGACGCGGTTGTCCATCACGTCGTCGACAGTAAGCGTGCACTGCGCCTGCAGATGCCGGGATTCGCGGATGTAGAGGGTCTGGGCGGCGCCGGAGTAGGTCGCATTCGCGAAGCCGGGCAGCTCTTCGGCAAGGTAGGCAACGACGCGGGGCGCCTCCCGCTCCGCACGTGCCCGGCCCTCTGCGATGCTGGCGCTGTCGAAGGGATCGATGTCGTGGATCAGCAGCGCGTTGACAAGGACACTGCCGTCCTCCTGCAGGCCCAGGTTCAGGCCCCGCAGGCGAATGCCGTCCTCCTGCGCCCGGTAGGCGGCGGGATAGCCGCCGAAGTGGCCCCAGGCCACCCACTCGTCCTGGATGGCGTAGTCGCGGCCGCGCTCGCGTACACCGCGGCGCAGGGCCTGCCAGTCGACCCCGTCGATGCGGAAGACGAGCGTGTCGACCATGCGTGCCTTCAGGCCCAGCGATTCGAACCCCACCGTGTAGCCGGCTCCGGCCAGGGCGCCGAAGTCCATGTCGGCGGTACCGTCGATGACCTGTCCGGCGTGGAAAACGTCATCTCCCGAGCGCACGCCCACGACCTGGCGGCCCTCCATGACCGGCACCATTTCGTCTGCACCCGTGCGGACGGTCACGCCCGCCTCGTCGAGCAACCGCTCGAACGCCCGCTGGGCCCGCCGGACATCGAACGAATGGCCCCGGCCCACCAGGTTCCACCAGCGTTCGAAGAGGCCCTTCTGCAGGTTCACGGGCTGGGTCCGCAGGTCCAGCACGTTCAGCTCGCCCAGCACGAACAGGCCCCCCAGGCGGTCGTGCCCGGTGATCAGGAGCGTGCTCGCGCCTTCCTCGGCCGCACTGACCGCTGCGGCGATCGCCTCCGGTTCGGAACCGACGACGACTATGTCCCAGTCGTTTGCCTCCTGGGAGGAGGCTGCGCCCAGCAGCAGGCTCAGGGCCAGGAGGATATGGCGTAGGCGGGGGATCAGAAGCATGGCATCGTCCTTACGTCAGTAGTGATAGGGAGTGGGCAGCGGGTTCTCCAGCAGGTCGGTCGCTATCTCGAAGGAGGCGTGCGGTTTGCCCACCTCGCTGGCGGCCCGACTCATCCTCGTGCGGCGCTCCCTGTCGCCAAGGAAGCGGCCAACCTTGAGTTCCAGCGTGCTGAGCGGCTCGATGCGCATTCCGGCGCCATACTCCAGCAGGTAGTTGGCGTTGGCCTCCTCCTGCAGGGGGTAGGGGTCCACGATGGCGAAGGGGAGGCCGCTGGCCAGCGCCTCGCTGGTGGTGAGCCCGCCGGGCTTGCCGATGAGCAGGTCGGCCGCTGCCATCAGGATCGGCACCTCGCTGCTTAGCCCCTGCACGTCGAACTGCACCGGTCCCTCGTAGCCGTCGAGCATTTCGAACGCGATGTTGCGCAAGTCGGGGCTGCGGCCGCACACGACGACGATCTGCAGGTGCAGGCGCATGTTGCGCAGCTGGTGGAGGACCTCGCGGAGGGTGCCCCCGCTCATCCCACCCGCCATCAGCAGCAGCAGGTCCCGGCCGGTTCCGTAGCCCAGTGACCGGCGCGCCGCCTCCCGGGAGGGGAGCTGCGCGAAGCGGAAATCGATCGGGATGCCGCTTACCCGCACGTGTTCCGGCCCGACGCCCATGCTCAGCATGTGGGCCTTCACCTCATCGGCAGCCACGTAATACCTGCCTACCCCGGGCTGCACCCACAGCCGGTGAGCTGCGAAATCCGTGACGACCACAGATTGCGGCAGCGGCACGCGGGCGCGAACGGAGAACATTTCGGGCGGCAGGAAGTGGGTGTGTACGAGCACGGTGGGCCGGTAGGCGCGGATGGTGCGCGGCAGGTGGTAAGAGATCAGGCGAATCAGGCGCGCCCTGAGCCTCAGGTTGCGCAGGCGCGACTGCCGCGGAGCCCGATCGAGGCGCTTGCCCAGCCAGTCGACCATCTCGGGCGCCGTGCGCAGCAGGTCGAAGTAGGCCTGGCGGTAGAGGCGCCGGAAGGGCGCCGACGTGTAATCTAGCAGGTCGACGTGCAGCGTCTCGCAGCCCAGCCTGGCGAAGGCTCCTTCGAGCGCCCGGCCGGCGGCCACGTGCCCGCCCCCGATCGAGGCCGAGACAATAAGTACCCTCGCACGCACACCCTGCACGGACTCAAGTCTACCAGCCCGCTCTGGTGGTAGCATTGCTCGTCTAAGGAGGTCTCATGCGCGTCCTGCTGGCGCTTCTACCGTTACTGTTCATCGCCGCCTGCGCGCCCGACGGGCTACCGCGGATTCACGAGGTCGTCCTCTACGGGCAGCAGAACACCCGGATCACCTGGTTCTACGGCACGCCCACCACGCTCATGTTCGGTGACCAGGTCACCGAGCTCACCCGCTACCGCGGCGAGAGCGAGGACTCACTTGCGATCGAGGGCGCCCTCGGCGTGGGCGACGCCCCCTACCTGCGCGAGCGCATCCCCGGCCTGGCCACCCCACCCAGCGAGGTTTACCAGGTGCCCCGCAGCAGCGACATGCGGGTGCGGGTTCACGCCGACACCGGCCCGATCTTCTACTACGACGGCAACGTCTGGTTCAGGCTGCTGGGCGACGGCAGGCCGGGCATCGATGTGCCGGTGGTGCCCAGACCGCTGCTGAACGGCCTGCAGGGCCTGGGCGAACTGGAACGGCGCGAGGCGCTCGCCCTCCAGGAGCATTTCGAAAGCCTGGGCGGCCCGGTGGCCGTCACGCTGCTGGACGAGATTCCCGCGGCGCCGCGTGCAGCCGCTGGCGCCCAGGAGTACCTGCGTACCGGCCTCTACGTGCAGACGCAGTTCTCGGCCCTGCAGACTTCCGCTGCACCGGCGCAGGAGCGGCTCGTGTGGGAACCGCTGCAACAGGGCGACAATGCGGCGGTGACCGACGAGTCGTTCCGGCTCATCGCCGACAACAGCAGCTTCGCCCGGGCCTGGAGCGAGGCGCATGCGAACCTGCTGCAGCCGCCGCCGCTGCCCGAGGTGGACTTCACCAGGGAAAGGGTCGTGGCCATCTTCCTGGGGAGCAGGCCAACGGGTGGCCACGGCGTCTCGGTCGAGAACGTGAGCCAGCGCGGGGCAGAGCTGTTCGTCGACGTCAACATCACCGAGCCGGCCCCCGATGCGATCGTCACCCAGGCGCTCACCAGCCCCTGGACGATGGTGCGGGTGCTGCGCGGCGGTTTCGATTACGCCTGGGTGCGGGACGCCGGCAGCGGCCAGCTGCTTGGACTCGCCCAGTAACTCCGGCAACTACGCCCTGACTGGGCGGCCCCGGAGCGGAAAGCTTCCGGGGCCGCACTCGTATTGGGCTTGCCGTGGCGGCTCCTCAGGTGAGCGAGAGCGGATCGAACAGGCGGCGGTACTCGTCAATCGCGTACCGGTCTGTCATGCCGGAGATGTAGTCGGTGACCGAGCGGACCAGCCCGCGCTCGCCCACGTTTTCCTGAACGTGCGGCGGCAGCATTTGCGGGGTGTCGATGTAGGCGTCGAAAAGGCTCTGCAGGATCGAATCGGCCTTCCTGGTCATGCGGATGAGCCGATAGTGGAAGTAGAAGTTGTGGTAGAGGAACGACTTCAGCTCGCGCAGCTGGGGGGCGAGCTGTGCCGAGTTGCTGACCAGCGGGGCCTCCGCATCCCGGACATCCTCCAAAGTCTCGACGCCTGCGGACCGGATGGCATCGTGGGTGGCCCGGATGGTGTCCTCGATCATGAGCCCCAGCAGCTCACGGATCAGGGTGTAACGCTGGTTGCGGTCGAAAGTCCGCGGATCGATCGCCAGCTCATCCATGAGCCTGCCAATTACCGGCACCTCGTATATCTGCGCAGGCTGCAGGTGCCCTGAACGCAGGCCGTCATCGAGATCGTGAGCGTTGTAGGCGAGCTCGTCGGCGGCGTTGACTACCTGCGCCTCCAGGCTGGGCCGCTTGTCCGGCTCCCACTCGCTGTCCGGCACGTCGTACTCGGTCTCGTGCTTCATGATCCCCTCGAGCGTCTCCCAGGTGAGGTTCAGGCCCGGGAAGTCGGGGTAGCGCCGCTCCAGCTTGGTGACGATACGCAGGCTCTGCTTGTTGTGGTCGAACCCGCCGGCCTCCTTCGCCAGCCGGTTGAGGGTGCTCTCGCCCGCGTGGCCGAAGGGCGGGTGGCCCAGGTCGTGGGCCAGCGCGATGGTCTCGGCCAGATCCTCGTTGAGGCCCAGCGCGCGTGAGATCGCCTTGCCCACCTGCGCAACCTCCAGCGTGTGGGTCAACCGGGTGCGGTAGTAGTCGCCCTCGTAGTTGACGAAGACCTGGGTCTTGTATTCGAGGCGGCGGAAGGCGCTCGTGTGGATCACCCGGTCACGGTCCTTCTGGTAGGCGGTGCGGTAGGCGCTTTCCGACTCCGGGTATATTCTCCCGCGCGACGCTTCCGCGAAGCAGGCGTAGGAGGCCAGAGTCGAGCGCTCGTTCCGTTCGAGATGAGAGCGTTCGAAGAGCATGGTTCGGATGGTAGCACCTGCGCGTGCGGGCTAGACTGCTGGTTCTGGAGGCGCAAGTTGAGCGAGCGACGTGAACAGCTGGATTTCGCAATCGATACGGCGGTGCAGGCCGGCCGCATTACCCTGGGTTACTTCCAGCGCGGGACCGGGGTGGAGGAGAAGGAGGACCTCTCGCCGGTAACGGTGGCCGACAGGGAGGCAGAGGAGTACGTGCGCTCCCGCATCAACGACGCCTACCCCAGGTTCGGCATCCTGGGTGAGGAGTTCGGCGAGGAGGACGCTGGTGCCAGCAGGCGCTGGATCGTCGACCCCATCGACGGTACGAAGTCGTTCATCCGCGGCGTGCCCCTCTACGGCGTCCTGTTGGCCCTCGAGGTGGAAGGCAACATCGAGGTTGGGGTCGCCCACTTTCCCGCACTTGGGGAGACCGTCTGGGCCGCCCGCGGCGAGGGCTGCTACCTCAACGGGCAGCGTTGCTGGACGAGATCCACGAGCGACCTTGCCCAGGCATTCGTGTCGTTCACCGATGCCGCCTCATTCGAGCGGTACGGGCGCAGCCAGGCGTGGCGCAACATCGTGGCCGCATCCTCCTACCGGCCGGGCTGGTCCGACGCCTACGGCCATGCGCTCGTCGCGACCGGCCGCCTGGAAGTGATGCTCGATCCCGCCATGAATCCCTGGGATTGCGGCCCGTTCCCCGTACTCCTGCGGGAGGCAGGGGGGTACTTCGGCGACTGGTCGGGCAGGGAGACCATCTACGGGAATGAGGCGGTCTCCGTGTGCGGCTCCCTGAAGGACGAAGTGCTTGCCGCCATAGACGTTCGCGACAAGACCTCCTGAAAGGTGACCTGGGCACACTTTCAGTGCAAAGCGCACCCGGTCGGGTCACATCTTCCACATATACTTCTTGCCAGCCGGAGGGGCAGCTGGCAGTTTCAGGCGAGGCGGGGACGACACTGATCCGCGCCCGGACCTGACACGCTGCCCCTCCACCAGCAGATCGGGGAGGGCAGCCGGGCCGCGCGCCCTGCGTGACCCTTCCCGGGGCGAGAACATCTCGAAGGGGAGGATTCACGTGACCAATCTATTCAAGAGGGCCGGCCTGCTGCTTCTGTCCGGCCTGCTTCTCTCCAGCGGTCTTGCACAGCAGGAGACTCTCGAGTTTCCCATCGACTCGTCGGCGGGCGACGCAGAGGAGTTCCTGGAAGGTTCGCTCTCCGACGCCGAACGGTGGCCGGCGGGGTACAGCTACCTCGTGAGCAGCGACCTGGAGCTGGGCTTCGATGCGGATCATGGACCGCAACTGGTCGGGCTCCACTTCAGCGGGCTCGAGTTCCCCGATGGCCTTCCGGAACGGCTTGCCGTGCGTTTCACAGCCGTACAGTCCGATTCCGAGCCCGTCGCCGTGACCATCCGCGCCCAGACGGGCGAGGTTGCTCCCTTCGCCAACGTTGCCGACGGGGAGGCGGGGTTCGACCTGAGCGGCCGCCCGGCAAGCGACGCGCAGGCGAGCTGGAGCATCGAACCGTGGGAAGCCGGCGGTCAGTACGAGACGCCCGACCTGCTCCCCCTGTTGAGCGAAGTGGCGCCTGCCGACGGCCCCTTCGACCTGGTGCTGATCTTCACGCCCCAGAATCCGCAGGAGGGTGCGGTTCGTAACGCCTACTCGTTCGACGGAAGCTCGACGAACGCTCCCGTCCTTGTCGCTTCCTGGGGTGCCGCTGCTGACGGCAGTCCAGAGGAGTCGCAGGCCGGTGCAGATGAGGCGGCGGGTGAGGGCGAAGCCCCACCCGTCGCGGCGGAACCGGAGCCCGCTCCGGAAGAGCCTGCCGCCCAGCCGGAGCCTGCTCCCGAAGAGCACGCCCAGCCAGAGCCCGCCCCGCCTGTCGTGCAACCTGTCGATCCCGTCCCTGCCGAACCCGCGCAGGAGGCGCCACAGGGCGTACCGGCCCAGCCGGTAACCGAACCTGAGGAACCGGCCACCAGGCGCACCTGGCTCACCGCCCCCGCCGAGCGGGTTGCCGACCGCGATGCCGCTGCCGAGGAGCGCACCGAAGGCTCGCCGATCCGCGAGCTGGAGACGCGGCCCGGAGCAGCATTGGACGGCCGGGAGCCGCAGCGAATGAGCTTCCCCATCGAACCCGTAGGCCGCACCGGTGTGACCGGCAGCGTCATGCTCACCGAAATGACGGGTGACCGGACCGTACTGAGCGTCCTGCTCGACAACCCTGACCCGGCCGCGTCCTACCGCTCTTCGATCTACGAAGGCAGCTGCGGCACCGTCTCCAGCCGCACCCGCTCGCTGGAACGGATCGCCGAGGGAAACGTTCTCGGTACCCGCGTCATCCACGAACGCTTCGAGGACCTGGCAGGCCAGGAGTTCCACCTGAACGTGTTCAGCCGCAGCGACGATACGGAGCTGGTGGGGTGTGCGGATTTCTCTGCCCCCCGACCCTGACGGGTAGTACGGGCCGCCCGTGCGAAAGGGCGTACGTATACACTGTTCCTTGATGAGTGAGACCGTCAGGCGCCCCACCCCCACCGTCTGGGTGGGGCAAGTCCCGGTAGGAAGCCAACACCCCGTCGTCGTGCAGAGCATGACGAACACCGATACAGCCGACGCGCAGGCCACCGCCAACCAGGTGATGGAGCTGGCCCGCGCCGGCAGCGAGATCGTGCGCATCACCGTGAACACGCCCGCCGCGGCACAGGCAGTTCCCGAGATCAGGCGGCTGCTGCAGCAGGCCGGGGTTAACGTACCGCTCGTGGGCGACTTCCACTTCAACGGTCACCAGCTGCTCTCCCGCTATCCCGAATGCGCTGCCGCGCTGGACAAGTACCGGATCAACCCGGGAAACGTGGGCGTCGGCAAGCGGCGTGACGAGAACTTCCTGCAGATAATCGGGATCGCCCGGGAGCACGACAAGCCGGTGCGCATAGGGGTCAACTGGGGGTCCCTCGACAGCGCGCTGCTGACGGCGCTCATGGATGAGAACGCCGAACGGGAGGAGCCGTTGGAGGCCCAGGAGGTCCTGACGGAGGCGATGGTGCGTTCGGCCCTCATCTCCGCGGAACTCGCGCAGGAGCATGGGCTGGGGCACGACAAGATCATCATCTCGGCCAAGGTGAGCCGGGTGCCCGAGCTCTGGAAGGTCTACCGCGAGCTGGCCGCACGCTGCGACTACCCCCTCCACCTGGGTCTCACCGAGGCGGGGATGGGCATCAAGGGCGCCGTATCAAGCGCCAGCGCGCTGGGGCCGCTGCTCGCCCAGGGCATCGGTGACACCATCCGGGTTTCCCTGACGCCCGACCCCGGTGCCCCGCGGGAACGCGAGGTGGAGATCGCCCAGGAGATCCTCCAGTCGCTTGAACTGCGCAGCTTCGCCCCGACGGTGACCGCCTGCCCCGGCTGCGGGCGTACCACCTCGACCCTCTTCCAGGAGATGGCGCGCGATATCCAGGCCTACCTGAAGGGGCAAATGCCCGTGTGGCGTGACACCTACCCCGGTGTGGAGGAGTTGCGGGTGGCGGTCATGGGTTGCGTCGTGAACGGGCCGGGGGAGTCGAGGCATGCGGACATCGGTATTTCTCTGCCTGGTACCGGCGAATCGCCCAAGGCACCCGTCTACCGGGACGGGGAACTGGTGGCTACCCTGCAGGGACCCGACATCGCCGCGCAGTTCAACGTGATGATCGAGGAGTATGTAGAGAAGCGGTTCGGCCGCGAGAAGCAGCCTGCAAACTGACGGGTGCCGTGATCAGGTGGCGGTTCCGGGAGCGCTGCTGAGCGTACTGCTGCTGATCTCGATCTGGGGCATTTGCCTGCCGCTGCGCAGTTCGACTACCCGCGCCTGCAGGGCGAACGGGGCGCCAATCTCCTGGAAGCGCTCGTAGATCTCGAAATTGATGTTCTGCTGGATGTCCATGAACACGCCGTAGGCCGAGTCGAGAACGTAGTAGACCGTCTCGAACTCCAGCGCCTCCGGCCCGAACGTGGCGAAGTGGGACCGGTCGAAGCGCACCAGCTCGTTCCTCTCGACCGCCTGGCGAATAATGTCGGGGATCTGCTCGAGCACGTGCCTGGGCGTGCCGTACTCGACGCGCACCTGGAACGCCACCCGCCGTTCGGCCATCCTCTTGTAGTTGTGGATCCTGCTGTTCAGCAGGTCGCTGTTGGCGAACACCAGCTGCTCGCCGCTAAGGCTGCGCAGCCTGGTCGTGCGCAGGCCAATGTTCTCGACGTTCCCTGACAGGTCCCCCACCACGATGTAGTCGCCAATCTCGAACGGCTTGTCGAAGATGATCGACAGGGAGCCGAACAGGTCGGTGAGGATCCCCTGTACCGCGAGTGCCACGGCGATCGAGCCGATGCCCAGGCCGGCCACCAGGGCGGTAATATCGACCCCCAGGTTCTCGAGAACCAGCAGGCCCAGTATCGAGTAGAGCACCAGCCGGCCAACGAAGGAGAGGGCGGCCAGCGAGTTGCGGCGCCCGCCATCCAGGTCCTCGCGGGCCTTGTACTGATCCACCGAGTAGGTGATCGCCTGGTTGCCCCAGAGGGCCACCTGCAGGATCACCAGGATGATGAACAGCTGCGAGATGTACCCCTCGTAAGGCTGAGCGATTTCGAGGAACCGGGTCGCCACGAAGAGCCCGGCGGCGGTGATGAGCCAGCCGCGGGTGCTGCCCAGAAGTTCCAGGAGCAGGCGGTCCCAGCGGAAACCATTGCGCCGGGCCCCCCGCGTGACGCGCCGGGCAAGCACACCGCGCAGGACGTTCAGCAGCAGTACGGTCGCCACGAACGCCACCAGCGCCAGCAACCATTGCAGGAGGGTATTTCCGAACACCTGGTAGGCGATTATCTGGTCGAGCAGCTCCACTGTTCCTCCGTTCTGCGCACGTGGCCGCGACCGGGCGTCGCCACCCTGCGCAGGCGCTCCCATGCCGAAGGGGTGCGCCTGCCGCATTGTAACTGGAGGCGGGTCCAACCCTTCGCCGGCACCCTCGCTCGGCTATGCTGCCTCCATGAGGATATATACGAGGACCGGCGACAAGGGGAGCACTGGACTCTACGGCAGCGAACGGCGCATGAAGAGCGACCCCCGCGTAAACGCCTACGGAAGCGTGGACGAGGCGAACACCTGGCTGGGCCTGGCGCGCTCCTCCAGCCAAGAACCGGAGGTCGATGAGGTGCTGCGCGAGGTTCAGAACGCCCTCTTCGATGTTGGCGCCGATCTGGCGACGCCGCTCGACGCGCGACAGCGCGAGAAGATAGAACCGATCGTCGAGCAGGACGTGCAGTGGCTGGAGGAGGTGATCGACTACTTCACCGAGGAGCTCGATCCGCTGAACTCCTTCGTGTTGCCGGGAGGGGCCGAGACAGCTGCGGCCCTGCACGTCGCCCGCGCCGTGGTGCGCCGGGCCGAGCGGGAGGTGGTGGCACTCGCCGCCCTGGAGGAGATCAACCCGCACGTGGCGACTTACCTGAACCGCCTGTCGGACCTGCTCTTTACGCTTGCCCGCATCGTCAACATGCGCCACGGGGTAAGCGAGACCCGCTGGCGTGTGCAGGGGCGGGAGCGTAGCCGCAGGCACTTCCGGCGCCGCTGACCCACGGGGTGCAGTGGCGCCCGGACTGCATCATTTTTTCGCGGAGGGTGGCGTCGTGGGCCTGACCTCGATCTTCGATGGCAGCGTGCGCTGCGGCGTCTTCAGAAGGTAGACGATCATCTCGCCTATGTCTTCCGGCTGGATCTTCCAGGCATCCTTCTCGCCGGGTTCGTTCTCGTTGAAGTAGGAGGAGACCGAGCCGGGCATGATGGTGGTCGTCTTCACGCCGTAGCCGCGCAGGTCCAGCATCGCTGCCTGGGTGAAGCCGACCAGCCCGAACTTGCTGGCGTTGTAGGCCGAGCCCCCCGCGAAGAAGTTCGCTCCCGCCAGGGACGCGACGGTAATCAGGTACCCCTCGTTGCTCTTCAGCTGCTGGGCGGCCGCGCGGGTCGTGTAGAACACTCCGGTCAGGTTGGTGTCGATCACCGCCTGCCACGCCTCCGGGTCCATCTCGTCCACGGGCGCGTAATGACCGATGCCGGCGTTCGCAATCACCACGTCGAGCTTGCCGAACTGTGCCACAACCCGGTCCACGACCTGCGCCTGCTGGTCGTAGTCGCGCACGTCGCATACGAGGCCAAGCGCCCGGCCGGGGCCTGCCTCGTTCAGTTCCCGGGCGGCCTCCTCAACCTGCTCCTCATTGCGGGCGGTAATGGCGACGTCCACCCCTTCAGCTACCAGAGCCTGGGCCACACCCAGGCCAATGCCCTTGGAACCACCGGTTACCAGTGCTGCCTTGCCACGCAAACTGCTCATGTCCGGGAGGCTACCACGCCCCCGCGACGATGGCAGTCGGCGGTTCGCTGGTAGACTCGGAACGCCGCTATGCGAAGGCTAACGCTGATACGTCACGCAGTAACAGACTGGAATTCAACCGGCAAGCTTCAGGGGCACCTGGACTGCCCGCTCTCCGACGAGGGGCGCAGGCAGGCCCGACTCTTGGGCGAGCGCGTGGGGGAGAGCTCCGTCGACCTCCTCTACTCCAGCCCGCTCGTGCGCGCCCACGAGACCGCCCGTACGGCATTCCCGCACCGGGAGATCACCGTTGACCGCCGCCTCATGGAGCTCGATTTCGGGGAGTTCCAGGGCAGGACTCCCGAGGAGAACGCCTCTATGGAGAAGTGGCAGTGGTGGCTGGGGGACCCGTTTGCCAGGCGCGCCCCGGGCGGGGAGTCGTACGGGGAGCTGCGTGCCCGGGCAGTCGAGTGGTTCGAGGAGTTGCCGCGGCTGCCGCACATCGTGGCAGTGACCCACTCCGGCACCATCCAGATGCTCCTGTCCCACATCATGGGGGTGGAGAAACCCGCGTGGCGCAAGCGGATTGCGCTTCGCCACAGCTCGATAAGCCGCCTCATCTTCCGGGGCGACGATGTGCTCATCGAAAGGGTCAACGACACCCGGCACGTGAAGAGCAACATCGACCCGTTCCTGGACTAGGCCGCGGGCGGGACGGTTACGCCTCGACCGGCGCCGGCTTCTCTTCGCGCGGGGCGGCCTTGCCGTTGCGACCGGGAGTGAGCTCCAGCTCGATCTCCCCGAACGGCTCCTCCTGGCTTGCCCGTACGTCGCCGGAGCGGACGAGTTCGAGCATCCCGACGAAGTAGACGCTCAGCTCGCCCCACTCCCTTCCCCCCGCCGCCTCGTGGAGTTTGCGGCGCCCCCAGCTGCGCAGCCGGTCGAGCAGGTTCTTCATCGCACCGCTCACGGTGAGCCGGGGCGTGGCCATCTCGAAGTAGGAGCCTGTCCGGTACCTGGAGGCCA
This sequence comes from uncultured Trueperaceae bacterium, assembly GCA_937983275.1. Lineage (GTDB taxonomy): Bacteria > Deinococcota > Deinococci > Deinococcales > Trueperaceae > CALKAI01. Next base: position 8,279 of record CALKAI010000075.1, on the reverse strand, counting down.
GGCGGGCAAGCTCCTTTGGCCCGGTGTTGAGCGGCCGGCTCTTGCGGGGGTAGGGGGGCCGCGGCGTGTGCGCCGGCAGCATCAGGCGTCGTTCGCGGCGGCGCTGGCGCAGGAAGTCGATGGCGTCCTCCAGCTCTTCGAGCATCGAGACGGCCTCGAGGGTTTCCTCGAACACCTCCTGCGACTCCTCGCTGTCTTCACGCGGTGGCCTGGGCAGCAGCAGCCGCAGTTTGAGCTCGATCACCTGGGCAACGCCCGGCAAGGCCTGGCTGGCCACTTCCAGGTTTAAGGCAGAGAACTCCTCGAAGTAGCCGAGGTAAGACTTCACGAGTCCCAGCAGGTCGATGGCGCCGGCCTCGACGCTGCCGTTGCGGAGCGCCCAGGTGAGCTCTCCCAGGGTTCCCTGGAAGGCCGGCTGTTCGACGAGAAATGGCTCTGGGGGCTCCGTGCTGGTCCTCACACTGTGCACGTCGAACTCTATCACGGTGGCGATTTTCTGCGCCCCTTGCCCTTTCGGGGCGGCCGGGTATCATTGGTCGGTGATCCGCAGGTTCTTCACCTACTATCGACCCTACAAAAAGCTCTTCGCACTCGATTTCAGCAGCGCCGTCGTGCTTGGCCTGCTGGAGCTGGGCTTTCCCATTGCCGTGCAGCTCTTCATCGACCGGCTACTGCCGGCAGGAGAGTGGCGCATCATCAGCATCGCCGCTGCGGGTCTGCTGCTGGTCTACCTCTTCAACGCCCTCCTGCAGTACATCGTGACCTACTGGGGGCACATGCTGGGCGTGAACATCGAGACCGACATGCGCGCCAAGGCATTCGACCACCTGCAGAAGCTCTCCTTCTCCTTCTTCGACAAGCAGAAGACGGGGCGGCTGGTGGCACGGATCACGAAGGACCTGGAGGACATTGGCGAGCTGGCGCACCACGGCCCCGAGGATGTCTTCATCGCGGTCATGACCCTGCTGGGCGCCTTCATCCTCATGTTTATCGTCAACCCGCCCCTGGCGTTCATCACGCTGCTGATCGTCCCGTTCACGGGCTGGTTCACGACCCGGTTCGGTGCGAAGATGACGCGCACCTGGCGGGACATCTACAACCGCATCGGTGCCTTCAACGCCCGCATCGAAGAGAACGTAGGCGGGATGCGGGTCGTGCAGGCGTTCGTGAACGAGGACCACGAGCGGAGGCTCTTCGCCGATGACAACAGCAAATACCGCGAGACGAAGCTGGAGGCCTACCGGATCATGGCGCTCACCCACTCGTCCAGCTACCTGAGCATGCGTCTCACCCAGCTGGTGGTCATGGTGGCGGGCAGCTACTTCGTTATCGGCGGCTCGCTCAGCAACGGTGAGTTCGTGGCCTTCCTGCTACTCATCAACGTGTTCTTCCGGCCGCTGCAGCAGATCAACACCGTGATCGAGCAGTACCCCCGGGGAATCGCCGGCTTCAAGCGGTACGTCGACCTCATCTCGATCGCGCCCGACATTACCGACAGGCCTGATGCGACCCCGGTATCCGGACTGAGGGGCGACATTCGCTTCGAAGGGGTCACCTTCAGCTACGAGGACGCCCCCGCACCGGTTCTCCAGGACATCGACCTGACCATCCGTGCGAACGAGACCGTGGCTTTCGTAGGGCCCTCCGGGGCGGGGAAGACCACGATCTGTTCTCTGCTGCCCCGTTTCTACGAGGTAGATGAGGGCCGGATCACCATCGACGGCACCGACATTCGCGACATGACTCTTGCCTCGTTGCGGCGTCAGATCGGCATCGTCCAGCAGGACGTCTTCCTCTTCGCCGGGACCATCAGGGAGAACATCGCCTACGGGCGACTGGATGCAACGGAGGCCCAGATCCTGGATGCGGCCCGCAAGGCGCAGCTTCACGACCTGCTGGAGAGCCTGCCTCTGGGACTCGATACCGTCATCGGTGAAAGAGGTGTGCGGCTCTCGGGCGGCCAGAAGCAGCGCCTGTCGATTGCCCGCATCTTCCTGAAGAACCCGCCCATTCTCATCCTCGATGAGGCTACATCGGCCCTCGATACGCAGACCGAGCGGGAGATCCAGCTGGCGCTGGCCGAACTGGCCAGGGGGCGTACCACGCTCGTGATCGCCCACCGCCTCGCCACCATCCGAGATGCGGACCGGATCATCGTCGTCGACGAGCATGGGATAAGCGAGCAGGGGAGTCACGAGGAGCTGGTATCAAAAGCCGGCACCTACGCCCAGCTGCACAGTGCGCAGCAGGTGTGACCGGGAGGAGCTTCCGGACGGCGGGCAACGCATCGGAATGACACTTCAAAAGCGGCGGGACGTGCTTCGATCTGCACGCCCCGCCGCTTCATGGAACCCGACAGTCGGCACGGAGCTGCTGACTGCCGGGGTTACTGCGCCATGCCCAGGCCGGGCTAGGCGCTCACCTTGCTGTCCTTCTTGCGCATGGATGGGTCCAGTACACGCTTTCTGAGGCGCAGGCTCTTGGGGGTCACTTCCAGGAGCTCGTCATCCTCGATGTACTCGAGTGCCTCCTCGAGGCTTAGCCTGCGCGGGGGAGTGAGTACGAGGTTGTCGTCGCTGCCTGCCGCCCGCACGTTGGTGAGCTTCTTGTTCTTGTTTACGTTTACGTTCAGGTCGCCGCCGCGCGCATGGGCACCGAGAATCATCCCCACATAGACGGGGGTGCCCGGCTCGATGAAGAACGTGCCGCGGTCCTGCAGCTTCCAGATGCTGTAGGCGAAGGCCTCGCCGGCCTCCATCGCCACCAGGGAGCCGCCCTGACGGGTACGGATCTCGCCCTGCAGCGGCTGGTAGGAGTCGAACACGTGCGACAGCAGCCCCTCGCCCTGGGTGAGTGAGAGGAACTGTGTGCGGTAGCCGAACAGTGCCCGGCTGGGCATCGAGAACTCGAGCCGCGCCCGGTCCTCACCCTGCACCATGTCGATCATCGTGCCGCGGCGCGACGACAGGGTTTCCATGATGCTGCCGACGGTGTCTACCGGGACGTCGGCAACGACAAGCTCGAACGGCTCGTGCATGACGCCGTCGATCTCCCGCATGATGACTTCGGGCCTGGAGACGCTGAATTCGTACCCTTCGCGGCGCATCTCTTCGATAAGGATCGACAGGTGGAGTTCACCGCGGCCGGCGACCCGGTACGACTCGCCGCCCAGCTCCTCTACCCGGAGGGCAACGTTGGTCATCGCTTCGCGTGCCAGACGGTCACCGATATGGCGGCTGGTTACGTACTTGCCCTCCTTGCCCGCGAAGGGGCTGGTGTTCGGACTGAAGGTCACGGCGACCGTAGGCTGGTCCACCTCGAGGATGGGCAGCTGCTCGACGTGCTCAGGGTCGGCAAGCGTGTCGCCGATCTGTACGTCCTCGATCCCCGTGATGGCCACGATATCGCCGGCGTGGGCCTCCTGCGCCTCGACCCGGCCCAGGCCCATGTGGGTAAAGACCTTGGTGAGGCGTTCCTTATGCCTCTTGCCGTCGCGATCGACGTGAGTGACCGGCGAGCCGACGCTTGCAGTTCCCCGCAGCACCCGGCCCACGGCCATGCGGCCCAGGTAGTCCGAGTAGTCGAGGTTGGAGACCTGCATCAGGAACGGACCCTCAGGATCAGCGGACGGTGCGGGGGTGTGCTCCAGGATGGTCTCGAAGAGCGGCGTGAAGTCCTCCCCCGGGTTGTCCAGGTCCGCCCACGCCCGCCCTTCCCGGGCGATCGCGTAGAGGATCGGAAAGTCCAGCTGCTCGTCGCTTGCGCCCAGCTCGACCATCAGGTCGAAGGTCATGTCGACCACGGCGTCGGGGCGGGCATCCTTGCGGTCGATCTTGTTGATGACGACGATCGGCTTGAGCCCCAGCGCCAGTGCCTTGCTGAGGACGAAGCGGGTCTGCGGCATTGGCCCTTCGGCCGAGTCGACAACGAGCAGAACCCCGTCGACCATGCCCAGGGCGCGTTCCACCTCCCCGCCGAAGTCGGCGTGACCGGGCGTGTCAACGATGTTGATCTTGACGCCGTTCCACTCCACCGCGGTGTTCTTGGCAAGGATGGTAATGCCGCGTTCGCGTTCGAGGGCGCCACGGTCCATCACGCGCTCCTCGACCACCTGGTTTTCACGGAAGACGTGCGATTGTCTGAGTAGGCCGTCGACGAGAGTGGTCTTCCCGTGGTCTACGTGAGCGATGATGGCAACGTTTCTATAATTCATGGCAACAGGGAAGTATACTCGCTGGCCCGTAGCCGCCCGCTGACTGGGACTACACTCTCACGCGCTACGCCTGCCTGTGAGAAAGCTCAAACGTGCACCTCCGGTAGCCCTGGGTTCCTGGGCAAAAGCCCAGCGTGGTACTTTCGTAGCCGGGGCAGCACCGCGGAGGTGCGATGCAGATCAAGATCTACACTACCCAGTGGTGCAGTGACTGTCGCGTCACTAAGATGTACCTGGACCAGATGCAGATCTCCTATCAGGAGATAGACATAGAGAACGACGATAGTGCTGCCCAGTACGTCATGAGCGTGAACGGCGGCAAGCGCAGCGTTCCTACTGTCGAGTACGGTGGCGACGCCGTTAGCCTGTCCAACTTCAGCCGCGAGAAACTCGACAATTTCCTCGCCCGGCACGACCTTCACAGAAAACTGGCCTGACCCGCGTGGCGCCGGCGACAGACCGGGCCAAGGCGGTCCAGGAGATGTTCTCCGGGATCGCGGGCCGGTATGACCTGCTCAATACGCTGCTCTCTGCCGGTATCGACCGGCTCTGGAGGCGCGAGGCCGCACGCCTGGCAACGGAGTCCGCAACGCGGATTCTCGATGTTGCCACGGGCACGGGCGAGCTTGCCTTCGAGCTGAAGCGGCAGGCGCCGGCTGCTGTCGTCACCGGTGTTGACTTCGCGGAACCGATGCTCGAGGTCGCGCGCCGGAAGGCCACGGCGCAGGGCAGGCAGGTCGAATTTCTCCACGCTGACGCGCTGGAGCTTCCCTTCGAAGCGGGAACGTTCGACGCCGTCACCATCGCCTACGGACTGCGCAACCTTGCAGACGTGGACGGGGCGCTGAGCGAGTTCGCGCGCGTGTTGCGGCCTGGTGGCCGGCTTGTAATCCTCGAGTTTCCTCCGCCTCCGGACGGCGTCCTGGGCGAGGTCTACCGCTTCTATTTCAGGAACATACTCCCGCGTGTTGGCGGCGCCGTTTCCGGCAGCCGGGCAGCGTACGAGTACCTTCCCCAGTCAGTCCTTGCCTTCCCCGAGCCCCCGGCTCTGGCACAACAGATGATTCGCGCCGGCTTTGGCTGCGTCCGTTACCGGTTGCAGAGCATGGGGATATCGGCGGTCTTCACAGGAGAGAAGAGATGATCACGAACAGTGTGCAGGGCTTGCAGATCAATACGGATGCGAGCCTGGTGGATCCCAACTGGGACGAGTTCGCAACCGAACACAACAGGCGCTACGGCCTGATCATTTCCCACCTCAAGAGCGTCGTGAAGGGCAAATCGTTCGACAACGGCGCCATCAAGCTGAGGGTGGGACCCAGCGGCTACTACGCACAGCCGAAGCGTTTTCCCGCCGCCTTCTTCGGTGAGACCACGGCTCCCGAGCATGAGTTCGTGAGCGAGGACGAGGCCCGCCTGGCCATCTGGGAAGCGTTCGCCCTCTACCGCAGCGGCGAAGCGAAATCGGTGGTCGCCTACTACAACGATGGCGAGCCCGCCCAGATCTTCTTCGGCTACCGCACCGGGGAAAGCCGCCGCTACGAGATGGGCTGGATCCGTACCGAACTGCCGCTGCACCTCCGTGTAGTCATCGAGGATCCCTGCTCCACCGAGCTGCTCGACGGGGGCAGCGGAGTGCTCATCTACCAGCGCACCCGTAGCGGGCAGCACCTGCTGCTCCGAGCGTCCGGCAAGCGGGTACCCTACCTTGCCTACGGCGAGGTCCTGGACTGAGCACGGCCGCGTCATGAGCAGGCGTTACGAGCTGGCAGTGGTGGGTGCAGGTATAGCCGGCAGCGAAGCCGCCTGGGCAGCCGCCCGGGAGGGCCTTGATGTCCTGCTGGTCACGACCAGCCTGGATACGGTCTACCTGCTCGCCCACGACCGCCACGTCCTGCAGCCGCCGGAGGGCACCCTCATGCACCGCCTTCTGGGCGGGTCGGGGGAGACGGCCCAGGTCAGGCGGGCGCAGCTGTACCTCTCTGCCAAGTACGCCCTCGAATCAATGCCGAACGTACATCTTCTACAGTCGAACGTGACCGGCCTGGTGGTGAGCAACGGCGCCGTGACCGGACTGGAGACCTGGGAGGGGATACGCCGCTTCGCGGACCGGACGGTGATCGCGGCCGGGACCTTCCTGGAGCCGCGGCTCAGTCAGGGCGAGCTGGTCGAAGCGGCAGGCCGCCTGGGAGAGATGGCGTACGACGAGCTGAGCGCCAACCTCCGTTCACACGGGATCCGGCTGGAGCAGGAGAGCATCGAGATGTCCGGCGGCGCCGGCGAGCTGCCTTACACGGTCACCTTCAGCCGACTGGCGACGGGCGAGCTGGCAGCCGACGGAGCTTCGACCCGGCTCGCCGGCCTGTACGCCTGCGGCTCGTGCGCCCACGGCCCCCTCAGCTACGAAGAGGCGGCCGCCGCCGGAAGCCGTCTGGGCCGCCTCCTGGCTCAACCTACTGCGCGCTGATCAGTAATCGTCAGTGTCGTCGTGTGCCGTGAGGTAGCTGGCGATCTTCTCCAGCTCGTCCTCCTGCGCGATCACGAACCTGGTCCCGCCGGGCCTGCTGGAGAGGAGCCTGTAGCGGGGAACCGCATCGCCGTTACGGCCGGCGATCACGTACACCTCGCCGTCGAAGCGCACCTCTTCACCCACATTGAACTTGCTCATCAGCCCAAGGATAACGTGATTGGCCCTCCGGTGGCCGCGACCGGAGGCCCGTTGCCGCGCTGTCACTCCAGGAAGAGCTCTTCAGGCTGAGAAGGGATCAGCTTCCTGGCAGCAGCCCGGCTGTACAGCTCCGTGACTGCGGCCTTGCCCGCCTCGCCCACATCGAAGCTGTACTCGTTCACGTACAGGTCGATGTGCTGTTGTCGGACCTCCGGGCTCAACTCCTGGGCGTGCCGCGCCACATACGGTGCCACTTCCGCTTCGTTCTCGTACGAGTAGCGAAGGCTGCGCCTTATTGCTTCATTAAGATCTCGGAGTCTTTCCGTGCCAAGATCCCGCCTGGCAGCAATTCCCCCCAGGGGGAGGAGGTGGCCGGTGGTTTCCTCCCACCACTCGCCCAGGTCGAGATGCCTGTGCAGGCCCAGATTCCGGTAGGTGAACCTGCTTTCGTGGATTATGAGGCCGGCATCCACCTCGCCGGCTGCGACCGCCGGCATGATCCTGTCGTAACGCATCTCCACGTAGTCGATATCGTCGTCCTGCGACAGCTTCAGTAGCAGGTTTGCGGTAGTAAGCCCGCCGGGGATTGCCACCCTCCCGCCGTCAAGGGAGTCCCTCGGCTCCCGGGTGACGATCAGGGGGCCAACGCCCTTGCCGAGCGCGCCGCCCGCGGGCAGCATCAGGTAGCGGTCCGAGACGTGTGCAAAAGCGTGGTAGGAGATCTTGGTCACCGGAATGGAGCCCTTAACGGCCAGCCCGTTCAGCTCCTCGACATCGGCCAGGTGCGTATCGAGTGGGTCGAGGCCGGAGCCCAGGCGCCCGTGCGTTAGCCCGTAGAAGATGAAGCAGTCGTTGGGGCAGGGGCTGTAGCCGATCGAGAGGGATTCGCTCATGCCCCCAGTCTACTTTTCGCCCGCCCTACCGTCCCCCTCTCACCGGCCTGCTATAATTGGTGGATACCGATGGAAGGCACACGGATCCTCTCTCTCACAACCCAGTCTGAAGGCGTGGCGGAAACGGCGGCTTTTCCTTCGCCCGTACTCGATCTCCTCTACGCCTGCTACTACCTTGGCAGCAAGGAGAAGGGCGGGCGGGACCCGCTCGACTGGGTGGTGGCGTTGAGGGAGGACGACCCTCGGCTGTTCGAGGCGAGCGGCTTGCTCATGGGTGAAGCGGGGATGGCACAGCGGCTCTTTGGTCTGGCACTGGACCTGGGTTACTACGAGGACGAAGACGTGTCCCGCTTCCTTGCCGACCTGCCGCAGCTGCTGATTCGCGGCGAAGGCGGGAAGCCCGCCGATGCGCCTGACTCTGCCGAAACACAGTTCAGCGAAGAGTCGGCAGCGGTCGCCCAGGATGTCCTGCGCAGTCTGTGGCTGGCCATCGAACCGGTGTGGA
>CALKAI010000074.1 GCA_937983275.1 uncultured Trueperaceae bacterium | reverse complement strand
TCCCGGCGGGCAGCGTCACGCTCGACAGCTCGCGCGTACTCCTGACCGGCCGCTCCACGCCGGAGAGCATCAGCGACATCGAACGGATACGCGTCGATCCCGTGCGCGGACTGCGCGTCGCCGATGTCGCCACCGTCCGCGACGGCCGCGCCCAGGTCGAGACGTTCGCACGGGTGAACGGCGAGCCGGTGGTGCTCCTCGAGGTCCGCAAGGTCTCGGGCTCCAACTCCGTCGCCGCCGCCGATGAGCTCGAGGCCGCGCTCGCACAGTACGACCTACCGGAGGGGTACGAGGCGCAGATCTTCGGCGACACCACCGAGTACATCGCGGCTACGGTGAACGACACCATCCTCGAGATGCTGCTCGCCGCAATCGCGGTGTCGCTCATCGTGCTGATGTTCGTGGGGAGGCTGGGCACCGTCTTCGCGGTCGTGCTCGCCATCCCGGTGTCCATCGCCGGAGTGCTGGTGATGTTCGCCCTGCTGGGCTACACCTTCAACATAGTCACCCTGCTGGCGATAACGGTCGCGATAGGCCTGGTGGTGGACGACGCGATCGTTGTGGCCGAGAACATCGACCAGTACCGCGAGCGCGGTTACGGGCTGCGCGAGTCGGTGCTCAAGGGCGCGGGTTCTGTATCGACAGCGGTCCTCGCCGCTACGCTCTCGCTCCTCGCCGTATTCCTGCCCATCTCCTTCCTGCCGGGCATAATTGGTCAGTTCTTCGCCCAGTTCGGCCTCACTCTCGCCGCCGCGATCGCCTTCAGCTACCTCGAGGCGATGTTCTTCCTTACGGTGCGGCTCGCCCTGGCGCCCGACCCGCTGCCGCCAACCTGGCGCCAGTTTGGCCAGCGGGTAGCGCGCACCCGCGATGACTTCGGCTGGCTGTGGCGGCTCCTCAGGCGTCCCCTCCTGTGGCTCGCGGTTGCGGTTGCAGCGGGACTGCTCTGGTGGCTCTACGGCCCGCTCTACGCCCCGCTGGCGCTCCTGCTGCCGGTCGCACTGTTCGTCGTCAGGGTGCTCTGGCGGGTACTCATCAACCTGCTGGGGGCGCTCGCCTGGTCCCTCTACGCGCTGGGGGATGTGCTCATCCGGGCGGGCCGCCGGGCCTACGTGGGCTCCCTGCGCGCACTCCTGAAACGGCCGGTCGCAGTGCTGGCCGTGGCCGCCCTCATGTTCGCCAGCGTGTTCTTCATCTTCCCGAGGATCGGCTACAACTTCATCCCGCCAATGGATACGGGACAGCTGGTGGCCAGCGTGGAGATGCCCACCGGCACGACCCTGGAAGCCACCAACCGGGTCACGTCTGAAGTCGAGGAGCTGCTGCGCAGCCACCCGGCTGTCGATGTCGTACAGGTTTCAGTGGGAACCGGCGGCCTGCTGGGGCAGGCGGCCTCCGACTCGGCCACGCTCATAGTCGAACTCGTCGATCCCGACCAGCGTGAGATCGATACCGTGCAGCTGGTCGCCCAGCTGCAGCAGGGCCTGCCGGAACTCATGGCGCAGTACCCCGGCTCGGAGGTCATCGTCACCAACGCGAGCGACGCCTTCGTGGGCGTGGCGGCCGGCGGCCTCGCCATCACGCTCGCCTCGAACGACCTGGACCTGCTCCAGGAGCGCGGCGCCCAGGCTGTCGAGGTGCTGCGCGACATGGAGGGGGTCGTAAACGTCGACAGCGACGTGAGCGAACTGGCGACCGAGCGGGTCTTCGTGGTGGAGCCCTCCCTCATCGATGGCACCGGCCTGGTTGTTGCGGACATCTACAACGCCCTGCGCACCTACAACGTGGGCGCCCAGGCGACCCGGCTGCGCAGCGGCGGCGAGGACCTGCCGGTGATCGTCATGGGTGCGCCGACGGCGTTGGGGAGTGAGCAGGCGTTACTTTCTTTGCCTGTCTACTCGCCCGCGCTGCAGTCGAGCCTGCCGCTTGGTGAGCTTGGCTACTTCGAGACCCGCGCCGCTCCCGGCATCATCAACCGCCTCCAGCAGGAGTACAGCGTCGGGATCAGCGCCGACGTGCTGCCCGGCTACACGCTCTCGCTCGTCCAGGAGGAGGCGCGGCAAAACCTCATCGCGGCCGGGGTCATCGACGATCAGGTGCGCGAGCAGACCGAGGGCATCCTCGACCTGCTGGGCGACCTGACAACCTACGGGCCCATCGCGTTTGGCCTGGCGCTGCTGCTCAACTACCTGGCGATCGGCAGTCAGTTCAACTCGTTCCGCTACCCCATCTACCTTCTCCTCACCGTGCCGCTGGCGCTGGTGGGCGCCGTGTGGCTCTTCTACCTGACCGGCACCAGCCTCGACGTGATCAGCGTCCTGGGCGTGGTCATGCTCATTGGCCTCGTCACCAAGAACGCCATCCTGCTGCTCGACGCGGCACTCACCAAGGTACGCGAGGACGGTACGAACCTGTTCGACGCGCTTGTCTACGCGGGCGGAGTCCGCTTCCGGCCCATCATCATGACCACCGTGACGGTCATCGTCATCAGCGTTCCGCTTCTGCTGGGACTGGGTGAGGGCTCCGAGCTGCGCTACCCGCTGGGCATGGTCATCCTGGGCGGAGTCACCACCAGTGCCCTCCTCACCTTCTACGTCGTGCCGGCCGCGTTCTACCTGTTCGAACGCAAGCGCATAGAGCGGCGCTTCGACGAGGATGACGACGGCCTGGCAGCGGCAGCGGACACCGATCGCGAAGCTGCGACTTCCGGCGGCAAGGTGCAGGAGGCATACACTGGCTAGTTGATGCTCTCCCGACGTTTCGATCGGCAAATCTTCGCCCTGGCGCTTCCTGCGCTGGGCACGCTGGCGGCCGACCCACTGGTGTCCCTCGTCGACACCGCCTGGGTTGGCCGTCTTGGTCCCGTCCCGCTGGGCGCGCTGGGCGTCTGCACGGCCCTCTTCTCGCTGGGCTTCATAGTCTTCAACTTCCTGGCCTACGCCACGACTCCGCGGGTCGCGCGGGCGCTCGGTGTGGGCAACCGCGAGGGCGCCGGCAGGGCGGCCCTCGAGTCGCTCACCCTGGCGGTGATCCTGGGTCTGGTCGCCTTCCTCGTCTTCCAGCTCCTGGCGGTACCGGCCCTGCGGATCATGGGGGCACACGGCGAGCTTTTCGAACCCGCCCTGGGCTACCTGCGGGTGCGGCTCCTGGCGGTGCCGGCGCTGCTGCTCATCCTCGCCTCGAACGGCATCTACCGGGGTCACCAGGACATGCGCACACCCTTCCGGGTGGCGCTCGTGCTGAACGCGATCAACTTCATCCTCGACCCGCTCTTCATCTTCGGCTTCGGCTGGGGCCTGAACGGCGCCGCCTGGGCCACGGTGATCGCCCAGTGGGTTGGTGCCATCCTCTTCGTTCGCCTGCTGCTGTTCAGGGACAGGGGGAAGACGGGGCTGCAGAGCCTGCGCGACTTCAGGATGCCCGCCCTGGCCACCCTCCTCCCCTTCCTGCGGGCCGGCTGGGATCTCGCGCTGCGCACGTTTGCGTTGCTCCTCGCACTCGCCGTCGCCACCGCGGTCGCGACCCGGGTAGGAGTGATCGAAGTGGCAGCGCACCAGGTGGCGGTGCAGCTGTGGCTGTTCATGGCGCTCATCGTCGACGCGCTGGCGATCTCGGCCCAATCGCTGGTCGCCAGTTACGTAGGGCAGGGCAGGCCGGCCGCGGCCCGGGCAGTCGCCGACCGGCTCATCCTGCTTGCGCTGCTCGTCGGAATCGCCCTGGGTATCTTCTTCTGGCTGGCCCGCTACCCGCTCGCCGGCCTGTTCACCGACGACGCGCCGGTTGTGGCTGCCCTCCTGGCCATCTTCCCGTTCGTCGCGGCGATGCAGCCGCTCAACTCGCTGGTCTTCATCTGGGACGGGATCTTCATTGGCCTGGAGGATTACCGTTACCTCGCGGGCGCCATGATCCTTGCCTCCCTGGTCGGCATCGGCTGCTTCCTGCTGGTGATCCCCCTTGACCTGGGGTTGAGCGGCATCTGGTGGGGCATGGTGATCCTGATGCTGGCCCGCATCGGCACCCTCGCCTACCGCTACTGGGGCACAGCCATATTCAGGCTCAAGGCGCGCGAAGCGCGCGAGGGTGCCTGAGCCGGTTCCTGGACGCGGCCGGGATTCAGATCCGCGTTTCCTGCGGCGCCTTCGCGCCACCCTCGAGGGTGAAGCCCACCTTGATCGTCACCTGGTAGTGCGCCACGCGACCGTTCTCGATGTGGCCGCGAAGGTCGATCACCTCGAACCAGCGCATGTTCCTGATCGTTTGCGAGGCGCGCTCGATGGCGTTGGCTATCGCCGCCTCCACGCCCTGGTCCGAGGAGCCCGTCAGTTCGATCTTCTTGTAGATGTTGTTGCCGTCCATGCTGCCCTCCCTCTGGAGGAAAGTCTAGGCGGCCAGCCGCGGTTTCAACACGGTGGCCGCCCACAGGTGCATGAACGGATTTGCAGGGTGAACAGCGACTAGTTCGCGTCGGTGTTCTTCAGGCGAACGTCGAAGGCATCCCGCAAGGATTCGGCGAGGAACGTGAAGCCCAGCGTCGCCACCACGAGGAAGGCGCTGCCGAACGTCACCAGCCAGGGTGTGGCACGGACGTAGGCGTAGCCGTCCTGAAGGATACTGCCCCAACTGGGCGTGGGCGGTGCAACGCCGAGCCCCAGGAAGCTCAGGCCGGCCTCGAAGGTGATGACGACCGGAATGTCCATGGCGGCCTGGATGAAGAGCGGCGCGATGACGTTGGGCATGAGGTGCTTGCGCATGATCGCCGCCGGATTGTTGCCAAGCGCCCGGGATGCGGTGACGTACTCTTCCTCGCGCACCTTGAGCGTCTGGGCCCGTATGAGCCGGCCGTAGCTCGGGAAGCGGGTAACCGCCATGATGATCACGATCATCGTCAGGCTGGGACCGGTGAGCGCGATGATAGCGATCGCCAGCAGCAGCGCGGGGAAGGAGCGGATGATGTCGAAGAGGGCGAGCAGCGCGTTCTCGACCGGGCCCCGGAAGTAGCCGGCGATCATGCCGAGTACGAGGCCAATGAGGGCGCCGGCAAGCACCGACGGGAGGGCAACGAGCAGGGCGATACGCGCCCCGTAGACGAGGCGGGTGAACGTATCCCGGCCCAGCTGGTCGGTTCCCAGCCAGTGTTCGGCGCTGGGCCCGGCCAGGCGGTTGAGGACATCGATCTCCTCAGGTCCGTAGGGCGTGATCCAGGGTGCGAAGATCGCGAGAAGCAGGATCAGGAGTACGAACAGTCCGCCTACGATTCCGCTGGGGTCTGACAGCACCCGGCTTAGTGGGGTGCTTTGCCTTTTGGCCGAGTCCTTCTCTGTCACGGTTGCAGGGCTGCTCATCTCACTCTCCGTCCCGGATGCGGGGGTCGACCAGACCGTAGGAGAGGTCGGCAAGCAGGTTGGCGACGCCGTAGAGTGCCACGGCAACGATGAGGCCCCCCTGCACGATCGGATAGTTGCGGGACTCGATGGCGTTGAGGACCAGATATCCGAGGCCGGGGCGGTTGAAGATGATCTCGATAAGGACCGCCCCGCCCAGGAGGTTCCCGAACCCGACGCCGATGACGGCGATCGTGGGGATAAGCGCACCGCGCAGCACATGCTTGAACAGCACCTTGCGGCTGCTCAACCCCTTGCTGTGCGCGGTGCGCACGTGGTCCTTGGTCATCTCCTCCAGGACGGAGGAGCGCACGATGCGGGCGATATACCCGACCCAGGAGAGGGCCAGGGCGGTGACGGGCAGGATCAGGTGCCTCAGCTGGCTCAGGAGGTCGCCGCTTTCTCCGCCGCCGCTTACCGGCAGCCAGCGCAACTGCACCGAGAAGACGAGCAGCAGGAGCAGGCCGGCAACGAAGTTGGGGATGGTGATGAACGAGACGGACAGGAAGCCGGTGATCCGGTCCAGGAACGAGTTGCGGTGCGCGGCGGCGTACGCGCCCAACGGGATGCCGACGAGCGAGGCCAGGCCTATGCTCGACAGGGCAAGCACGATGGTATGCGGCAGCACCTCCATGACCATGGTGCCGACCGGCCGGTCGTTGAGCACATCACGTCCCAGGTCGCCCTGCAGCACTCCGGTCAGGAAGGACCACAGCTGGATGTAGACGGGCTCGTCCAGCAGCATCTGCTCCCTGATGCTCGCGATGAGTCCGGGCGTGGCGCGGTTGCCCAGCATGGCGATGGCCGGGTCGCCCGGTATCAGCCGGATGATCAGGAAGAGCAGGACGACCGCCCCCAGTACCGTAAGTAGCAGGGTGAACGTCCGTCTTATGAGGAATCCGAACATGGTGAAAGATGGTGGCCCGGCCTGAAGTGGCCGGGCCGGTCTGGCGTTACTCCTCTACCTGCTGGAAGTAGGGGTACTGGGCGTACATGGCCACGAATGAGGGGTCGACCTCGTCGCTGCGGTAGACGTAGACCGTCGAGCCGTTGGTGATCCAGACGGCCGTGACCGCCTCGTCGATGATCTCCTGCATGCGTTCGTAGCGCCACTCGCGCTCCTCAGGCTTTGCGGTGCGCTCGGCCTCCTGCTTCAGCTGGTCGAACTCCTCGTCGCACCACTTCCAGTAGTTCCAGTTGCCGATCTGGTTGCAGGTGAACCATTCGAACCAGTAACCGGGATCGAGAACGGCAGAGAAGCTCGCAAAGTGCATCCCCGGCGTGTCGTCCTGGCCTACGGTCTCGTAGATTTCCTGGACGATGTTGATCTGGGCGTCGATGCCGATGCGGGCAAGCTGCTGCTGAATGATCGCGGCCGAGAGCTGATGTTCCGGGACGTCATCGGTAGTGATCATCGTGGAGAAGCCGTCCTCGAAGCCGGCTTCGGCGAGCAGCTCCATGGCGCGCTCCACGTTGGCCTCATACTCCGGTGCTTCCTCCCAGTGACCAAGGATCGACGGGGCAAGCAGGGTGTTCGCGCGGTTCGGGACGCTGCTGAACGCCCCCGCCAGGACTTCGTCGACGTTCACCGCGTAACGCACGGCTTCACGGACGCGGATGTCGTCGAACGGCGCTGCCTGCGTGTTGAAGCCCAGCCAGTAGTAGCGGAGCGTGTCCACCACCAGCACTTCGACGCCCGGCTCGTTCTCGTAGCGGGGGATCGAGTCGAAGGCGATCTGCGTCATGTCGAGTTCGCCGGCGTCGAAGGAGAACTCGGCGATCTGCGGGTCCACGATGGGCAGGATTTCGATGCGGCGGAAGTCGGGCTGCTCGCCGTAATACTCGTCGAACCGCTCGAGCACCATGCGCTGGTTCGGGTCCCACTGCGCGAAGTAGTAAGGGCCGGAACCGACAGGGTTGGTGGCGAAGCGCTCGCCGCGGTCCTCGAATGCAGCCTTGCTGACGATGCTGCCCATGGTGAAGGGCAGCACGCTGTTCACCAGCGGCGCGTGGACGTCATCGAGGATGATGCGGCCGCTGTAGCGGTCGATGACTTCCACTTCCCTGAGCGTCGCCCAGTCGCTCGCATAGGGCGAGTCCTCGTCGAGGAAGCGCTCGAAGGAGAACTTGACATCCTCGGCCGTCATCTCGCCGTAACCGTGGTGGAACTGGATGCCTTCGCGCAGGCGGAACTCGAGCTCGAGGCCGTCGTCACTCAGCTCGTACCACTCTGCGGCGTCCAGGGCGAGGTCCTCGCCGCCGGGGGTGTAACGGATGAGCTTCGAGTAGATGGCAAGGTCGATGACTGTCTCTTCGTTGCCGGTGTAAAAGGCGGGGTCGAGGGTGACCATGTCGTCGCCGTTGCGGGCGCGGATCGACAGGGTGTCGTCACCCTGGGCTGCGCCCCAGGAGAGCAGCAGCAAGAGTGCGGTAAGCAGTGGGATAAGCGCCCCAGGCCAGCTTCTTTCGTTCCGGGTTTTCATGAGTTCCTCCTCAGGTCGCGACGGATGTGTTGACGGGGTGCGGGCAGGTAGTCCTGTCCGACGGGCGGGATGATTCATACGTGATTACGGTCGAAGGAGTTCTCGTGGGTACGTTCGAAGATCAGTTCGTCACCTTCGTAGGCCTGTACCCTGCCATATGTAAGGAAACTCGTTTCCGTGGCGGTGAGGCTCGTATACGTCACGATCCTCGTTTTCCAGGGACCCCGCCGGTAGGCGATCTCCCACTCGACCTCGCCCTTGGGGCTGTAGTGATCGCCGCCGCGCACGCTGTAACGTTCAACGGATTTGCTGGTCACCTCCAGGTCGATCTCGTCGATGATGAAGCTGCCGCTGTCGTCGACGACCTCCACGGTCGTACTGTCCGTGGGCAGGTCCCTGTGGATGCGCCTGGTCGATTCGCCATCCGACAGGCGGGTCACCTCCAGGGGCGGGGCGCCCACAGCGGGCATGAGCACCTGGGCGTCCTCTGCGCCGTCTGGCCGTACGGGCAGCAGCAGTTTGCTGCCGGCCGTGTGCAGGCGCAGCCTTGTCGGTTGCGGGGAGGGCCAGGCGATGGGCCAGTAGTTGTTGGAGATCGAGAGGCGAATCCGGTGCCCGGCCGGGAAGGCCTGACCGATATCGTTGAGTTGCACCCTTACCGTGTATCGCCGGCCGGGCTCGAGTGGCTCCGGATGCTCGTGGCTTTCCCGGTGCGCCAGGTTCAGCATGCCGTAGCTGACCCGGGTGACACTCCCGTCAGGACGCACGTCCGACAGCCTTACGGCGACCTGCGCGAGGGGCTTGTCGCTCTCCAGCTCCAGCTGGGCCACGGGCGCCCCGAGGATCTCCAGACGCTCGGTCAGCGGCTCGGTCTCGAAGATCACCGAATGTGCATCGTCGATCCGCTGATCGCCGGGCAGGTCGCCATCCTCCCCATAGGAACACCAGGCACCGCTCTGGAGCCCGGCACCTATCGGGGAATCGATGGTCACGACGTGCTCCCCTGGTGTGGTCTCGCCGGCCGCGAGCGTCCCATTGCCGAGCCGGAATGGCGTGGCCCGGATGTTGGCGGATGGCCACGAGGGTTCGGCAACGAAGCGCCCCGGCCGCTCCACGTACTGGGTCTGTGGGGGAGCACTCTCCTGGATGTACGCCCGCAGCTGAGGCTCATCCATTATTCCGGTCTCCTTCCCCTTCAGCCACTTATCCCACCAGCGCAGGCTTTCGCCGAGGAAATCCATGGCGGGACCGGGGACGCCCATGTGCGGATACCTGTGCCCCCAGGGGCCTATGAGACCCAGCCGTGGAACGTCCAGACCGGCGAGGAGCCGCGGTATCGCATTGCTGTAGGCGTCCGCCCAACCGCCCACCGCAAAGACGGGGCATTCGATGGCCGAGAAGTCCTGCGCCACCGACCCATGCTTCCAGTACTCGTCGCGCGTCTGGTGCTCCAGCCACGGCTCCAGCCAGAAGCGTGACTTTTCCAGACGCTCCAGCCACTTATCGCGCCACTCCCCGCCGGCCGTCTCCGGGTCGGGTGGCCGGTAGTTGTAGGCGAACATGGTCGACGCCCACGCCAGGTTGTCGAGGAGCAGATTGCCACCCATGTAGTGCACGTCGTCGGCGTAGCGGTCGTCGGTGGAGCAGATGGTGATGATCGCCTTCAGCTCCTTCGGCTTGCGGGCCGCGATCTGCAGGCCGTTGAAGCCGCCCCAGGAGATGCCGATCATTCCCAGGTTGCCGTCACACCAGGGCTGCTGGGCGATCCAGCTGAGGATCTCCAGACCGTCGTCCTGCTCCTGCTTCAGGTACTCGTCGTGGAGTATTCCGTCGGAGTCGCCGCTGCCGCGCATGTCCACCCGAACCGCCGCGTAACCGTGGCCGGCCAGGTAGGGGTGGTGGGTGGCATCACGCGCCCGGGTGCCGTCGCGGCGCCTGTAGGGAAGGTATTCGAGGATCGCGGGTACCGGTTTCTCCCGCGCGCCCTTGGGCAGCCATACCCGCGCTGCGAGTCGCGTACCGTCCTCGAGCGGAATCCACACGTGCTCCAGCTCTTCCACTTCGTACGGATAGTCGGATACCGCCTGCAAGAAGTCTCCTATCCAGAACCTGACTAGTTGCCGAAGTATCGACCTGGCCTACAAGAGTTCCGGGCTGTTGCCGCGAAACGCGCAGTTGCGCCTGGCCAGGGACCCCCTGAGCGGGGATACCGCCCACTGATGGAGCGGCCCCTCAGGCTCAAGGTCGTCGTCCTGGACAGGTTCGTAGAAGCGCACGCAATTGGCGCACAGGACGGACCGAGCCCGAGCTCGTACGAACATAACATCATCACGCTTCGTGGGCCGCGTGCCGGAACGAAAAGAGCCCGGCGAAAGCCGGGCTGCGTTAGACGTTCAATTGATTGGATTTACTGGAAGTCGGTCAGTACGCTTCCCTGTCCTGGGACGGGGTGCTTACTGCTCGGCGGAGCGCAGGACGGAGACGTTGCGCGCCTGCGGCCCCTTCTGGCCCTGGCCAACCTCGAATTCGACGATGTCGCCTTCGTAGAGGTTGCGGTAACCGTCACCCTGGATCGCGCTGAAGTGCACGAACAGATCGGAACCGCCGTCATCCTGTTCGATGAAGCCGTAGCCTTTTTCGCCGTTAAACCACTTAACTTTCCCTGTAGCCATCCTACATCCTTACCGCCCGGTGCCGACCCCTCGTGGGTCAGTCGCAACGGGTCATGCGAAGCACTTCCGGTGCTTCTCCGGTCCCGAAAAACTGCCGTGGTGGGCTATTTTTTCGAACACCTCGACGATAGACCATCTCTTTCGAGAAATTCAAGCCCGTCGTCTTTTGTACTGCGGAGCCACCCACCCTTGCGGGCGGGCGCCTGCAACGTGGTTAGTAGCGCTCTGAGGGCCCGCCGCGGCGCGAGCCGCGACCCCCGAAGTCGCCACCACCATTGCTCTGAAGGACCGTGACGTCGCGCGCCTGCGGCCCCTTCTGGCCCTGGCCTACTTCAAACTCCACGAGGTCGCCCTCGTACAGGTTGCGGTAGCCATCCCCCTGAATTGCACTGAAGTGCACGAAAAGATCGGCGCCACCATCGTCCTGCTCGATGAAGCCGTATCCCTTCTCCCCGTTGAACCACTTGACTTTCCCTGTAGGCATGCTACTTCCTATCCACCCGTCCCACGGGTGCCAAAAATCTTTCCGGGTGGGGCTTGAGCCCTCTCCCGGGCCCGCGAAAATTGTCGTACGACTCTTTTCGGAACGCCTGAATTGTAGGGCACGGAAGACAGCAAATCAATGTTTTTCGTACATTGGCGTAATGACGCTCCCCGATGCTCCCGAGTCGATAGAGACGCCCCGCCTGGTGATGCGCGCCCCCCGTCTTGAGGACGCCCGCCCCTGCTACGACGCCGTCATGGAGTCCCTGGAAGAGTTGCGCCCGTGGATGCCCTGGGCACACGACTACACGTTTGAAGGGGCAGAAAAAAGCCTGCGCAAGGCCATCGCCTCCTTCGTCACCCGCAAGGACTTCCGCTATCACCTGTTCGAGCGGGAGAGCGGCGAGCTCGTGGGCTCCTCGGGTCTTCACCGGGTGAACTGGCAGGTGCCGCGCCTGGAGATCGGCTACTGGGTGCGCAGCAGCCGCGCCGGCGAGGGTTTCGTGAGCGAGGCGGTGCGCGGGCTCTCGCGCGCCGCATTCGAGGTGCTGGGGGTAAAGCGCATCGACATCCGCTGCGACGACAGGAACGTCAGGAGTGCACGGGTGGCCGAGTCGTGCGGTTACGAACTGGAAGCCACCCTGCGCAACTGGCTGCGCGCCACCGACGGTTCGCTCGCCCACGAACGCGTCTACGCGCTCACCTCGCTGGAGGATCTCGTCGGGAAAGGAACAGCCCGGACCGGCTGACTGACCCTGTGATCGACATTCTCGTCTGGATCGGAACGCTCACCTTCGCTGCAGCCGGCGCCCTGACCGCGGTGCACCGTGGCTTCGACATCATCGGGGTCCTGGTGCTGGCGGCCGTCACGGCGATAGGCGGCGGTTCGATCCGGGACATGATCGTCGGGGTCCTGCCGCCCAGCAACTTCGTCAACGAGCCGCTCCTCTGGGCGGTCGCCGCCACCGGCGTGTTCGTGTTCTTCACCCACCGCCGCATCAGGCTGGAGAGCAAGCGGTTGTACGTGCTGGACACCATTGGCCTCTCGGCCTTTGCGGCGCTGGGGGCCGAGCAGGGCCTGACCCACGGCATGGGCTTCTGGGGCACCATCTTCGCCGGCGCGGTGAGCGGAGTGGGCGGTGGCATCCTGCGCGATGTCCTCTCCGGCCAGGTGCCCGGCGTCTTCTACAGGTCGGGCGACTTCTACGCGACCGCCGCGGCGATAGGCTCGCTTCTCTTCTTCCTCCTCTACCCGCTCTCGCCGGGCTGGGCACTCGTCGCCGGGGTCGTCGGGACGGCCACGGTGCGGATAGGCAGCCGCCTGCTGCGCCTCAAACTGCCGGTACCCCGCTAGCCTGGATGCTCACGCCCGCTCCTGGAGCTGCAGCAGGCTCTCGTACTCGGCGCGCAGCAGCAGCGGGTCGACCTCGACCACCGTGCAGGGGCGCAGGTAGACGAGCCGCGCGCGCGGCGTGACCCCCAGCGCATCCTCCACCACCCGCACGTAGACGGCCAGCTGGGCGTGATAGCGCTCCGGCCGGACGGTGCGGTCGGTCTTGTAGTCGTCCAGGTACCACTGCCCCTGCACACGGTAAAGCCGGTCAACCACGCCCTGGATGATGCTGGGCCCAAAGGGGGCGGCGACCGGCAGCTCGGCCTCATCCCTGTCGCGCTCCTCCAGGCCGGGCAGGCCCGCGCCAAGCAGGCTCCAGTAGTTGCGCAGCAGCAGCCGCAGTTCGGAAACGATCTCGTCCTGCTCGGCCTGACTGAAGGGGAACATCACCTCCTGAGCCCGCAGGTTGTCCATGTGCCCCTCGTTCTCCGGGTGCCACGACTGGCTTATCGCGTAGTGGACGAGCGTCCCGATCGCGCTTGCCCGGCCGGGCACGGACTCGCCGGCCAGGCCCAGCGGCACCCTATCCGGCTGCGCCTCGACCGGGTCGTCGTCCACGCCTGCGAAGCGGACCAGCGCCGATGGACCGACGAGCGGCGGCAGCGGCCCGGCCGTGAAAGCCTGCGTTGTCCAGGGTGCGGGCTCGGGCCGCTCACGCGGCTTCCGGGGCAGGCCCTCGCCGGCCCGGAAGCCGGCGTCGTAGCGGCATACCTCGATCTCGGGCGTGCTGATCCTGGCTTCCGGGCCAAGGCCGCACAGGTCCAGCAGCGCCGCCCACGCCTGGAGGCGCGGCTCGCCCCGGTAATCGAGGCGGGCGCTGCCCGTGAAGATCAGGCGCTCCCGGGGGCGGCTGGCGGCGACGTAGAGGAGGCGTTCGGATTCGGCCTGGGCCCGGCGCAAAGCGTCACTGCGCGCCTGCGCGAACCCGGGTTCGCCCTTCACGTGCACCAGCCCGCTGGCGGCCTCCACGATGACCTCGTCGCGGAAGGGCGGAGCCCCGCGCGAGCAGTCGAACACCGCCACCACCGGCCACTCCAGCCCCTTGCTGCCGTGCACTGTGAGCAGCGCAACACCCGCCCCGCTGCCGGGCACCTCGCCCGTCTCGGTGTCGCGGCCCAGCTCGTCCAGCCGCTCGAGCAGCAGCTGCAGGTCCTCCGGCGCGTCCCTGGTGAGGGTGAACAGGAGCGCGTCGACGTTGAGCCTTTGCGCCTCGTCGAGCACCTCGAAGTAGCTGCGCCCGTCTATCAGCGGCGCGCGCACCAGCTCCTTGAGCGCCTGCGCGGGCGGGAGCGCCACCAGCCGCTCGAGCTCCCGGAAGCGCCCGTACACCTGCGGGGCGAGCTGCTGCAGCCGCGCCAGCCGGTCGCGACCGGCGAGTACCGCCGCGAGGGCGGGCCCGTCGAGCCCGCCGAACGGGCCGGCGAGAAACGCGGCGAACGGCACCCCCTGCGGATCCAGTGCCGCGCGCAGGGCGTTGCCCAGATCTTTCACCTCGGGCAGCTGGTAGAAGCCGCGGCCCTGCCGCACGGTGGCGGGTATCCCCACCCGCTCCAGGGCCCCGCGGGCCAGGCCAATGGCACCGTGGCCCTTGGCGATCACCGCCATCTCCTGCCAGGGGATCCCCTCCTCCTGATGGAGGTGCAGGAGGCGTTGGGCGAGGACGTTGGCCTCTGCCTCACGCAGTTCCGGGTAGCCCTGCCGGCCCACCACCCAGTGCGCCTCCACCCGGCCCGCCGCTGCCCCGGGGATGGCGTGCACGGCGGGCGCCTCATCAATCCGGAAGCCTGTCCCCTTCTCGCCGACCACCTGCACCAGGCGGTTGAGCATGCGGCTGATCACGTCCGCATGCCGGTAGCTGGTGGTGAGCGGCGGCAGCTCCTCGCCGGCCGCGCGGGCGCGACGAAACACCGTGACGTCGGCGTTGCGGAAGCCGTAAATCGACTGCTTGGGGTCGCCAACGACCTCGACCCTCATCCCCCTCGCTTCGAGCCCCTCGAAGAAGCTCCCCTGGAGAGGGTTCACATCCTGGTACTCGTCGATGAAAGCCAGCAGGTACCGGTCCACCAGGCGCCGCGCGGCGAGGTCGTGGTCGAGGAGGCGCAGGGCGCGCCGTTCGAGCTCGGCCGGGGTGAGCAGCCGCGCGCCCAGCCGCTCCAGATAGGCCGCGTGGGCGGCGTCGTAGAGGGCCAGCAGAGCCTGCCCCTCGTTCCCGCTGGCCGAGAACGACGCGCTCAGGGAGCGCCGCATGAACAGTTGCGCGAGCCGCCTTCGGATGTTCTGGGCCCGGCGGGCACAGTCGAAGAGGGGGTGGTCCGGCTCCTGCGCCAGGTAGAGGACCGTATCCACCTCCTCCTCGAAGATCGCCTGCGCCTCCCACTCGGGCAGGATGCCGAAATCCGGGTCCAGGCCCACCAGCGGGGCGTTCAGGCGCAGCGCCTCGCCCATGAAGCCGTGAATCGTCGTGAGCAGGGCACCATCCAGCTGCCGGCGCGCCTCCTCGAAGCGGGACCGCTGGGATTCATCGGGCGTGAAGTGCAGGTAGCTGCCCTCCTCCAGGAGGGTGTCGAGGGCTTCGCCTACCCGCTGGCGCAGCTCGTGCGCCGCCGAGCGCGTGAACGTCACCCCGGCGATCCGGCGCAGCGGCACCCCGCTGGCGATGACCTCCAGGTAGCTGAGCACGAGGCTGGTGGTCTTGCCCGTGCCCGCACTGGCGACCCGTACCCTCATGCGGACAGCCCTACTCTGCAGGCGTCGAGGAAGGGGCAGCTGCGGCAGTAGTAGCCCGGCGTCGCCTCGATGGTGGCACCGTGGAACTCTCCGCGGGCCTGGGCTACGGCCTGCACGGTCCTGCGCACCAGCCAGTGCTTCCCGTCGACGGCCTCACCGAGGGGTATGGGCCGGAGGAGGAACGGCCACACGTACAGCCGGGCGCGCGACAGCCGCGGCCCGTACCGTGCCAGCAACGCGTCCACCGCCCACCACTCGCTCCAGCGGTCCTTCAGAAGCTGCTGCGCCTCGTCGGGCGTGGAGGCCTGGCCGGGAGCGGCCAGGTAGTAGATGTGCGCCTCACCGTCCCGCGTCACCGCCGCGTCGAGCCGCGCCTGCAGGCCGTCGCCGCCGCTCACCACGACGCCGAAGGTCAGGGAGAGGAGGAGCTCCTCGTGCCTGGAGAGCCAGGCCGCGGCCTCCGGGAACTCCCCTGACAGCTGCGCGAGTCGTACGCCCGTGAGCCGGCCGGACTCGACCAACCCGCGGCGCAACTGCCGCCAGCGGGCCTGCCCCTCCGGGGGCCGGGGCGGGGTCAGGACGGTGCCGTACCAGTAGCGGAGCGAGCAGGTGGAGAACCCGTTCAGCCCTTCGACGTCCGGCAACTCCTCGCCCGCGAGGAGCCCGGTCGCCCGGAAGGGGTTCCCGAAGCGCTCGCCGGGACCAAGCTCGAGCGGGCTGGCGGCCGGCAGCGGCGGCAGGGGCTGGGGCTCCAGGCCGGCGCACAGCTGCGTGTCGAGAGTGAGGCTGCCGCCCTGATCGGCACTCGGGTAGGTGATGATCAGCTGCTGGGCGCGGGTGCGGAGTTCGTGGAGGATGAGTTCTCTGCCTCCTGTGAGCCTTTCCGGCAGGAGCTCGCCGAACCGTTCGAAGAGGGCCGCCGGCGGTTGCCGCTGCTCCTCGGGCACGAAGTAGTCCTCGTGCTGCGCCAGGCCGTAGGCGCCCTGGGTCGCTCCGGTCAGGTAGAGCTTGCGGAAGCGCCGGCCGCTCACCAGGCGCTCGTCGAGGAGGGGGATGGCCAGCTCCCGCCGGGCGGGCTGCGTGGCCTCGTGCAGCAGCGCCACCCACCATTCGGCGAACCCCTCGCCGGGCGCCACCCGGAGCGCCTCGCGGGCCCGCTGCAGGGCGTTGGCGGCGAAGCCGCGGCGCTCGTCCTCCTCCGTTACCTGCGCCAGGTCGAGGGCCAGCCCGATGGTCTCCCCTGCCCACTCGAGCGGCTGCCCGGTCGGCACGAGCTTTGACAGCCAGCTCCGGAAGGCTTCGGCGAGGCCAAGGCTCGCGGCCAGCCGGGAGAGCGCCTTCTCGCCCGCGATGTTGTGCTCCAGTGCCGCGTTGGCTAGCGGGCGCAGTTCGGGGAGGGCGGCGAGCCGTGAGGCGGTCGGGGCCAGCGGCAGCTCGACGAGCTGGACCAGCAGCCGGCCCGGGCCGCTGTCGGCGAGCGAGCGGGGGCGTTCGTCGGCGAGGGGGACGCCGTACTCGTCGGCCAGGGCCAGGAACTCATCGCCCCCGCCCACAGGCACGAGAAGCGCCAGCTCGGTAGGAGCGAAGCCCTGGGCCAGGTCCCGCTTCAGCGCGGCGAGGGTCCAGCGGACCTGCCTTACCGGGTTGGGTGCCTCGTACAGTTGGGCGGCAGGGGCGGGCCGCGCCGGCAACCGGGTTGCCTGGGCTCCGGGTGGCTCCTGTGCGAGCGCCAGGTGGACCTCGGCGTCGTCGCCCAGCCTGCGGAAGAGCTGCAGCTCGAGCGGTCCGATCTCGCGGAAGCCGTCGATGAAGAGCGCGGCCGCCTCCAGGCGCGCCTCGCCGGCCCGGGCGAGTTCCAGCGCCTGCAGGCGAAAGTCGTCGTAATCCCAGGCCGGGCCCTTGATCTCCTCGTAGGAGGCGTACACGCGCCCCAGCCGGGCGATCTCCGGGTCGTCCGACCCGAAACGCGCCGGAGGCAAGCCGTTCCGCTTCGCCTCGGCAATCGCCTGCGCGAACAGTCGTGCTTCGCCGGGCGTGGGGAAGGCGCGCAGGTCGCGGGCGAGCGCCTCGCCGGTGAGCGCCAGCCTGCCCGTGCCCGCCAGCAGCGGCTGCAGACGGTTGGCGTGGGCGAGGAGCCGGTAGTAGAACTGCTGCAGGGTGAGGAACTCGAGCCCGGCGACAGCGCCAGCGGCGGTGGCCAGCCGGTAGACGTGACCGCGCTGGTTGGGCAGTCCCACCCACCAGACGCGCTTGCCGTCCCGCGCCAGCTGCAGGGCACGCTCCAGCAGCCGGCTGCTCTTCCCGGAGTTGGGCGGTCCGACCAGCAGCTCGAAGCTCACACTCTATTCTATGGCCGCGCCGCCCTCCTGCGGGACCGTGGCGGCCTCGCCCGCCAGCTGCCGGGCGAACTCCTCCTGGGTGGTCACGGGCAGCTGGCACACCATCCGTTCGCACACGTAGGCTGCCGGTTTTCCCTGGATGGTGGTGCGCCCCTCCAGGAAGGGCAGGCGCGCAGCCATTTCGCTCTCCGGCCCCTCGCTGTGCGCGAACACCGCATACGGCAAGGGGTGCCGCTGGGCGATGCGCAGCAGCGCCTCCGTGGCAGAGTCGGTGCGGGGGCCCACAACCGCGACCTCCTGCGGGGCATGGAGGAGGAATTCGATAGCGCGCAGGGTCTCGCCCATGGCCGTGGGGTGCTCCAGCGCCAGCTGTGCCACCCCGCTCACCGCGTCGCGCGCGATCCTCTCCAGCTCCGGGTCGCCCCGCAGGCGGGCGCAGCGGGTAAGGAGGTGGGCGGCAGCGGCATTCTGAGCTGGCATCGAGCTGTCTGTGAGCTCCTTGGGCCTGACCAGCAGCTCAGCCACGCTCTCGGGCGGCGTACTGAAGAACGGCCCTCCCGGGTCGCCGAATTCGCCCGTCACGACCTGGGCGAGTTCGAGCGCCCAGTAGAGCCACTCCTCCTCGACGGTCGCCTCGTAGAGATCGAGCAGAGCCTGGCCCAGCAGCGCATAATCCTCCAGCAGCCCCGGCACGCTCCTCTCGCCGGCGGTGTAGACATGGAAGAGGCGGCCGTCCTGCCAGACGTTCTCGCGCAGGAAGCGGGCCGCCCCTGCGGCGAGTTCGGTAATCTCCGGCCGTGCCAGGACACGACCCGCATTGGCGAGGCCGCTGATCGCCAGGGCGTTCCAGGAGACCAGGATCTTCTCGTCCCGGGCCGGCCGCACCCGGGTCTCGCGCTCGCGCAGCAGCCGATCGCGCCAGCGCTCCACCGTCTCGCCCAGCTCCCGCGGGTCCAGGTCGAACTCGAGCGCGAAGGCGTGCTCGTCATCCACCGCGGTGAGGACGTTGCGGCCTTCGTAATTGCCGGCGTCGCTCACCCCGTACCAGCTGCGGGCCGCCCGGTCCCCCTCCACGGCCCTGTCGAACTGCCCGGCGTCCCAGACGTAGTAGCGGCCCTCTTCGCCTTCGCTTTCGGCGTCGAGGGAGCTGTAGAAGGCTCCGCCGGGGCTGCGCATCTCCCGCCGCAGCCAGTCGACGGTACGGAGTATCACCTCCTCGAAGAGCGGTTCGCCGCTGTAGCTGTAGGCGGCGCTGTAGGCGCTCAGCAGCTGGCCGTTGTCGAACAGCATCTTTTCGAAGTGCGGGACGGTCCAGCTGGCGTCCACGCTGTAGCGGGCGAAGCCGCCTGCCAGCTGATCGAAGATGCCGCCCTTCGCCATGCGCCTGAGGGTGATGAAGGCCATTTGCCGGGCCTCCTCCTCGGGTCGGGCGAGCAGGAACAGCAGCAGCGAGTGGGGCGGGAACTTCGGCGCACCGCCAAAGCCGCCCTCCTGCCCGTCGAACTGGCCCTGCAGGCTGCGCAGGGCGCGCGTGGGCAGGTCCTCCGGCAGCTGCTCCGGCCCGCCGCTGCCCGCCGCCGAGATCCGTCCCAGGTAGGAGCGCATTTGCGAGGCCGCTTCCACCACCTCGTCCCGCCGCTCCAGCCAGGCCAGGGAGAGCGACTCGAGGACTTTCCGGAACGCCGGCTGCCCGTAGCGGTCCTCGGGCGGGAAGTAGGTGCCGCCAAAGAACGGTTCGCCGGCAGGGGTGGCGACCACCGTCATGGGCCAGCCACCGGTCCCGGTCATCGCCTGCACAGCGTTCATGTAGATGGCGTCGACGTCAGGCCGCTCTTCGCGGTCGACCTTGACGTTGATGAACCGTTCGTTCATCAGGGCGGCCGTTTCGGGGTCCTCGAACGACTCGCGCGCCATGACGTGGCACCAGTGGCAGGAGGAGTAACCCACGGAGATGAGGAGCGGCTTGTCCTCCCGGCGCGCCGCTTCGAACGCCTCTCGCCCCCACGGGTACCAGTCGACGGGGTTGTGCTGGTGCTGCAGCAGGTAGGGGCTGGTCTGGGCGGCGAGACGGTTTGCCATGGCGCAAAGCTAGCAAAGCGCACCCCGCCGGAATGTCGCGGCAGCAGCCTTCGCCGGTGCCGTCACGCGGGGGTACCCCAGCCCACTAGACTGGGGCATGGACGTCAGGGGAGTAAGACGCGCGTACGAGCGGGAGGCGCTCGACGAGGGCTCGGTACCGCAGGATCCCATGGAGCTGTTCGGGAAGTGGCTGCAGGACGCGCTGAGCGCCGAGGTGCTGGAGCCTACCGCCATGACCCTCGCCACCGTGGGAGAGCAGGGCCAGCCGAGCGCGCGCATGGTCCTGTTGAAGGGCTTCGGGCCCCGCGGCTTCAGCTTCTACAGCAACTACGCCAGCCGGAAGGGCCGGGAGCTGGCGGGCAACCCGCGGGCGGCGCTGGTTTTCTGGTGGGATCAGCTGGAGCGGCAGGTGCGTGTCGAGGGCACCGTCGTCAGGCTCGAGCGGGAGGAGTCGGCAGAGTACTTCCGGTCCCGTCCCCGCGGCTCCCAGCTGGGCGCGTTCGCCTCACCGCAAAGCCAGCCAATCGCCAGCCGCGAGGAGCTGGCGGCTCTCGTCCGGCAGGTCTCCCTCCGCTACCCCGAGGGTGAGGTGCCGCTGCCGGAGAACTGGGGCGGCTACCTGGTACGACCCGCCGCCATCGAGTTCTGGCAGGGGCGGCCCGACCGCCTGCACGACCGCTTCCGCTACACGCTGGAAAGTGACGGGGCCTGGCAATGGCAGCGGCTGGCCCCCTGATATCGGGGACCAGCCGCCTGGTGAATCGTACTAATCGGTATGCCGGCCGTGACCGGGCACTGAAGCGTTCTTAGTTGGCGTCCTGGGTTTCGCCTTCAGGCTGGACGGGCTCAACAGGCTCGACGGGCTCGACGGGCTCGACGGGCTGGGCGTCAGGAGTCGACTCGAGGTCGATGCCGAGGTTTTCGGGGAACGATTCGGCGCCCTGCCTCTCGACAACTTCCTCGATCGCGGCGCTCGCCTCGACCTGCTGGAGCTGCTGCTCGATGAGCGGGCTGGCCTCTTCGAGGGGCATGCTGCCGGGCTCCTCCTGGTCGTAGACGAGGATCAGGTGCTGACCGAACTGCGATTCGACGGGGCCGGTTACCTCGTTGAGCTCGGCACCGAAAGCGGCCTCCTCGAAGGGCGGCACCATCGTTCCGCGCGGGAAGCAGCCAAGGTCGCCACCCTGGGTTCCGGGGTCGGTGCTCACCTCATCGGCAACCGCGGCGAACTCCTCGCCGGCTTCGATGCGCTCCAGCGCCTGGGCGGCCTGCTCCTCGGTCTCGACGAGGATGTGGCGTGCGCACACCTGTTCGGGCATTTCGAAGATCTCGGGGTTCTCCGCGTAGAACTGTTCGATCTGCTCGGAGGTGACCTCGACCTCGTCCTGCAGCTGGGCGAGGACACGGTTGACATACTCGGTCTCGCGCAGCATGGTGCGCAGCTGCTCCTCGCTCTGGAAGCCCGCCTGGTCGAGGAGGTTTTCGAGGCCAACGCCCTCGGGGAGGCCGCCGGTGACGCCTGCGATGATCTCGTCGATCTCGGCGTCACTCACCTCGATGCCGCGCTCCCTGGCCTCCTCGACGAGTGAGGCCTCGAGAACGCGCTGCTCGAGGAAGCTCTCCTTGAAGCCATCCATCTGGGCGCGGATAGCGTCGGTCATCTGCACGCCCTCGCCTGCGACGAGGCTGCGGATGGCGACTTCGAAACGGGCATCGAACTCGCTGCGCGTCTCCTCGTAGTCGCCAACGCGAAGCACGACCGGATCATCGCCTTGCGCCTGCTGATCCTGGTCCTGCCCCTCCTGCGCCATGCCCGCACCCAGGAGCGCGGCGGCGATGAGGACGAATATGTTCCTGCGTATCTGTCGGGGAATTGTCATAACCCTCGCACCGTAGCACCCGACCAATGAGAAGCATGCAGGGCGCGCACCGTGTACGGGCTACAGGGTTACTCCCTGGCAGGCTCCTTGTCGCCGGCCAGCCGGGCGAGCTCCTCGTAGAGCTGCCTCTGCTCGGCGCTGGGGTTGACGGGGACGGTGACCTGGACCTGGGCGAGCTCGTCGCCGCGGCCGCTGCCGTCGCGGCGTGGCCAGCCCTGGCCGCGCAGCCTGAGCACCCGGCCGCTGCGGGTGCCGGGCGGCAGGGTCATCTCGACATCGCCCTCGAGCGTGGGGACCCGCACCGGGCCGCCCAGGACCGCCCGGTAGTCGGGTACTTCGATGGTGACGCGCACGTTCTCACCATCGAGCCGGAACCGGGGGTGCGGCTCGTGTTCGATGCGCAGGAGCAGGTCGCCGCCGTCAGGTGCCTGACCGCGCAGCCGCAAGCGGCTTCCGTCCCGGACGCCGGCGGGAACGGTCACCTCGAGCTTCTTGCCGCCCACGGAAACGGTGACGGCCCCGCCGCGGAAGGCGGTGGGCAGGTCCAGCCGGAGGACCGCCTCGGTCGCCTGTGGCGAGGGGCGGGTGCCGCTCGCGAACGGGCTCGTTCCGAAGCCGTTGCCGTACTGGCTGGTGCCGCGCGTGCCGCCCGCGAAGCCGCTGCTGCCTCCCGGGTAGCCGCCGAAACCGCCGAAGAGGCTCTGGAAGAAGTCGCTGAAGTCAGAGAACTGCCCGGGATCGACGTTCGTCGTAAAGCGGACACCACCGGGACCGGCACCGGTGAAGCCCGCGCCGGCTCCGGAGGAGCCCGGGAAGCCCCCGGCGGCCGCCTGGCTGCCGTAGCGGTCGTAGAACTGGCGCTTCTCGGCGTCGCTCAGGACCGTATAGGCCTCGTTGATCTCCTTGAACTTCTCTTCGGCGCCGGGATCGTCAGGGTTGCGGTCCGGGTGGTGTTTGGCCGCCAGCTTGCGGAAGGCGCCACGGATCTCCTTCTCCGAGGCCGTCCGTGGAACCCCCAGGATCTCGTAATAGTCCTTGTATGCGGTGGCCATTCTCCCCCCTTTCCCTCTACTCCTGGCTCTGGTAGACGATTACCCTCGCCGGCCTGATGAGCCGGTCGCCCTTGCGGAAGCCGTGCTGGAACACCTGGGCTACGGTCTGTGCCTTTTCGGGTTCCTCGGTCGGTACCGTCGACAGGGCTTCATAGAAGTCGTGGTCGAACTGGTCGCCCTCGTCACCGATGCGCTCGATGCCCATGCTGTCCAGGTTGCGCTCGAGCTTCTCGAGCACGGCCTGTACTCCGGGAACGATCTGGGCCGGGTCGGCGTCCTGGGCCATCGACAGGGCGCGGCTCAGGTCGTCGAAGGCCTCGAAGACCGGCGCGAGCGCGCGGTCGGCGCCCTCTTCCCGGGCGCGTTCGTTCTCCTGGGCTGCCCGCTTCCGGAAGTTCTCCAGGTCGGCGCGGGCGCGTATGTAACGGTCGCGGAACTCGCTCGCCTCGACGCGGGCCTTCTCGAGGCCCTCCTGGGCCTTTTCGAGCTCCTCCCGCAGGACATCGGCCTCGGTAAGCGCCGTCTCGTCGTTGTCGAGCAGGGCTTCGTCCTGAACGCCGGTGTCGGTCACGGCCTCACCGGTTTCGGGCTGCTGCTCTTTCTCTCTCGTATCGTCCATCGTTGTCCTCGCATGAGGCGAGCAGGGCCGGAGGCCCTACTCGCTCCCATTCGTTCTGCTCCCTCAGTTGGCAGGCTTGAAGTCCGCGTCGATCACGTCTTCGTCATCCTGCTGCTGCGTGGCTTCATCGGTCGCCTGGGCCTCGCCGTCCTGGGACGCCTGCGCCTGCTGTGCGGCGGTCGCCTGCTGGAAGGCCTGGAGAGCCTGGGCGAGCTCCTGCGCGAGGCTGTCGAAGCGGGCCTTGTCGTTGGGGCCGGCGAGGGCTTCCTCTGCCTGGCTTATGACGTCCTGGAGCGGCTTCTTCTGCTCGTCCGTGGCGCCTTCCGCTTCGCTCAGGGCGTTCTGCGCCTGGGCACGCAGGGTGTCCAGCGAGTTGCGCGACTCGGCGGCCTCGCGGGCGACGCGGTCCTCCTCGGAGTGCTTCTGCGCCTCCTCGACCATGCGCGTCACCTCATCCTCGGAGAGGGTGGTGGTGTTCTGGATGGTGATCGAGGCTTCCTTGCCGGTCGACTTCTCCTTGGCCGAGACCTGCAGCACCCCGTTGGCGTCGATGTCGTAGGTGATCTCGATTTGCGGCATGCCGGCCGGCATGGGCGGGATGCCCTCGAGCTTGAAGCGGCCCAGTGACTTGTTGTCGCTGGCCATGGCGCGCTCGCCCTGGAGGACGTGCACCTCTACGCCGGTCTGGTTGTTCTCGGCCGTCGAGAAGATCTCGGACTTGCGCACCGGGACGGTGGTGTTGCGTTCGATCAGCTTGGTGAACACGCCGCCCTTGGTCTCGACGCCCAGCGAGAGCGGGGTCACGTCGAGCAGGACGATGTCATCGACGTCGCCGGTGAGGACGCCGGCCTGGATGGCCGCACCGAGGGCGACCACCTCGTCGGGGTTGACGGACTGGTTGGGCTCCTTGCCCAGCAGCTCCTTCACCAGGTTCTTCACGGCGGGGACGCGGGTGGAGCCACCCACGAGGATGACCTCGTCGATGTCGCCCTTGCTGACCTTGGCGTCGCTGATCGCCTGCTCCACGGGACCGCGCAGACGCTGCAGCATGGGCGCGATGAGCTCCTCCAGCTTGGCGCGGGTGAGCTTCTTCTCGAGGTAGAGTGGCGCGTTCGAGGCCGGGTCCATCGCGATGAAGGGCAGGCTTATGGTCGTCTCGGGCAGGCCGGAGAGCTCGATCTTCGCCTTCTCGGAGGCCTCGATGAGCCGCTGCAGGGCCTGCTTGTCCTTGCGCAGGTCGACGTTGTACTCGGCCTTGAACTCTTCGGCGAGCCAGTTGACGATCGCGTAGTCGAAGTCGGAGCCGCCCAGGTGCGTGTCACCGGCAGTCGAGCGGACCTCGAAGACGCCGTCGCCCACCTCGAGGATGGACACGTCGAAGGTACCGCCGCCCAGGTCGAAGACGAGGACGGTCTCGTTGCCCTTCTTCTCCAGGCCGTAGGCGAGCGCCGCTGCGGTCGGTTCGTTGACGATGCGCAGCACCTCGAGCCCGGCGATCTTGCCGGCGTTCTGGGTGGCCTCGCGCTGCGAGTTGTTGAAGTAGGCGGGGACGGTGATCACGGCCTTGGTGATCTTCTCGCCCACGCTGGCGCTGGCGTCGTCGACCATCTTGCGCAGCACCATGGCCGAGACCTCTTCGGGCGTGTACTGCTTGTCGCCCACCACGAAGCGGACGCCGCCGTCGTCGCCGCGTACTACCTCGTACGGCGCACGCTCGGCCTCATCCTTGATCTCGTCCCAGGTGCGGCCCATGTAGCGCTTGATCTCGAAGAGGGTCCCCTTGGGGTTGAGTACGGCCTGGCGGCGGGCCACCTGGCCTACCAGTCGCTGGTCCTCCTTGAACGCCACGACCGAGGGCGTCGTGCGGGCGCCCTCACTGTTGACCACCACGGTGGGCTCGCCGCCCTCCATGACTGCAATTACGCTGTTGGTGGTACCAAGGTCTATACCTACTGCTTTCGCCATAGATCTCTCCTAACAGGAATGTGTATAGGGAATCAGTCTCGCGCCGGATACGAAAAGTGATGCGGGCGGGCGCAAGTCAATCACTGGCAACGATTCTAGCAGTCACAGGCGCTTGCTGTCAACAGATGTGAGTCTATCTATATCAACTTTGTATGAGGGACTTCAGGCAGAGGACTCCGACAGCACCCCCTCAACGACCACCTCGCTGCCGCTCCCCGGCCGCCCGAACAGGTCGTGCGCGCTGCCGCCGCGCAGGAACAGCTCGTAGTAGCGGACAACCTCACCGGAGGGCAGGCGCCAGCCGCTCGAGCCGGGCGAGAAGGCCAGGTCGCCGTCGGGCACCGAGAAGCTGCCGTCCACAACCACCGCCTCCCGGCTTGCGTCACCCACCCGGACGCGCACGCGGCTGCCGACCTCGAAACGGGACCCGGTCACCGTCGTCTTCAGGTTCCCGTAGCCGTCCACGTAGGCGATGCGCCCCTCCGGCACCGCCGGCACGGCGCCCTCGCTCACCGGTTCGCCGAGGAGGGCCTCATTGCCGTTCAGCAGTTCGGCAAACGCACCGGCGAAGATGTCGCGCGAGCGGAACTGGGAACCGGAGCTGGACACGGGCATCGTGAAGAGCGGAACCCCGGCCGCACGCAGGAAGGAGAAGGAGTACCCGGAGTTGGGACCGACGACGAAGCCGCCGCCCTCCAGCCGGGCGCACACCAGCCGCTCGCCGTCATTGTCCTGACGCGCCCGCGCGTCGTCCTTGCGGGGCGCGACGTTCTGGAAGATCGCCCTGGCCGCCGGCCCCTCGTTCAGGGCGAGCTGGGCCACCACGAACCCCGAGGCGAGGGTGGCGAAGGGCGGCACCGCGGTGTAGACGAGGCGGGCATCGGGAAGTCCCATGAGGAGACGCTGTGCCACCTCGGCGTAGGCGAGGTCGGCTATCCCGTAGTCGGCAACGACATGAACGAGCATGCGCACAAGTTTAGCCCGCTGGTGCCGGGCGCGGGGCGAATGACGTCGCCCGGCGCCCCCCTAGCCCAGGACCGACCGGCCGGCCACCAGCACGTCCATCACTTCAGCATCGCCGTGCAAGGTGAAGAGCGCGGCCAGCCGGTCCTCCGGCCCGGCAGCCCCCTCCCAGCGGCTTGCCAGCAGCGAGCCCGGGCGCGGCCTCAGGAACTGTGCGTCGAACTCCATCCCCTCCCCGAACCAGCCCACCTGCGGCAGCTGCAGCGCCTGCGCGCCCGCCGCGGTGGCCAGGTAGAGCAGGTGCGCGGCGCCCAGGCGGTAGCCGTCCTCGCGGATCATCTGCGTCTTGTAGGCGTCGAGGCCCTCGCGAAGCAGCCCCAGGCCGGTTCCCCCGCCCAGGTCCGAGCCGAGTGCCAGGCGCACACCCGCCTCCAGGTGGCGGCGCAACGGGAAGAGGCCCGAGCCGATGAAGAGGTTGCTGCTGGGGCAGTGGCAGGCCACGGCGCCGCTGGCGGCCATGCGCTGCAGCTCCGAGTCGCTGGCGTGCAGGTTGTGCGCGAAGACGCTGCGCTCCCCCACCAGCCCGGAGAGCTCGTAAGTCTGGAGGTAATCCCCGGCGTCCGGGAAGTCCCGCAGGACGCCCGCGATCTCGTCGAGCGTCTCGTTCAGGTGCGAGGTGAACAGCACCCCCGGGTTGTCCCGCAGCACCTCGCCGCACACGTCCAGCAGCTCCTGGCTGCAGGAGAGGGAGAAGCGCGGAGTTACCGCATAGCGCAGCCGGCCCTGTCCGTGCCAGCGGTCGATGAGCGCCTGCATCTCCTCGCGAGCCGCTGCGGGTGTGGTCCGCAGCGGCGCGGGCACCAGCCGGTCGCCCAGGGTCACGCCGCTGCTGATGCGCAGGCCGCTCTCCTGCGCCTGCGCCATGAAGACATCGGTCGCCTCACTGAAGTGGGAGCCGAAGACGAGCGCACTGGTGGTCCCGCTGGCGGCCAGGAGGCGCAGGAACTCGCGCGCCTCGGTTCTGGCGAACTCCGCGTCGGCGAAGCGGGCCTCGGCCGGGAAGGTGCGGCGCTCCAGCCACTCCAGCAGGCCCATGCCCATCGCCCCGACGACATCCACCTGCGGGAAGTGGACGTGCGCGTCGACGAAGCCGGGGAGCAGCACGCTGTCCCGCCGGTCGATGACCGTGGCTTCGGGGAATGCGGCACAGACCTCCGCGAACTCCCCCACGGCCCCGATCGTTCCGTCGGGGGCGACGGCCACCGCGCCATCCTCGTGGGCGACCAGCGCGGCAAAGGTCTCGAAGGGGTTTTCAGGAGTGTGCAGGACGCGTGAGCGGTAGAGGCGCATGACAGCGGCAGGATATCCCACGGTTGAGTGTGTTGAACGCCGCCGAAAGTGAGGCGCGCCACCGCCTACAGTCAGGACAGGGGGAGGCATGTCGATGAAGCTACGCAAGGTAGCGGATCAGGTTGTAGTGGTGATGGGCGCCTCGAGCGGCATTGGCCGCGAGACGGCGCTGGAGTTGGCTTCACGCGGCGCGCGGGTGGTGATCAGCGCGCGCAGCGACGATGGCCTTGACTCCCTGGCCGACGCGATCCGCGGGCTGCGCGGCGAGGTCTACGTCGTGCCCGCCGACGTACGCGACCCCGGCGCGATGCGCAAGGTCGCCGACAGGACGGTGGAGCGTTACGGCCGCATCGATTCCTGGATCCACCTGGCGTCGGTGTCGCTCTACGCCCGGTTCGAGGACACCACCCCGGAGGAGTTCGAGCAGCTGCTGGAGACCAACTTCTCGGGTGTGGTCAACGGCGCACAGGCGGCGCTGCCCCACCTGCGCGAATCCGGCGGCGCGCTCATCGTCACCAGCTCGGTGGAGGCCGTACGGGCCCTGCCCTACCAGTCGGCCTACGCGGCCTCGAAGCACGCGATAGAGGGCCTGCTGGAGGCGCTGCGCGTAGAGTTGCGCCGCGAGAAGGTGCCGGTGGTGGTGACCGAGATCGTCCCCTCCACCTTCGACACCCCACTCTTCGAGAACGCCCGCACGAAGCTGGGCTTCAAGCCGAAGGGCTTCCCGCCCATGTACGACCCGCGCATCGCGGCGAAGGCGATCGCCTACACGGTCGAGCACCCGACGAGGCGCCTGGTCATAGGCGGAGGCGGCCGGCTCCTCGGCATCCTTAATTCCCTCGCACCCGCCGCCGTCGATGGCTTTCTGGCGGCTACCGGTTTCGAGGGCCAGACGACGCGGATCCCGAAGCGGGAGTCGGCGCGCGACAACTTCGAGGAGCCCGTACTGCACACCCACCGGGTGTTTGGCCGGGGGCGGCAGCATGGCCGGCCGTTCAGCCTCTACACCTCATGGCGTACCAGCTCCTGGGCGCGGCCACTGACCTTCGCGCTCGCCGCCGGAGCAGGCGCTCTGGCGGTCCGTTCACTCCTGGCAAATCAGGAGGGCAAAGGAAGGCGACCCAGTGGCACCCCAGCCGAAGCCAGGGGCCGGCGGGCCCTGCCGCAGGCGGAGTACCCGCGGGCCCGTGCGGTTTACCGCGCAGCCACGACCGGTGAGGCCGAACCAGGCAGTTAGCGCCTGATGTTGCCAAAAAGTGAAGCGCTCGGAAGACGTCTTCCGAGCGCTTTCACCACTTGTTGCCTGCCGATCAATCCACAGGGCCCCGGGGGCTAATGAGCTTTACTCGCCTTCCCAGGGTCCGACGACGTTCTCTGCCGCCCACTGGGTGGAGAGAAGCTCGGGGATCGTGGGGATCTCGCCCTCTTCGAAGACGAGGTTGCCCTGGCGGTCGTAGAGGGGCCCTTCGAACGGATCGAACTCCTCGCGGGAGGTGGACATCTGCTCGAGGCGCTCGAAGACGAGGTCCCAGGCGCTGATCTCGCCGAACTCGGGGTGGTCGACGAGGTAGCCCTTCAGCTCCTCCTCGTAGACGGGGTTGATGGGCATGTCGGGCGCGGCGCCCATGCGCACCGCGTCCTGCTCGAGCAGCCAGAAGTAGTCGACATCCTCGAGGTTCTCGCTGGTGTAGGTGCCGTCGAGCACGCCCTCGACGAAGTCGATGAGGATGACGCTCCAGTTGACGAGGTGACCGGAGGCGACGGTCTCGGGCGAGTACTCGACCATCGAGGCGTAGTGCGAGAAGCTGGGGTAGCCGCGCGCACCGGCGACCTGGACGACGGTGGTGGAGTCTTCGGTGAAGCCGAAGGCATCGACGCCCTGCGAGATGAGCGCCTCGGTGGCCTCGTTGGAGGCGGCCGGGTCGAACCAGCTGTAGAGCCAGCGGACTTCGACGACCGCGTCTGGGTTGACCTCCTTGGCGCCCAGGGCGAAGGCGTTGATGTGGCGCTTCACCTCGGGGATCGGGAAGGAGGCGACGTAGCCGATCTTGCCGCTGTCGCTGAGCGCGCCGGCGACGAGGCCGTTCAGGTAGTAGACCTGGTAGAAGTCGGCCATGAAGGTCATGACGTTGGGGGCGCGTTCGACGCCGGTGGCGTGGCCAAAGATGATGTCGGGGTAGCGCTGGGCTGCCGCGAGCACACCGTCACCGTGGCCGAACGAGTTGGCGATGATGATGTCCGAGCCTTCGAAGACGAGCTGGTCGATGAACGCCTCGACCTCTGCCTCCGAGACCGACTCGACGTACATGGTTTCTACTTCCGGAACCGCCTCCTCGAGCGCCTGCCGTGCCTGGTCGAAGGCGAACGAGTATCCGTTGTCGCCAACTGGCCCGACGTAGATGAAGCCCACCTTGAGCGAGTCGTCCTGCGCGGACGCCACTCCCATGAGCAGGGCCAGTACGAGAATCCACCTTTTCATTCCGAACCTCCATCAGTCGCGAACTCACGGGTTCGCATTAACTTTGCATCAGCCGCTTTCTGCGGCGTAATGCCGATCGGGTTGCGCCCCAGAATCGGGGCAGAGAAATCCACAGGACCCACCGCTACCGCTCACCCCGAGCGTACGGTTGCCCCAGCGCCTCCGGCGAGCCGAAGGCGCGGCGGCCCCGGCCCACAGCCGTGAACACCAGCGCGAGGATGGTGAACACGTACGGGAGGAGCGTGAGCAGCTCCGGCGGGAACCGGTCCTGCAGACGGAAAGAGAGAGTGAAGAAGGCTCCGAAGAGCAGTCCGGCGCCCACCGCGCGCAGCGGATCCCAGGTCGCGAAGATGGCCAGCGCCAGGGCGATCCAGCCCAGGCCGTTGGTCATCTCCTCGCTCCAGGAGGGCCGGTAGGCGAGCGACAGGTAGGCGCCGCCGATCCCCGCCATGACGCCGCCGAAGGTGACGGCGAGATAGCGGAAGAGGGTGACGCTGCGCCCGGCGGTGTCGGCCGCGGCGGGCGACTCGCCCACGGTGCGCAGGACCAGCCCGAAGCGGGTCCGGTAGAGGAGGAACCAGAGGAGGACCGCGATGGGCAGTATCAGATAGGCGAGGATGTACTGGTCGCTGAAGAGCGCCGGCCCGATGAACGGAATGTCGGAGAGTAGCGGCACGTCGAAACGCTCGAACGAGTTGAGCAGCGGCCGGCCCACCCAGCTGCGGCCCAGCAGGCCCGAGAGGCCCAGTCCGAAGATGGTTATGGCCAGCCCGGAGATGTACTGGTTGGCGCGCAGCGTCACCGACACGAAGGCGTGGAACAGGCCCACGGCCCCGCCCACCCCGGCCGCGGCCAGGGTGCCGATCCAGGGCGAGCCGCTGCTCTGCGCGGCAATGAAGCCGATGAGTGCGCCGAGGATCATCATCCCCTCGACGCCCAGGTTCACGACTCCGGAGCGTTCGGCGAAGATCTCCCCGATCGCCGCCCAGATGAGCGGCGCGCTGAAGGCGAGGGCGCGGGCGATGGTGGAGATCAGTATCTCTGCCTCCATCTAGGCGCTCACCTCCCCGCTGGCCTGGAGTGCGGGCTGCTTCCTGCGCACCAGGCGGTAACGGAGCAGCGGCTCGGAGCACACGATGAACAGGAGAATGAGGCCGTTGATGACATCAGGCATTTGCGACGGGAGGCGCAGGGCCACCTGGATGATGTCCCCCGAGGCGAAGATCAGGCCCATGAAGAGCGCCGTCACCACCGCCACGAGCGGGTTGCCGCGGGCCAGCAGCGCCACGATTATCGCCGTGTAGCCGTAGCCCAGCGAGATGCTGTTCGGCTCGATGAGGCGGTGGTGGATGCCGCCTACCTCACCGACCCCGGCGATGCCTGCGGCTCCGGCCGAGACCGCCACCAGGAACAGCGTGGTGCGCATGAAGTTGACGCCCGCATAGCGCGCGGCATCCTGGCTCTCGCCCATCATGCGGATCTCGAAGCCCAACCGGGTGCGGTAGAGCACGAACGCGAGGATCACCGCCAGCAGGAGGCCAATCGCGAGGGTGGGCCAGTGCAGGCGCGTGCCGGGCAGCGTGGGGATCTGCGCGAAGGAGGGGAAGCGGTCGCTGTAGGAGAAGCCGGTGACGCTTTGCCCGCGCCAGGGGCCGTTGATGAGCCAGCGCACGATGTAGAGCGCGATGTAGTTCATCATCAGCGTGGTGATGATCTCGTTCACGCCCAGGCGCACCTTGAGCAGCGCCGGCAGGAGTCCCCACAGGGCTCCCGCGGCGGCGCCGACCAGGAACATGACGGGAACGTAGAGCGGCTCCGGCAGCGGCGCGAAGAGCGCCACGCCCGAGGCGGCGACGGCACCGGCGAGGATTTGTCCCTCGGCGCCGATGTTCCAGAAGCGCGCCCGCAGGGCCAGCACCAGGCCAACGCCGGCGAGGATGAGCGGGATGCTCTTGCGGATCACCTCCGAGAAGCCCCGCCGGTCGAGCAAGGTCCTCTCGATGATGGTGCGGTAGGCGTGGAGCGGGTCGACACCGTAGAGCGCAAAGATGACCGAGGTCACCAGCAGCGCGGCAACGATCGCCCCAACCGAAACGGCGAAGACCAGCAGCGGCGAGGGATCCGCACGCCGCTCAAAGCGTAGTCCGAACATCTGCTAGTTGCTCCCCTTCACGCTTCC
>CALKAI010000073.1 GCA_937983275.1 uncultured Trueperaceae bacterium | reverse complement strand
TACGTGACTCGCTCGAGGCAGTAAAGTTCTCCCGGGAGCTCTCCTGCATCGTCACCGACGCGCCGATAGAGATTGCGCCCGAGAAGTGGTCCCGGCGCGAGCCGCGCAGCCAGGAGCTGCGGGCCCTGCTGGTCGAGCTCGAGTTCTCGTCGCTGCTGCGCGAGCTGGGCCTGGGCGAAACGCCCGAGTACAGCGAAGGCGCGTTCGATCCGGCGGCGCCAGGGGCGATCGGTTTCTCACTGAAGGGCGATTCGCCGACTCAGGCGACCTTCGAGGGTCTGGCCGTGGCCAATGACGGGACGGTAGCGGCCGCTCCCGACGAGGAGCAGGCTCTGGCGCTCATCGCGCACCGCGGTCAGGTCGATGCCTGCGATGCCAAGGCCCTCACCGTCTGGGCGAGGGCGCGGGGCGTGCAGGCGCAACCGGGCGATGACCCGCTGCTCATCGCCTACGTTCTGGATCCGAGTGTTGCTGCGCCGGAAGCGGTGGCAGCGCGTTACGGGGCCGGGGACTGGTCCGACGAACCGGCGGCACGCGCCGCCGTGACTGCCGAGCTGCTCTCGACCATGCCGGGCAAGCTTGAGGGGCCGCGCAAGCGCGTTTACGAGGAGATCGAACGACCACTCCAGGGCGTCCTGGCGAACATGGAGGCACGCGGCGTGATGCTCGACTGCGACCTGCTTGCCGCCCAGTCGGCCACGCTCGCCGCCCAGCTGGACGAGATCGAGGGCAAGCTGCGTGAGATCGCCGGGGATCCGGCCATGAACATCAACTCGCGCGATCAGGTGGCGACCCTCCTCTACGAGAAGCTGGGCCTCAAGTCGGGCCGCAAGACCTCGACCGGCAAGGCGTCAACGGCCGTGGGGGTACTCGAGGGGCTGCGCGACGAACACGAAGCGGTTGGCCTGATCCTCGACTACCGCGAGCTGTCCAAGCTGAAGAACACCTACCTGGACCCGCTCCCCAAACTCGTCAACCCCACGACTAAGCGCCTGCACACGACCTACAAGCAAACCGTCGCGGTGACCGGCCGGCTGTCCAGCATCAACCCCAACCTGCAGAACATTCCCGTGCGCACCGAGCTGGGCCGGCAAATCCGGCGGGCCTTCACCGCCGCGCCAGGGCACTCGCTGCTGGTGGCCGACTACTCGCAAATCGAACTGCGCGTCCTCGCCCACATCGCCGGCGAGGAGTCGCTGATCGAGTCGTTCCGCAAGGGCGAGGACATTCACCGGCGCACCGCCGCGCAGGTGCACAACGTGGGTCTTGACGAGGTCACACCCGACATGCGCCGGGTTGCCAAGGTGATCAACTTCGGTGTGCTCTACGGAATGAGCGCCCACCGGCTCACCCGCGAGCTGGGCATCGGTTACGCCGAAGCCGAATCGTTCATCCGCACCTACTTCGAGCGCTACCCCAACGTGCGCCGCTACATCGACGAAACACTCGAGAGCTGCCGGCAGCAGGGTTACGTGGAGACGGCACTGGGCAGGCGGCGCATGATCCCCGACATCAGCGCCAAGAACCGGAACGCGAGGGAGTACGCCGAACGCACCGCCTACAACATGCCCATCCAGGGGACGGCAGCCGACATCATGAAGCTCGCGATGATCCAGCTGGCGCCCCAGCTGGAGGCCTTCGGTGCCCACATCATCCTGCAGGTGCACGACGAACTGGTCATCGAATGCCCGACTGACCAGGTTGACGGGGCGAACGGACTCGTCCAGAAGGTGATGGAGAGCGCCTACCAGCTCGATGTCCCGCTGAGTGTCGAAGTGGGCGTAGGCGACAACTGGCTTGATGCCAAGTAACGCCTCCTTACCGGAACAATTCCCGGCCTGGTCCCCGCCCTTGTTTCCGGAGCCACAACTGACCCCTGGCCGTACTGACGGCCGGGGGTAGAATGGCCCGCATGAAAACACGACGCTACTTCGGCACCGACGGCGTTCGCGGCGTCGCCGGCGAACACCCCATGACCGCGAGCTTCGCCTTCCGACTGGGCATGGCCGCAGCCCAGGTGCTGCACAGCGAAGGGAAAGAGGCTCCGAAGGTCGTAGTGGGGATGGACACGCGCCGCTCGGCGTCGATGCTCGCTCACGCACTGGTTGCCGGCCTGACCTCCCGCGGCGCTACCGCCGTGTGGCTGGGGGTCATGCCCACGCCCGGCGTCTCCTACCTCACGAAGACCCTGGACGCCGACGCGGGGATCGTGGTGAGCGCGTCCCACAACCCGTACTACGACAACGGCATCAAGTTCTTCAACGACCAGGGCGAGAAGCTGGCCGACGATGCCGAACTGGCCATAGAGCAGCTGCTGGATGACGGTGACGAGTCGTACGGCACCGTGAGCCACGAGTCGGTAGGCACCTCCTACCGCTACCGCCGTGATGACGGCGACTATCTGCAGTTCCTGCTCGCGAACGCCCCCTACCTGGACGGCCTCAAGGTTGCGCTCGACTGCGCCAACGGCGCCGCCTCCAGCCTGGCCCCGCAGGTCTACAAGCAGATCGGCGCCCGGCTGGACGTCCTCAACGCAGTCCCGGACGGCCTGAACATCAACGTGGAGTGCGGTTCCACGCATCCGGGGGCCCTGCAGGAGCGGGTACGCACGCAGGAGCTGGAGGTGGGGGTGGCCTTCGACGGTGACGCCGACCGCGCCCTGCTGGTCGACGCGACGGGCAGGCTCGTCACGGGCGATCACATCATGGCCATCACGGCAGTGGTGCGCGGCGAGAAGGAGATCGTGGCTACGACGATGACCAACCTGGGCGTGGAGAAGTGGCTGAACGACCAGGGCATTACCGTTCACCGCGAGAACGTCGGTGACCGCTACGTGTTCGAAGGACTGAAGCGCCGCGGGCTCACCCTGGGTGGCGAGCAGTCCGGACACGTCCTGTTCCTGGACAAGGCCCCTACCGGGGACGGCATCCTGACGTCCCTGCAGCTGCTGGCGGCGGTGAGGAAGTCGCGCCGCCCCCTGACCAGCTGGATGGACGACATTCCCGTCTTTCCGCAGCTCATCCACAACGTACGGGTTCCGGCCGGTCTCAAGGGGGAGATAGCGGGGGCACAGCCAATCAGGGCTGCAGTGGACGCGGCCACTGCCCGCCTGGGTGGCGACGGCCGCGTGAACGTCCGGGCCAGCGGCACCGAACCTCTGGTGCGGGTGATGGTGGAGGGACCCGACCGGCGGGAGCTGGAGGATATCGCTGCCACCATCGAAGGGCACATACAGGAGCTGAGCGCCGCAAAACCTGCGTGAGGGCGCACGGATTTTCCGGAACCCGGCCTGCTATCCTCTGACCTGAAGCAGGAGGCAGTGATGAACCGGAAAGCCAAACTCGCCGGCCTGGAGGGCTGGGCGATTCTGCGGTTGGAAGACAGCGAACACGGCCAGCTCCTTACCGGCCTTTGGGAGGCGCAGGATCCCGACCGGGCCCTGCCCGAGCTCCACCGCCACTACATGGCACGGGAGCGGATCGTCTACGAAGGTCCGGTCGCACCTGACGACAGCGATCACGCTGACGAGCGGCACCTTGAGGTGATAATCCTCGAGTGGTCGAACGACGAGCATCCGTCCTCGATCAAGGTGCAGGAAGCGGCCAGCCGGCCGGACATCGACGAAGCGTAGCGGGGCAACGACAACAGGCAGGCAGTCCGTCTGTGGCTTGACAAGGGAGATCGGTGGGGGCGCACGACCGAAGCGGGGATGAACTACTTGGTGCCACCTGGAACGGGAGCGGCACGACCTTTCGGGTCGGGGCTCCCGGGGCCGCGGCCGTCTCGGTCGTCTACGGCGAACCTGAAGCGGAGCACGCGCTGAACCGGAGTGAGGACGGCATCTGGGCGGTAACCGTGGAAGACGCCGTTCCGGGAACCAGCTACCGGGTTCGCGTCGACGGCGAGCTCTATCCGGACCCGGCCTCCAGGTTCCAGCCGGAGGGAGTGCACGGCTCCTCGCAGGTTATCGACCCCGGTTCCTACGTCTGGCAAAACGAGCCGCCCTCGTTCCCGCTCGACAAGGCGGTAATCTACGAACTCCACGTTGGTACCTTCACCGGAGAGGGCACCTTCAGTGCCGCCAGGAGCCAGCTCGAGTACCTGCGCGACCTTGGTGTCAACACCATCGAACTCATGCCGGTGCACGACTTTCCCGGCCGCTGGAACTGGGGCTACGACCCCGCCGCGCACTTTGCGCCCAGCCGCGCCTATGGCCGGCCGGACGACCTGAAAGCCTTCGTCGACGCCGCGCACGCCCTCGGGCTCAAGGTGCTGCTGGACGTCGTCTACAACCACTTCGGGCCCGCCGGTGCCTACCTTCCCGCCATAATGCCGCAGGTACTGGACGGGACACGGCAAACCGAGTGGGGAC
Organism: uncultured Trueperaceae bacterium; assembly: GCA_937983275.1. Lineage (GTDB taxonomy): Bacteria > Deinococcota > Deinococci > Deinococcales > Trueperaceae > CALKAI01. Next base: position 11,594 of record CALKAI010000073.1, on the reverse strand, counting down.
CGGCGCTCGCCTTCGAAGGCAAACCGGGCCTGCTGGTTCGCCGCTTCTTCCTCGAGAACGCCCTCATGTGGCTTGACGAGTACCGCTTCGACGGACTGCGGCTCGACGCGACCTTCGCGATCATCGACAACTCGGAGGAGCACTGGCTGGCCCAGCTTGCCCGGGAGGTTGCCAACCTGCCGGGGGAGCCGCGCTGGCTCATCGCCGAAGACCCGCGCAACATGCGCGATCTGCTGCTGCCCAGGGAGGAAGGCGGCTACGGCCTGCACGGCGTGTGGGCCGACGACTTTCACCACACCGTGCGGGTGCGCCTCACTGGCGACGACTTCAGCTATTTCCGCGACTTTCACGGTACGGACGAGGAGATCGCCAGGACGGTGAACAGGAACTGGCTGTTCGAGGGGCAGTACTCCCTCAACAGCCGCAGGCCGCGCGGCACGCCCGCCGCTGAGCTGCCGGCGGAGCGGTTCGTCTACTGCATCCAGAACCACGACCAGACAGGCAATCGCCCCAACGGCGAGCGCCTGCACCATGCCGTCGACCTGCCCGCCTACTGCGCGGCAACCGCCCTGCTCCTCTTTGCCTCCCAGACGCCCCTCCTGTTCATGGGCCAGGAGTGGGCGACATCTGCTCCCTTCCTCTACTTCACGGATCATGAGGGCGAACTGGGCGAGCAGGTGAGTGCCGGGCGAGCCAGGGAGTTCGCCGACTTTCCCGGCCAGGAGGAGGTTGCCGACCCGCAGGAGCCCGGCACTTTCGAACGCAGCAAGCTGCGCTGGGAGGAGCTGCGCCAGGAACCGCACGCGGCGGTGCACCGCTACTACCGGGACCTGCTGCAGTTGCGCAGCTCCTTGCCCCGGGACCGCGGCGTGGCCGAAGCCACGAGCGGCGGAGTACGTGTAAGGCGCGGCGGGTTCGAGCTGCTGGTCGCCTTCGAAGGTGGAGCAACGGCAAAGGTGGCCGCCAGTTCGACCCTCGTCCTTTGCAGCGAGAGCGACCGCTACCAACCCACACCGGTTCCGCCTACGGTAGCAGAAGGCGCTATCCGGTTCGCGCGTCCGGGTGCCAGGATCTACAGGGTGGACGACTGATGCCGGCCCAGCTGAGCGCCACCTACCGGGTGCAGCTGACCCCCCGATTCGGCTTCCGGCAGCTGGAGGAACAGCTGCCCTACCTGCGTGACCTGGGTGTGAGCCACTTCTACCTCTCCCCCATCACCGAGGCGCCGGCCGGATCGGAGCACGGCTACGACGTTACCGACCACAACCGCATACGGGAAGAGTTCGGCGGGACCAGCGGTTTCGAAAAGCTGCGGCTACGGGCGCTCGAGCTGGGCATGGGCATCATTCTCGACATTGTTCCCAACCATGCGGGCGTGGGATCCGACAACGAGGCCTGGCAGGATGTCCTCGCCTTCGGTCCGGCCTCTCCGGCCGCGGTCACGTTCGACATCGACTGGCAGCCCCTCAAGGCCGAGCTGCACGGAAAGCTGCTGCTCCCCTTCCTGGGCAGGCCCTACGGCGAGGCGCTGGACGCCGGCGAGCTCCACATCGAGTGGGGCGACGGCTACTTCTACACCGCCTACTTCGACAACCGCTTCCGCATGAACCCGGCCAGCTACGGCGCGCTGCTGGGGAAGCTCCTTGAAGGCCTGCGGGGCGACGACCGCTACTTCGGCCTGCTCGAACTCCAGGAGGAATTCGACGGGCTGGAGCCGCAGGAGCGGGAGCGGGCGCTGTCGTTGCCCAACCGCCTCACCCAGGCCCTGGAGGAGCTCGAGCCCGGCGAGGTACTGGCGACGCTCGAGCCGGCACAGGTGCACGAACTTCTGGAGCGGCAGCTGTGGCGCCTGGCCTACTGGAAGACGGCGGGCGACGAGATCAACTACCGGCGCTTCTTCGACGTGAACGGCCTGGTGGCCCTGCGCATGGAGGAGCCCGGCGTCTTCGAGAAGGGCCATCGGCTGGTCTCGGAGCTGGTCCTGAAGGACGGCGTCGCGGGAGTGCGCGTCGACCACGTGGACGGGCTGGTGGATCCTCACCGTTACCTGGAGTGGTTGAAGGCGGTGGGCCCGCGCAACGTGTGGGTCGAGAAGATACTCGCGTCCGGGGAGGTGCTGCCGGCCCAGTGGCAGGTGGCGGGCACAACCGGCTACGAGTTCATGAACGACGTACTGCGCCTGCTCCTCGACGGGGATGGCGGCGAGCTGGTGCTGCGCAGCTACGAGCGGTTCCTGGGCAGGAGCGGCAGTTACGACGAGGTGGCCGTCGAATCCAAGCAGCTGGTGATGGAGACCAGTCTGGCGGGTGAGTTGACGAGGCTCAGCACAACCCTCTACCGACTGTCCGAGGAGAGCTACAGGACGCGCGACTTCACCCTGGCGGCACTTCGCGAGGCACTGCGCAACATCATCGCCTCCTTCGACAGGTACCGCACGTACCTGCCGTTCGACGAGGCTCAGGCTGTCGAAGTGATCCAGGCCGCCGTCGCCCAGGGCAAACGCCTCGCGGTGAACACCGAAACTTCCGTTTACGACTACATTTCTGATGTCCTCACGGGCCGGATGGCTCTGCCGGAGGAGGAGCATCGTGCGCTGCTGGGCAGGTTCCAGCAGTACACCGCCCCGGTCGCAGCCAAGGGGATCGAGGACACCGCCTTCTACCGGTACACGCCACTGGCCGCGCTTAACGAGGTGGGCGGAGAACCCGATACTTTCACCGTCCATGCCCAGGCCTTCCACTCGCGAGCGAGATTCCGGGCGCACACCTACCCGCTGAACCTCCTCGCCACGGCCACTCACGACCACAAGCGGGGCGAGGATACGCGGCTGCGCATCGGGATGCTGAGCCATTTCCCGGGCGCCTGGTCGCAGTTGGTCGAACAGGTTGACGGGTGGTACGGACGCTATTGGCGCGAGCGGGTTCCGATGGGGGCACTGCGGGTATCGAAACAGGACACCTGGTTCCTGCTGCAGCACCTGGTTTCACTGTGGGAGGACGCCCCCGCCGGCGAGGGCAGGGCGCAGCTCACGGAACGCCTGCAGGCGTACATGCTGAAGGCGGTCCGCGAGGCGAAGGTGAGCACCTCGTGGATAAGTCCGGACGAGGAGTACGAGGCGTTGCTGCAGCAGTTCGTGAGCGACATGATCGACAGCGACGAGGTCTGGACAGCCATCGCTCCTCTCGCCGCTCAGGTTGCCGACAGGGCGTTCTCTGCGGGCATCGCGCAGCTGGTCCTGAAGCTCACCAGCCCCGGGGTGCCGGACATCTATCAGGGAACGGAACTCCTGGACCTCTCCCTCGTAGACCCCGACAACCGCCGGCCGGTGGACTACGGGCTGCGCCGGGAGCTGCTGGCCAGCTTCCCTGAGCAGTCGGGGTCCGTGACTGAACTGGTGAGGACGTGGCTGGAGCAGCGTGATGAGCGCCTGAAGATGCTCCTCCTGAACCGGCTGCTCAGGTTCCGCCGTGAAAACATCGGGCTCATGCGGGGCGAGTACCGGCCGCTCGAGGTGGATGCCGGGGAAAGCGAGCAGGATGGGCAGGGCGCCTTCCTCGCCTACAGCCTTACCGCCGGCGCGGAGGCGCTGGTCGTGATCGTCCCGCGTACGGACGTCCGGGACCTGCCGCTCCATGAACTGAGCCTGTCGCTTCCGGGGGAGTTTGCAGCGGCAAGGTTTACCGATGTGCTGACGGGCGAGCAGGTCTCTGCCACCGACGAACTGCGGCTGGCCGCGCTGCCCCTGCTGCCGGCGATACTCCATGCGATTGGTACGGACGGGGGGAACGGGTGAAGATCGAAAGTTGGCCAGGAAGGCCGTATCCATTGGGAGCCACCTGGGACGGCGAGGGCACCAACTTCGCCCTGGCGTCCGAGCATGCGACCGGAGTTGAGCTGTGCCTGTTCGACGGCGAGGACCCCTCGCGGGAGACGGGCCGGGTGCGGCTCACCGAACGCACGGATTACGTGTGGCACGCCTACCTGCCCGGCGTTGGCCCGGGGCAGCTCTACGGGTACCGGGTACACGGCCTCTACGAACCGGAGAACGGATTGCGCTTCAACGCCAACAAGCTGCTGCTCGACCCGTACGCGAAGGCGATAGACGGCACGGTGAACTGGGACGACTCCAACTTCGGTTACGAGCTGGGGCATGAGCAGGAGGACCTGAGCTTCGACGAGCGGGATAACGCCCGGTTCATTCCGAAGTCGGTGGTGGTGGACGACAGCTTCGATTGGCAGGGGGATTCCCGGCCGGGCACGCCCCTGCACTCGTCGATAATCTATGAGACTCACATTCGCGGGATGACAATGCGCCACCCGCAGGTGCCTGAGGAGCTGCGCGGTACCTACCTGGGCATGGCCTCCGAGCCGATCCTCGACTACCTGGAGGAGCTGGGGGTAACGGCGGTGGAGCTCCTGCCGGTACACCAGTTCGTGAGTGACAAGATCCTCGAGGACAAGGGACTGTCGAACTACTGGGGCTACAACACCATCGGCTTCTTCGCGCCGGATGTGCGCTACAGCTCCTCGGGGACCCGCGGCGAGCAGGTGCGCGAGTTCAAGGAGATGGTGAGGGCGTTCCACAGGCGGGGCATCGAGGTCATTCTGGATGTCGTCTACAACCATACGGCCGAGGGGAACGAGTTGGGCCCTACCCTCTCCTTCCGCGGCATCGATAACCCGACCTACTATCACCTTGTTGAGGACGACCCCCGCTACTACATGGATTACACCGGCACCGGCAACACCATGAACGTGGGCAACCCGCGGGTGTTGCAGCTGGTGATGGACTCGCTGCGCTACTGGGTCACCGAGATGCACGTCGACGGTTTCCGCTTCGACCTCGCTGCGGCGCTGGCCCGGGAACTCCACGAGGTAGACCGGCTCTCCACCTTCTTCGACACCATTGGCCAGGATCCGGTGGTCTCCCAGGTGAAGCTGATTGCCGAACCGTGGGACGTGGGTCCCGGCGGCTACCAGGTGGGCAACTTTCCGCCCGGCTGGGCGGAGTGGAACGGCCGCTACCGTGACGCCGTCCGCTCCTTCTGGCGTGGCGACCAGGTTGGCGTGTCGGAGTTGGCCTACCGGCTCTCCGGTTCATCCGACCTCTATGAGGACACCGGCCGCCGGCCCTACGCCTCCATCAACTTCGTCACCGCCCATGATGGCTTCACCCTGGGCGACCTCGTCTCCTACAACGAGAAGCACAACGAGGCGAACGGCGAGGGCGGCGCCGACGGCGAGGAGAACAACCTCTCCTGGAACTGCGGTGTCGAGGGGCCAACGGATGATACCGAAATAAACGCCCTGCGCGAACGGCAGAAGCGCAACTTCCTTGCAACCCTGCTCCTCTCCCAGGGTGTACCCATGATTTCAGGCGGAGACGAGCATTCACGGACCCAACACGGCAACAACAATGTCTACGCCCAGGACAACGAGATCGCCTGGTACGACTGGGAGTGGGACGAAGCGCAGCGTGAACTGCTGGAGTTCACGAAGCGGCTCATTAGCCTGCGCAAGGAGCACCCGGTGCTGCGCCGCCACAAGTTCTTCCAGGGCCGGGACATTTTCGGGTCGGGCGTGGAGGACATTGCTTTCTTCAGCCCCGACGGTTCACGGATGAATGACGAGGAGTGGGAGCAGGGCTGGATCAGGTCAATGGCGATGCTGCTCAACGGCAAGAGCTTGCCGGATCGAAATGAGCGCGGCGAGCAGATAGTCGACGACGTCCTGCTGCTGTTGGTGAATGGCGCCGAGGATGAACAGCAGTTCGTCCTCCCACAGGCACCGGTGAACTCCTGGGAGGTCGTGCTCGACACCAACGGCATCGCCAGCCTGGGAAACGGCAAGGCAAAGGTGTATGACGGAGCGGTCACCGTGAGCAGCCGGGGGCTCGTGCTGCTGATCGGCAAGGAGTAGAGCAGGAGCACTCGCAGGTCCTTTGCCCCTGGCACAAAGGCTCCCTATCGGTTACACAGGGGTAGGAATGTGACCGCCCTGCCCTCCGGCGCTTGCCGCCCGTTGCCGTTAGGAGTTGTCGCCCGTGAGCAAGTGGGAAACCAGGTTGATTCGGATGGGACTCGTGTATCTGCTCCTCACCGGATTGCTGGGACTGTTCTTCTTCATCTTTCCGCAGCACGCGTGGGCGTTCCGCACCACGCATGTGCACCTGGGAGTGCTGGGATTCTTTTTCTCTCTTGTTATGGGCGTGGCCTTCTGGATGATGCCCCGGCCAGGCGGGTTGCGCCAGGAGCGCCAGGAGGCGGCTGCCTTCGTGCTGCTCAATGCCGGACTGATCCTTCGATCGTTCACGGAACCCTGGCTCAACCTTGGCGGGCCGCCGGGCTTACGGTACGGATTGATAGCGTCTGGTGCACTGCTTGTAGCCACCTTCGCGCTGTTCGCCATTGCGATGAACGCGCGCGTGAAGACTGCCGAAGAGATTCAGCGGTTGCGAACTGCCGCCAGGAGGACGAATGAGTGAACTGAAGGAACGCTGGCACTATCAGGCTCCCCTCCCGCAGGGGAAGGTCGACGAGGGGCAGCTCATCCTGAGGGACGGCACCACTGCCGAGCTGCGGCCTGTGCGGCCCGGTGATGAAGGCCGGGTGCGGGAGCTGCTCGAGCATGTTTCTGCCGAGTCGCGCCGGCACCGCTTCCACGGAAACGTAGACATCGAAACCGCGACCCGTGAACTTGCCCATCCGGGTGACAGCAGTGAAGGTCAGGCCCTGCTCGTCCTCAAGTCGATCCGGGGCGAGCCGCGCGCCATCGCGCACGGCGGCTTCAGGCGACTCGATGAGACGACCGCCGAGGTCGCCTTCCTGGTGCACGACGACTACCAGGGCAAGGGGCTGGGCACCCTGCTGCTCGAACGGCTGGCGCTGCTGGCCGCGCGGCAGGGGATCGACTGCTTCCAGGGCCCCACCGAGGCAGGCAACGTGCGCATGCGCGAGGTCTTCCAGAGCAGCGGCTTCGCGGTGGATGAGCGGGAGCGGGACGGCGTTGTGTCGGCCACCTTCTCCATCTCGCCCAGCGAGGAGAGCGTGGCTCAGGCCGAGCTTCGCGAGAGGATCGCAACAGTCGCCTCCCTGCAGGGCTTCATGAAGCCGCGCAGCGTGGCCCTCATCGGCGCCTCCCGCAACCCGGGCTCGATCAGCTACCGGATCCTGCACAACCTGGTGCTTAGCCGCTTCAACGGGCCGGTCTACCCCGTCAACCCGAAGGCGAGCGTGGTGGGGTCGATGCCGGCGTATCCGGATGTCTCTGCCATACCGGGACCCGTGGACCTCGCGGTGATCGCGGTTCCCGCCGCCGGCGTTCTCGACGTCGTGGACGAGTGCGGTGAGAAGGGCGTGCGCGGGTTGCTGATCATCAGTGCCGGGTTCGCCGAGACGGGCCAGGAGGGCGCAGAACTGCAGGACCAGGTAGTGAGCCGCGCCCGCCGGTACGGCATGCGCATCCTTGGACCCAACTGCCTGGGTCTCATTACCACCGACCCTGACGTGCGCCTGAATGCCAGTTTCGCGCCCCACTACCCGGAGCGCGGCCCCGTGGCGATGGCCTCGCAAAGCGGCGCGCTGGGGCTGGCGGTGCTCGACTACACCCGCGAGCTGGGCCTGGGCCTCTCCAGCTTCGTTAGCCTGGGCAACAAGGCCGATATCTCAAGCAACGACCTCATCCAGTACTGGGAGGACGACGAGGACACCTCGGTGATCCTCCTCTACCTGGAATCGTTCGGCAACCCGCGCCGCTTCGCGCGTCTCGCCCGGCGCGTCGGGAGGACGAAGCCGATCGTGGTGGTGAAGGCGGGCCGCTCGGCCGCAGGCAGCCGTGCCGCCAGCTCGCACACCGCGGCACTTGCGGCGAGCGAGTCCGCAACGGAGGCGCTCTTCCACCAGGCCGGCATCATCCGCGCCGAGACGCTCGACGAGATGTTCAACGTGGCGACGCTGTTTGCCGACCAGCCCCTGCCGCAGGGGCCGCGCACGGCGATCGTGACGAACGCCGGTGGGCCGGGCATCCTGGCAGTGGACGCGCTTGCCGCCGAGGGCCTCGATTCGCCGGAGACGAACGAGGCGCTGCGCGAGCAGCTGCGGGACATCCTCCCCCCGGCGGCGGCGGTGGGTAACCCGGTGGACATGATTGCCTCTGCCAACGCGCAGGATTACAAGGCCACGCTGGACGCGATACTGGCCGACGACTCCTACGACTCGGTCATGGTCATCTACACGCCCATTGGTCTGGAGGACATCGACAAGGTGGGCAGGGCAGTGCACGACGCGGTGGTCGAGGCGAGGCAGCGCGGCGTCACGAAGACGGTGCTCACCTGCTTCATGGGCCAGGAGCCCGAGGGCCTGAAGAGCGAGGCCGAGCGGGTCCCCAACTACCGCTTCCCCGAAGGTGCGGCGCGCGCCCTGGGCAGCGCCTACCGCTACAAGGTGTGGAAGGACTCCGAGGTGGGCCGCATCCCCCTCTTCGATGACATCGCGGAGGAGCCTGCCCGCGAGGTCATCGAGCGGGTACGCGACCGGGGAGGCGGCTGGCTGGACGCCAGCGAGGTGCGCACCGTGCTGCAGTCGTTCGGGCTGCAGATGCTGCCCGAGCACCTGGCCGCCAGCAAGGAGGAGGCGGTGGAAGCGGCGGAGGAGATGGGCTTCCCTGTCGTCGTGAAGCTCGCTTCGACGACAATCGTGCACAAGTCCGAGTGGGACGGCGTGCAGCTGAACCTGCAGAACGCCGGGCAGGTGCGGGCGGCCTGCGAACGGATCGAGTCGCGGCTGGACGCCGCCGGCCGGCGCGAAGAGCTGGACGGCTTCCTCGTCCAGAAGATGGCGCCGGAAGGACCCGAGCTGGTGATCGGCGTCGCGCCCGACCCGCTCTTCGGACCGCTGGTCGCCTTCGGGCTGGGCGGCACCCAGGTCGAGGTGCTGCGCGACGTCGTCTTCCGGATTACGCCGCTCACCGACCGTGATGCGCACGAGATGGTGCGTGGCATACGCGCCTTCAAGCTGCTGACGGGGTTCAGGGGGGCTCCGCCTGCCGACCTCGAGGCGCTCGAGGAGGCGCTGCTGCGCATCTCGCGGCTGGTCGAGGCCTTCCCGCAGGTGAGCGAACTCGACCTCAACCCGGTCAGGGGACTCGAGCCCGGTGAGGGTGCGGTCGTACTCGACGCGCGCATCAAGGTAGACGGGAACGGCGGGGAGTAGCCCCGCTTCCCCGTGTCGACGCCCGGGGGATTGAGGAGCAAAATGGAGAGGGCGATTACCGGCTTCCGTCAGGATGAGGAGGGTCACTGGGTGGCCCTCCTCGAATGCGGGCACACGCAGCACGTACGCCACGACCCGCCAATGACCGAGAGGCCGTGGGTCCTGACGGAAACAGGCAGAGAATCCCGCCTTGGCCAGCACCTCCGCTGCAAGCTTTGCGAGGAAGACTGCATACAACACTGAATTACGGTAGGTGTCGATATGCTGGTGGGGACGCCATTTCCTGGCGGCCATTTCCAGAACAGAAGGGTCGATAAGATTTGCTCGAGCGTATTCGGCAGTTCCTACCACGTCGAAGCGATTACAACTTCCGTTATCTGACAGAAGATCTGTTGGCGGGCTTCACCGTCGCCATCGTGGCGCTACCCCTCGCGCTCGCCTTCGGCATCACCTCCGGAGCCGGAGCCGCGGCCGGCCTCTACACGGCGATCGTCGCCGGGGTACTGGCCGCAATATTTGGCGGCTCGAACTACCAGGTGAGTGGCCCGACCGGCGCCATGACGGTCGTGCTGCTGCCGGTGGTGGCGCAGTACGGCGTACAGGCGCTGCTCATCGTAGGCGCCCTAGCCGGCCTGCTGCTGATCCTGTACGCGTTTTCGGGCATCGGCAAGTATGTGAACTACATCCCCTGGCCGGTAATCGCCGGTTTCACAACGGGGATTGGCGCGATCATCTTCCTGCAGCAGCTGCCGGCCGCGCTTGGCGTGGACACGGCGGTGAGCGCCAATATCCTGCAGAGCAGCTGGGACACCATTCTCGATTACGCGAGCTCACCGAGCCTCGCACCGGTCCTGCTGACCGTCATAACAATCGTGTTCATGCTCGGCTGGCAGCGGCTCGAGGCCCTGCGGGCCGTTCCGGCGAGCATGGCGGCGCTGCTCGCCGGCACCTTCATCTCATTGCTTCCCGTATTCAGCGGCATCCAGAGAATAGGTGCTATCCCCTCCGGTCTGCCGATGCCGGCGCTGCCGATCATCCCTGAGGGCGACTTCACGGGCATCATCCGCGCTGCACTGGCGGTATCGGTGCTGGCGGCGCTGGAATCGCTGCTCTCGGCCACGGTTGCCGACGGCATGACCACCGGTGAACGACACGACCCCAACCGGGAACTCTTCGGGCAGGGCATAGCCAATATCGGTGCCGCCATCTTCGGTGGCGTACCCGCAACAGCCGCACTCGCGCGCACCGCGGTCAACGTCCGTTCGGGCGCGAGGACGCGGCTCTCGGCGATCGTGCACGGCCTGACCCTCCTGGCGATATCGCTCTTCCTGGCACCGCTGGCCGCGCAGATCCCCATGGCCGTTCTCGCCGGGATCCTGATGATCGTCGCCGTCCGCATGGTCGAGCCGGACGCCATCAGGATCATCACCAGGGCCAGCAAGAGCGACGGATTCGTGCTGATCCTGACGTTCGTCATCACGGTCCTCTTCGACCTGATCCTGGCGATCGAGGTTGGCCTGATCGCAGCGGCTGCCCTGTTCATCATCCGGGTAAGCCGCATGTTCAGCATCGACCCGATGGGTTTCGGACGCTCCGGGGAGGTGGCCGTCCAGGCGCCCGGCAGCAACGGGCAGGCGCCGGCGAAGAATCCTGTTGCCGATGAGGAGACGCAGGAGATTCTGGAACGCCAGCTCCTCATCTACCGGATCGACGGCCCCATGTTCTTCGGGGCGGCAAACCGGTTCATCGACCAGCTGCTCAAGGTCGACGGGGACCTCAGCTACGTGATCCTGCGGATGAAGGAGGTGCCGGTCATGGACGTTACCGGGGGATCGGCCCTCGAAGCGATACTCGCTCACCTGGAGAGGCGGGACATTGGCCTGCTGCTCGCAGGGGTACAGGAGCAACCGTACGGACTGCTCGAACGGACCGGGCTGCTGGAGCGGCTGGAGAGGGAACCGAACGGCCTCTTCCCCACTACGAAGGCGGCCGTCGAGCATGCGCGGGAGCGCCTGGCCGGCAAGCCGCGCAGCGAACCGACGGTAAGCAACTAGCCTTCAGCGCCTACTGGGCCATGTAGCCACCGTCGGCGGGGTAGTAGCCGCCCGTGATGAAGGAGGCCCGGTCCGAGGAGAGGAACACGACCAGTTCCGCGATCTCCTCGGGGTTGGCCAGACGGCCAACGGGGTGCAGGGAGACCAGCGCGTTCCTGGCTTCCAGCGACATCTCGCCCACGGGGTTGTTCTCGCCCCCGATGCCGGCATTGTTGCAGGCCACGTCGAGCTTCCCGAAGTGTGAGACGGTCTCCTCGACCAGGGAGCGGCACGCTTCCGGATCGCCCACGTCGGTGCGCCTGAAGAACGCCTCGCTGCCGGCCTCCTCGAC
>CALKAI010000072.1 GCA_937983275.1 uncultured Trueperaceae bacterium | reverse complement strand
GCACGGTCAGGCGAGGCGGGCCTTTACCGGCATGCCTTTATAGTTGAAGTACATGGATGAAAAGGGAAACCAGGGGAAGCTCGAACGCTTCCGCGAACAGTTCGACGCGCTGAAGGCGAACATTGGCCGGGTGATCCTGGGTCAGGAGGCGCTCATCGAGGACCTCCTCGTGGCCGTGCTCGCCGGAGGGCACGTCCTCCTCGAAGGCGCGCCGGGCCTGGGCAAGACGCGCCTCGTGCGCTCCTTCGCGCAGGCGACCGACATGAGCTTCGGGCGCATCCAGTTCACCCCCGACCTGATGCCTGCCGATGTCACCGGCACCACCGTCTTCAACGAGGAGGGCCGCCACGCCCGCTTCGAGTTCCAGCCGGGCCCCATCTTCGCCAACGTGCTGCTGGCCGACGAGATCAACCGCGCCACCCCGAAAACCCAGGCCGCGCTGCTGGAGGCGATGGAGGAGCGCGCCGTGACGGTGGCCGGCAAGCGCCACCCTTTGCCCGAGCCGTTCGTCACCCTCGCCACGCAGAACCCGCTGGAGATGGAGGGCACCTACCCGCTGCCCGAGGCGCAACTCGACCGGTTCCTGTTCAAGCTGAACGTCGACCGGCCCGACGCCGAGACGCTCAGGCAAATCCTCATGACCACCACCGGCAGCACGCAGCCGGCGATCGATACGGTCTTCACGCGGGAGGAGCTGCAGGAGTACCAGGGCCTGCTGCGCACCGTTCCCATGGCCGCACCCGCCATCGACCGGGTGGTGGAGCTCGTCGAGGCCACCCACGGGCACCCGCAGCTGCGGCTGGGCTCGAGCCCGCGCGGGGCGCAGGCGATGACCCTGGCCGCCAAGGGGTACGCGCTTAGCGCCGGACGGCCCAACGTGGAGCTGGAAGACGTCGAACGCGCGGCACTGCCCGCGCTGCGCCACCGGCTGCTGCTGGCGTTCGAGGCGCAGGTGGAGGGCGTCACCACGGACGAGGTCATCACCGAAATCGCCCGTGGCGCCAAGGGATCCCGCCGAGGCCTGGTGCGGCCGCGCTCCGGTGCCTGAGGCGGCAGCTCCCCCCGGCAGCCTCCTCGACCCGCGGGTACGGGGGGTGCTGAGCAGGTACACGTTGTCCTCTGCCTTTCTCGCGCGCGGGGTGGGGGAGGAGACGGTCCGCGAATCGGGCCAGAGCCTCGAGTTCCACGACTTTCGCCCCTACCAGCCGGGCGATGAGCTGCGCTATGTCGACTGGAACAGCTACGCCCGCACCGGCCGCCTCTACACGAGGCTGTATCAGGCAGAGGCCAACGTAAACCTCCACCTCCTCCTCGACACCAGCCCCTCCATGGAGCTGGGCGGCAAGGCACAGTGGGGCAGGCTCCTGGGCGAGATGCTCGCCGTGGTGGGCGGCCGTGCCACGAGAACGCGGTTCCACACGGGCGCCGAGGGTGCCGGCGCGGTGAGTACGCTGCTCGACTTCGCCGCCGGCCTGGCGCCCGCGAGCGGGCCCGGGCTGGTCGTCTTCCTCTCTGACCTGTTCGACGAGGAGCCGCTGCAGCGCGCGCTGGTGGCGCTCAGGGCGCGGCGGCTCGATGCCCTCTTCCTGCAGACGCTCGCCCCCGAGGACCTCGACCCGCAGCCCGGCCAGTGGCAGGTTGTGGATGCCGAAAGCGGCGAGCAGCTCGAGGTCGGGCCGGCACAGGTGAACGCCTACCGGCAGGCTGTCGATGGCTTTATCGCGCGGCTGCGGGCGCAGGTGCGCTCGGCCGGCTACCGGCACCTGGTGGCGCGCGTCCCGGACGGCGAACGGCCGGTGCAGCAGGAGGCGCTGCGGCTGCTCACCGAGTCGGGGATCCTGCGGCGCCGCTAGCCAGGCACCCCGGTTGTCCGGTGTGTCTCCCTTTCCCCCGCCGGTGATGAGTGGTCCATTAGTTACAATGCCCGCGTGAACGAGCGCTCCGCAATCGCGTCGCTTGGCGTGCTGGGCATCCTGTCCCTGATCTTCGCCCCCTGGGCCGTCGTCAATCGGGAAATAGGCGCTCGTGGCACCCTGCTCCTGCTGCCCGACCGCATCTTCGACTTCACCGGGCGCACCGCCCCCTTCGATGTTCAGGGCATGCTCCTCGTACTGATCCTGAGCCTGGCCGGTTTCGGGCTGCTGGTAGGCAGCGCCTTCATCGCCGGCCGCTCGCGCTACCTGACCTGGCTGGCGGCCGGCGCGCTGCTGGTGGTCGCCACCCTGTGGGGCTTCCAGCAGGTGGGCGCGGCAGTCGATCAGGCCCGCATCGAGGTCGTCACCGCAACCGTGCGGGACGCGATGGAGGATCCCACCCCCCGGCAGGACCCGCAGGCGCTGGCCGCACTGCTGGAGGAGATGGACGAACTGACCCTCAACGAGGCGGTCGCCGCCGCCGGCGAGGCCGGCCTGCGCATTCGCCGCTTGCCCTACAGCGGCGTCGGCATGAGCCTGGCCGCCGCCCTGGCGATGGGCATCGGCATCCTCTCGCTATTCTTCGGGCTGCGCGCCTTCCCGCGGGCCTCGCGCGCCGTCGACCGGTTCGTGGGGGCAGCGGCGGTACCCGCGATCTCCATCATCCTCGCCCTGCTCGCCTCGGGCGTCGTGATCCTGCTGCTGCAGGAGACCCCGGTGGGCTCGGGCGTCTCGCTGGACGACCCGCTGACCTGGCTGGTGGGGCGCCTGGATACGCTCTGGTTCGCGTATACCACGCTCTTCTCTGACTCGTTGGGCAGCGTGGGCGGCTTCATGGAGTCGCTCAAGTTCGCCACGCCGCTCATCTTCACCGGGCTGTCGGTCGCCTTCGGCTTCCGGGTGGGCCTCTTCAACATCGGCGCGCCCGGGCAAATGGTGCTTGGCGCCATCGGGGCGGCCGCGGTGGGCGTCTACCTGCCCGGTCCCGGTTTCATCGTGCTGCCGCTGGCCGTCGTGGCCGCAGCCGTCATGGGGGGCCTGTGGGGCGCCCTGCCCGGCTGGCTCAAGGCCCGCTTCGGGGCGAACGAGGTCATCAACACGATCCTCCTCAACTACATCGCGGCCTCGATGCTGCTGTTCCTGCTCACCGACCGGCCCACCTTCGCGGCGGCGGCGATCGAGATCTTCAGGATGCTGGCCGTGGCGATACCGATCATCGTGGTGCTGCTGCTCATCCCCCAGATCAGGCGGCTCGCAATGCGGGCGCCCCGGGTCTCGTTCGCGGTCGTGGGCATCGCCCTGCTCGTGGCGATGGTGGCCGTGGCCGTACCCGTCGCTGCCGATCCCGCCGTCGAGGTGCGCATGCCGTTCAAGGCGCCCGGCTTCGAACCGAAGTCCTACCCGCTGCAGGAGGGCGCACGCATCGCGCAGGTGCCGGCGCTCTTCGGGATCGACCTGCAGCAGTCGCCGGGTGTCAACGTCGTGCCCACCAACCTGGCGCTCCTGCTTGCCCCGGTCGTGGCGCTGCTGGGAGTGTGGCTGGCGAAAGCCGTGGGAATCGTGCGCTGGCCGTGGCGCATCGCGGCGGGGCTGGGCCTTGGCGTGGTCTCCTTCCTGGTCATGGCGCTCTTTGGCCTGACCGACGTGGACTTCGCGGTGCCACCCACCAACCTCAACCTGTCGTTCCTGATAGCGATCGCCATGGCGGTGTTCATGCAGGTCCTCCTGTGGCAAACGAAGTGGGGGTACAACCTGCGGGCGGTCGGGGTATCACCGAAGGCGGCCGAGTACGGCGGCGCCAGCATAGGCGGCAGCGTCATCGCGGGCATGGCCATCGCCGGCGCGTTCGCCGGGCTTACCGCCACCCACTACGTGCTGGGTGGGGCGCTGGATGAGTATGCGTTGCGGCAGTCTCTGCCTACCAACGACGGGTTCGACGGCATCGCCGTGGCGCTGCTGGGGGCCAACAACCCCCTGGGCGTGGTGCTGGCCGCGTTCCTGTTCGGGGTTCTCAAGAACGGCGGCGCCGTCCTCAACATCACCTACGCCGGCCTCACCCGCGACGTGGTGACCATGATCCTTGCGCTGGTGGTGCTCTTCATCGCCGCGCGGGGCTTCCTGCCCGAGAGGATCGCCAACCCGCTGCGGCGCCGTCAGGAGGAGCAGGCGAGCGAGCTGCGCGAGCCGCTCGACCCGCCCGGCAAGCCGGTGAGGACGGAGGAGGGGTAGATGGAGAGCATCGTACTTCTGACGCTCGTGGCCAGCGCGCTGCGGGCCACCACACCGCTCCTCTTCGCGGCGCTGGGCGGCCTCTTCAGCGAGCGGTCCGGCATCGTGAACATCGCCCTGGAGGGGATCCTCCTCTTCGGCGCGCTCGCCGCGGCGGTCACCGCCTACCTCGTCGAGAGCCAGTTCCCCGGCCAGCCGGTACCGTGGGCGCCCTGGCTGGGCGTCCTGGCCGCAATGCTGACCGGCGGCCTCATCGCCTGGATCCACGCCGTGGTGTCCATCCGCTACAAGGCCGATCAGATCATCTCGGGTACCGCCATCAACCTCATGGCCGTGGGCATCCCTGCGGTCATCCTCATGGGGCTCTTCGACAACAGCACCAACAGCGCGGGGATCCGCAACCGCCTGCCGCAGTGGGGCGAAGGCGTGTTCCAGTTCTCGCCGCTGGTCTACCTTGCCTTCCTGCTGGTGCCGATCGTCTGGTTCGTCCTCTTCCGCACGCCCTTCGGGTTGCGCATCCGGGCCGTGGGCGAGCACCCGCACGCCGCGGGCAGCGTGGGCATAAGCGTGCAGCGCGTCCGCTACACGGCCGTGATCCTCTCCGGGGTCCTGGGCGGCCTGGGCGGCGCCTACCTGTCCATCGGCAACTTCAACCATTTTGTGGCCGAGATGGCCGCGGGCCGCGGCTTCATCGCCCTCGCCGCGCTCATCTTCGGCAAGTGGCACCCGCTGGGCGTGCTGGGAGCCACCCTGCTCTTCGGCGCGTTCGAGGCCGTAGCCACCAGCCTGGGTGGCGGCAACATCCTCCCGCCCAGCCTCGTCGAGAGCATCCCGTTCCTGCTCACCATGGCGGTACTGGCCGGTTTCATAGGCCGCGCTGTGGCACCAAAAGCGCTGGGCGATCCGTACTAGTCTTGGGGCATGAAGCAGCCTCGACGCGCCGGACTGATCCTTCACCCCACCTCCCTGCCGGGCCCCTACGGGATAGGCTCGCTGGGCGAGCAGGCCTTTGCCTGGCTCGACTTCCTGGAGGCCGCCGGCATGCGCCTGTGGCAGGTCCTGCCGCTGGGCCCCACCGGCTACGGTGACAGCCCCTACCAGTCGTTCAGTGCCTTCGCCGGCAACCACTACCTGATCGACCTGCAGCTCCTCGTACGTGAGGGCCTGCTGGAGGAAGCGGACCTGGCTACCGGCCGGGAGCTCCCCTGGGACCACGTCGACTACGGCCAGGTGATCCCCTTCAAGCTGGCCGCCCTCGAGCGGGCGTTCGACAACTTCGAGGCGGCAGGCGGCGGGTCACGGGAGGGCTTCGAGCGGTTCGTGAGTGAGCACGCCGGCTGGCTCGACGATTACGCTCTCTTCATGGCGCTCAAGGAGCAGCATGGGGGCGTGGCCTGGACGGAGTGGCCCACACCCCTGCGGCTGCGTGAGGAGGCGGCCCTCGAGGACGCCCGCGGGCAGCTGGGGCGGGCGGTCCGCAAGCACCAGTTCTGGCAGTGGCTCTTCCACCGCCAGTGGCTGGCCATCAAGGAGCGCGCCAACGGGAAGGGCATCGAGATAATCGGTGACATCCCCATCTTCGTCTCCTTCGACTCGGCCGATACCTGGGCGAACCCGGAGCTCTTCTACTTGGGCGATGACGGCAACCCCACGGTAATAGCGGGTGTACCGCCCGACTACTTCAGCGAGACCGGCCAGCGGTGGGGCAACCCCCTCTACCGCTGGAAGCGCATGGAGGCCCAGGGTTACCGCTGGTGGATCGAACGCTTCCGCTCCAGCCTCGAGTTCTACGACCTCGTGCGCATCGACCACTTCCGCGGCTTCGAGGCGTACTGGGAGATTCCCGCCAGCGAGGAGACCGCCGTGAAGGGGCGCTGGGTGCGCGGGCCGGGTCAGGCCTTCTTCGACGCCATCCGCGAGGCACTGGGCGACCTCCCCGTCATCGCCGAGGATCTGGGGGTGATAACCCCCGAGGTCGAGGAGCTGCGCGACCGAAACGGACTGCCCGGCATGAAGGTCCTGCAGTTCGCCTTCGCAGGCGACCCGGACGACCCCTACCTGCCCCACAACTACCCGGCGAACGCGGTCGTCTACACCGGCACGCACGACAACGACACGACCGCCGGCTGGTATGCGAGCGCTCCGGAGAACGAGCGCGACTTCGTGCGCCGCTACCTGGCGCGCTCTGACGATGAGATCGTGTGGAGCCTCATTCGCCTCGCCTTTTCTTCGGTCGCCAATACCGCGATCGTGCCGCTGCAGGACGTCCTGGGCCTGGGCGGCGATGCGCGGATGAACACGCCCGGGAGGCTGGGCGGCAACTGGTCGTGGCGCTACCGGCCCGAGCAGCTCGAGTATTGGCACGCGCCGCAGCTGCAGGAGATGGCACGCCTCTACGGGCGGCTCGAGCCGGCCGGGGAGAGCCAGGACACGCCCTACCGGCAAAGCGAGACGGGGAGCGTCGTCGAAGACCCGCTCGACTAGTCGGCAGCCAGCGGGTCGTAATCGGGCGACTGGTGCCGGAAGTAGGTGTTGTAGAGCTCCGCGTAGTGGCCACCGGCGGCGAGCAGCTCCTCGTGGCTGCCCTCCTCGATGATGCGTCCCTTCTCCAGCACGACGATCCGGTTGGCCGTCCTGATGGTCGACAGGCGGTGGGCGATAACTATCGCCGTGCGACCCTCCAGGACAACATCGAGGCCCTCCTGGATCTGCGCCTCGGTGAGCGGATCCACGCTGGCCGTGGCCTCGTCCAGCACGAGGATGCCCGGGTCCTGGACCAGCACGCGCGCCAGCGCCACCAGCTGCCGCTGACCCATGGAGATGCCGCGGCCGCCTTCGCCCACCTCCGTCTGCAGGCCCAGCGGCAGGGTGGCGAGCCAGTCGCCGCCCCCAATCTGTGCTGCGGCCGCCTCGATCTCCCCGTCGCTCGCGTCCGGCCGCCCGTAACGGATGTTCTGGGCGACCGTGCCGGTGAAGAGGAAGGGCGTCTGCTGCACGATCCCCAGCTGCTCGCGGTAGCTGCGCAGGTCGAATGAGCGTATGTCCTGCCCGTCGATGAGCAGCTGGCCGCCCTGGAACTCGTAGAAGCGTGCCACCAGCTTGCCCAGGCTCGACTTGCCCGCGCCGGTGTGACCCACCAGGGCCACCGTCTCGCCGGCGGCGATGGTGAAGTTGAACCCCTTCAATACCTGCTCCTGCGGGCTGTAGCGGAAGTCGACATTGCGGAACTCGATCTTTCCGGCCAGCTCGCCGGGCTTGCGGTCGCCGGTCTGTTTGACCTGCGGCTCGGCGTCGACGAGCGCAAAGACCCGCTCCGAGGCCGAGAGCCCCAGCTGGAACTGCGACCAGAACGAGGCGATGCTCGTGAGGGGGAACCAGAAGTAGGCGATCGCCTCCACGAACAGGAACCACTGGCCGGGCGTGGTGTCGCCCGCCAGCACCGAGTTGCCGCCAAAGTAGACGACCAGGGTGGTGCCCAGGCCGGCGATGGCCAGCAGGATGGGGAAGATGCCGCTGAACAGCAGCCCCTGGTTCAGGTTGAGGCGGTACGAGGTGCTGTTGATGTCGCTGAACTCCTCGAGCAGCTGCGCCTCGCGCCGGAACGCCTTGGCCACCGAGATGCCGGTGACCGACTCCTGGATGTTCGAGTTGACATCGGCCAGCGCCCGCCGGGCATTGCGGGTGGTGTGCCGCGCCAGGTGCCGGAACGCCAGCGCGGTGGCGATGATGAGCGGCGCGATGGAGATGGCGATGAGCGCCAGGGTGGCATCGATCCAGAAGAGCACGCCCACCAGGATCACGACCTGGAGGACCTCGCCCAGCAGGTTCAGGGTGAGGGTCACGACGGTGGCGAAATCCTGCGTATCGCTGGTTACCCGGCTCACGATCTTCCCGCTGGAGAACTCGTCGTAGAACGACAGGTCGCGCTCCAGGACGGCGTCGAAGGCGTCCTTGCGCAGGTTGAGGACGACGTTGCCGACCGCCCGGGCGCTGAACCACTGGCGCACGAAGTTGAACACCCACGCCAGCCCGCCCGCGGCGAGCACGGCGATCACCAGCGGCAGCGCCCGCCGGAAGAGCCCCGCGCCCTCCTCACCGCTGGCGACCACGCCGTCCAGGCCGGCCGCCAGGAGGATCGGCAGGGCCGCGCTGCTCGCCGAGGCGAGCACGATCGAGGCCGAGACAAGCAGCATCATCGGCAGGTAGGGCCGGAAGTAGCGCACGATGCGCCCGACCAGTTGCCGGTCGCTGTAGGTGCGGTCGTACGCCTCGCCGGCGATGCCATCCATGAAGAAGCCCATGTCAGTCGTACCTCGCGAAGATGCGCTGGTAGTGCGCGTTGCGCCTCAGGAGCTCCTCGTGGGTGCCCTGGTCGATTATCTCGCCCTTGTCCAGGAGGATGATCCTGTTCGCCTTGCGGATCTGGGAGAGCCGGTGCGTGATCATCAGGGTGGTGCGTCCCTCCAGGACCCGGTTGATGGCCCGCTGGATCTGATCCTCGGTGGAGCTGTCGATGGCGCTGGTCGAGTCGTCGAGGATGAGGATGCCGGGATCGGTGAGGAGCGCCCGGGCGATGGCCAGGCGTTGCCTTTGCCCGCCCGACAGGGTCACCCCGCGCTCGCCCAGTACCGTCTCGTAGCCATCCCTGAAGGAGGTGATGAAGTCGTGCGCCTGCGCCGCCCTGGCAGCAGCAATGATCTCCTCGCGGCTGGCGTCGGGCTTGCCGAAGGCGATGTTCTGGGCGACGGTGCGCGAGAAGAGGAAGATGTCCTGCTCGATGACCGAGATCTGCTGGCGCAGCGACTCCATGTTCCAGTCGCGCAGGTCTACGCCGTCTACGAGGATGCGCCCCTCCTGCGGGTCGTAGCTGCGGTTCACCAGCTTCACCAGTGTGCTCTTGCCGCTGCCGGTCTGGCCCACGATGGCCACCGTGTCGCCCGGCCGGGCGTGGAAGCTCACGGCCCGCAGGGCGGGCACACCGTCGGAGCCCTCGTAGCTGAAGGTCACCCCCTCGAAGCGGATGTCCCCCTCGAGGTGGCCCGTGTACCCCTCGCTGTTCTCATCCATCTCGGTCTCCTGCTCCATCAGCTCGAGGATGCGCTTTGCGCCGGCGAAGCCCAGCTGCACGAGCGCGAACGAGAAGATCGAGTCGTCGGCGAGCCTGCGCAGGGCGCCCAGGAGGCCAACGTAGGCGACCAGATCGCCGACGCTGAGTGCTCCGCCTGCCAGGAGCCACAGGCCGTGCGCGAACGCAGCCGCAAACGCGATCGCGAAGATGAGCAGCGGCAGGTAGCGCGCCTGGATCTCACCCTGCCTGACGAAATAGTCCCGGAAGCTGGTGGCGTTCCGCTCGAACTTGAGCTTCTCCTGCTCCTCCTGCGCGGACGACTTGACGAGTTCGATGCCCTGGATGGACTCTGCCAGACCCGCGTTCATGACGCCGAACTGGGCGCGCATGTTGCCGGATACCGGGTCCAGCTGCCTCATGTAGTGGCGCAGGGCGAAGATGAACGCGATCACGAACAGGAACGGCACCAGCAGCAGCCGGTAGTCGAGGAAGCCGATGAAGATGAGGGGGACGATGAGCCCCACGATCGAGTCGCCCACCAGGGCGATGCCCGGGTTCGTCATGCCGTTGAGCTGGCGCACGTCGTTCGCGGCCCGGGCCATCAGGTCGCCCACCCGCTGACGGTTGTGGAACGTCTGACTCTTGCCCAGGAGGCTCACAAACAGCTCCTCGCGGGCGTCACGCTCCAGCCGCTGGCCCAGGGTTTCGATGGAGAAGAAGGCGGCGATGTCGAAGAAGACGCGCACGACCATCACGGCCAGGAGCAGTCCGGCGATGTTCAGCAGCGATCCCCGGTTGGCCGCCGGGTCCAGCACCAGGTCGAAGGCCTGGCCGGTTATCACCGGGACCACCGCGTAGAGCGCCTGGGTGATGACTATGCCCACGGCATAGCCCAGCACCAGCCACCTGTAGCGGGCGGCATGGGACAGCAGCCACCTCAGGGGTGAGCTGCGGTCGTAGGTGTGGATGTGTTCGGCCGTGAATTCGGCCCTTAGGGGCTCACCTGCCAGCCTTGAAGTTGCCATCTGTTGTCCTTACAGCGCCTTGCCTCTGGTTGAGCCTGCGGCCGGCGGGCCATTGTATTGGCCGGGCCGCCGCCAGCGCAATAGCAGGCAAGGCGGTCAGGGACGCAGGATGGCCTTGATGCAGCCGTCCTTCTTCCTGTGGAAGAGGTCGTAGGCGAGGGGCGCGTCATCGAGGCTCAGTTCGTGGGTGATCACCGCGGCCGGGTTCAGCTCGCCCCGCTGGATCCGCTCGAGCAGCGGCCGCAGGTAGCGGTGAACGTGCGCCTGGCCCATCCTGAACGTCAGCGACTTGTTCATCGCTGCGCCCATGGGGATGCTGTCGACCAGCCCGCCGAACACCCCGGCTACAGACAGGGTGCCGCCCTTGCGGCAGGCGTAGATCGCCTGGCGCAGGGCATGTGGCCGGCCCGTCTCCAGGCGTACGGCCTGTTTGGCCCTGTCCACCGGCCCCAGGATCCCGTGGCCGTGCGCTTCCATCCCCACCGCCTCGATGCAGGCGTCGGGACCGCGGCCGCCGGTCAGTTCCTTCAGCCGGTCGATCACGTCCTCCTCCTCGAAGTCGATCGCGATGGCACCCATCTCGGCGGCCTTGTTCAGGCGCTCCGGAACCCGGTCGATGGCCACGACCTGTCCGGCGCCCTGGGCAAAGGCGCTCGCGACGGCCATTAGCCCCACGGGTCCGGCTCCCCACACGGCGACGGTCTCGCCGCCCTGCAGGTCGCAATACTCTGCCGCCATCCAGCCGGTGGGAAGGACGTCGCTCAGGAAGAGCACCTGCTCGTCGGGCAGGTCATCCGGGACCTTCAGGGGGCCCACGTCGGCGAAGGGGACGCGCACGTACTCGGCCTGCCCGCCTGCGTAACCGCCCATGATGTGCGAGTAACCGTAGATGCCGGAGGGTGACTCGCCGAAGAAGAGCTCGGCCAGTGGCGCGTTCGGGTTGGAGTTGTCGCACAGCGAGAACAGCTCGCGCTGGCAAAACCAGCAGTTGCCGCAGGCGATGGGGAAGGGTACGACCACCCGGTCACCCACCTTAAGGTTAGTCACGGCGCTGCCGACCTCGACCACCTCGCCCATGAACTCGTGGCCCAGGATGTCGCCGGCCCGCATTGCGGGAATGAAGCCGTCGTAGAGGTGAAGGTCCGAGCCGCATATGGCGGTGGCGCTCACGCGGATGATGGCGTCCCGGGGGTTGAGGAGTTCAGGATCGGGTACCCGTTCCACGCGGACGTCGTGGACGCCCTGCCAGGTGACCGCCCTCACGCCGGGCCTCCCGCACCCTGCAGCTCCGGCCGCCGGCGTTCGCGGGAGTGCACGCGCGCTCCTCTGCTGCTCGCTGCCCGGCCGGAAGACTGTCCGCGGGTGGTAGCGACCTCGCCGGCCTCGAGCAGTTGCCGCAGGCGTTGCAGGTCGTGGCGCAGGTGCTGGCTGGGTGTCAGGCCGGCGCGGCGCAACGGCCGCGAACCTTCCGCGCGTCGCAGGAGGGGCGTGAAGAGCGGTGAGACAGGTGGCGTGAACCACACCACTACCGAGACCTCGGTGCCACCCAGCCTCTCGGTGAGGCGCACGTCGAGCGCGGCGCCATGAAGTGCGTCCTGCGGGGTGCACCAGGAGAGCTGGTCGGGCCGGTTGGCCACGGTCTGCTCCAGGTCGAAGTCGAGCCTGCCGCCCCACGGTGTGCGGGTACTGATGTGCCAGGTGTCCGGAGCCGACTTCCGGGCCATATCGACACGTCTGCTGAAGAGCGGCAGCTGACGCAGGTCGGCAATAAAGTCGTATACCTCCCCGGGTGAGCGCTGGATGACCAGCTGGTTTACCGCCCAGACCGTGCCGCCCACGCGCGTGGCCGGGTCGCGCGGGTCGCTGGTACCAAGACCGCGGTAGAGGAGGTAGGCGCCGCCTGCGCCCAGGAGGAAACGGAGGGTTGGCCGCTTTGCACGCAGGGCCGCTCCCGTTGCCAGTGCACCCAGCAGAATCCGTGCGCCCTCAGCCGTACTGCGAGTCCGGTCGGTTCTCTCCATCGACTCCCCCCACTTCAGGTCGAGGGTAAGTCGCGGGGCAGCTTCCTTACTCGGCCTTGCGGCACAGTCGCCAGTCCGGCCATGAGTGAAGCGCCCGGCGCTTGTGGCGCCGGGCGCTTAGGTCAGGTGCGGAAGAGGACGTTCTCCTTGCGGAAGTTCAGGAACGCCAGTCCCAGGAACACCGCAATCGTTGCCAGCAGCGAGAGCCAGGTGACGAGCAGGTTGGCGAAGTCGATCGAGCCGCGCACCAGGTCGTCCATCACCATGAGGGCGTTCACGAGCGGGACGGCGTAGATCCAGGTGCCCAGGTCGAGCAGGTCCTTGAACTGCAGCGCCACGGCCGGTATGACCAGCAGGAAGCTGAGCGGGGCCACGTAGGTTTGCGCCTCCTTGAAGGAGCGCGCGAACATGCTGATCGCCAGCAGCAGCGAGGAGATCGTGCCGGCGAGGAGCAGGGCGCTCACCAGGAGCAGCACGATGCTTTGCGGCGTGACCTGCAGGGAGCCGCCCATGAGCGCCACGATTTCCGCGCCGTCGCCGCCTATGCGGCTGCCGACCACGTTGCTCATGATCATGCTGCCCACCACATAGCCGACAATCGCCATGGCCGCGGCAATGATGCTGAAGAGGGTGGTGGCGAAGAACTTGCCCACGACGACCTCTGCCCTGCTCACCGGGGAGACCAGCAGCGACTCCAGTGTGCCGCGCTCCTTCTCGCCGGCGGTCGCGTCGACCGCTGTCATTTGCCCGCCCGCAAGTGCCCAGATGGCGATGAAGAAGGGGATGATCCAGGAGAGCTGGCCGCTGCTGCGCTCGGCGTCGGTGGATGCGTCAACGGGCTGGATGATGATCGGGTTGAGGACCGACGGGTCGAGGCCAACGGCAGCGAGCCGCTCGCCCACGATCTGCTGGCGGTAGCCGTCGATCGCGCCCTGCACCTTGCTGGCGTTCAGCTCGGCACTCAGGCTGCCCATCTTCGAGACGACCTGCACGGCTGCCGCCTCGCCTTCGCTCAGCAGCGCCTCGAAATCCTCGGGCAGGACGAGACCGACCTGCGCCTCGTCGTCCCGCACGGCGGCGATCACGTCGCCCGCCTCGAACGGCGAGACGTTGGCCCGGTCGAGGAGCTGGACGAGCTGGGCCGGCATGGCAGCAAGGTTCTCGACGGCCAGGTCGGTCTGTGACGCCGCTTCGCGGTTGAACAGGCCGCCCAGGAGGAGCGGCATGCCCATCATGATCACCGGCAGGAGCACGAGCGGCAGGACCAGGTTGGAGATGATCGCACGCCGGTCACGCAGCGTGGAGAGGATCTCCTTTGCGGCAATGCGCCTGATGATGCCCGGCCTCATGACACCAGCTCCGTGGCCAGGCCAGAACGCTTCACGACGTCGAAGAAAGCCCGTTCCAGGCTTTGCGCGCCGGTGCTCTCAAGCAGGTTGGGCAGCGTGTCCTGGGCGACGATCGCTCCCTGATAGACGATGGCGATGCGGTCGCACAGCTCCTCGACCTCGCTCATCACGTGGGTCGAGTAGACGACCGCCTTGCCCTGACGGGCAAACTCGCTCACCAGGTCGAGGACTGCCCGGCGCGCCATCACGTCCAGGCCGCTGGTGGCCTCGTCGAAGAAGATGACGGGCGGGTCGTGCAAAACCGCCCTCGCTATCACTATCTTCTGCTTCATGCCCGTGGAGAAATCCCCGGTTTGCCTGGTGAGGGCGTCGCCCAGCGAGAGGAGCTCATCGAGCTGGTTTATCCGCTCATCCATCTGCTGCTGGTTCATGCCGTAGAGGCCACCGAAATAGGTAAGGACTTCGCGGCCGGTCAGGCGGTCGTAGAGACCCATCCCGCCGTTCACGACGCCGATGGCGTGGCGTACCCGCTGGGGGTCCCGGTCGATGTCGAAACCGGCCACGGTCGCACTGCCCGAATTCGCCTTGATGAGCGTCGCGAGGATGCGCAGCGTGGTCGTCTTGCCGGCGCCGTTGGGTCCCAGCAGGCCAAACACCTCACCGCCCGCGACCCTGAACGACACCCGGGAGACTGCCGTCACATCGCCAAAGCTCTTGGATATCTCGTTTACTTCAACCACGTAGTCACACTTTTCCTTGTCGCTGAGAAGTAAGGGGCCCAGAAGGGGCAGGCAAACGAGGGATTATAACAACCGCGCCGGAGGCGCGTCGCGCTGCTATCATCGGACGCAATGGCCTCACGCGACCACCGCGCTCTCGACGAGTACTCCCTCATAGCCCGGGTGTTGCACACGGCCCAGAACGTGAACAGTCGCCTCGAACTCTTCGGGGTACAGCTGCCGGCACCCATCCTGCCAATGCGCAAGGGACCGGAAGAGCCGCGCAGCCGCCTGGGGCTGGTGCCCGCGGAACGCCTTGCGACCCCCGAAGGTCAGGCGGCCGGGGAGACCATCCCGCTCATCGCCAACGACAAGATGGGCAGCCTCGTCGCGGCTGTGAAGGAGTACAGCGGTCGCGGCCACCCGGCCCTGGCACTCGACCTGCGTCCGCTCGCCGCAGTTGCCCCGTTCGGGGAGGAAGAGTGGCGGCCGCGCACCCGGGAGGAGCTGGCCGAGCTGAGGGCGATAGCCGACAGCCCCCTCATCCTCTACGGCATAGTAGGCGGCCAGGACGCCGAGGTGGCCATGGAGGCAGGCGTCGAGGGGATCGTGGTGAGCAGCGACCTGGGCAGGTTCCTGGGCGGGCCCGCAGCGATCGAGGTCCTCCCCGAGATACTGGACCAGGTGGCCGGGATGACGACCGTGCTGGTGAGCGGCAACGCCCGTGACGGCATCGACGTCTTCAGGTATCTGGCGGTCGGCGCCGACGCCGTGATTGTCGACGGCGACCGTACCGTTAGCAGCTTCGAGGAGGAGCTGCGATACGCCATGCGCCTCACCGGCAGCGAGACTCTGGCCGACATCGGCTACGAGTCGATCTTCGCTCCGCTCTTCGACGAAAGCTGAGCCCCGGTGAGGTAATCACCGGCGCGGGCGCCGCCCGCTCGTAGAATCGCCCCCTGGGAGGGAATAACCGGTGGGGCAGCGACGTGCAGTTCGGCTACTTGGCGGCAGGCGACTGATCCTGACACTGGCCGGGGCGGCCATTCTTGGGGCGGCAGTTTTCACCTTCTATCTCATTCTCATCCGGCCGGCACAGCGCGCAGCACACGACTCGCTGCAGGGTCAGCTCGACGCGCGCCACGCGCAGCTCCAGGAGTACGCGCTGCGGGTGGAAACCAGGATGGAGCTCGAGCTGCTGCTCGCCTCTCTCGATGGCGGGCGGCGCTCCGAGGGGCTCAGGCGCACCTACAGCCGCGTGGAGGACAAGCTGGAGGAGGTGGCACTGGCGACCTCAGCAGGTCTGCAGGACGAGATAAACGGCGGGATCGAGGTGTTGTCCCTCGACCTGAGCCGCGACCGGCCGGCGGCGCGCCGGGAGATAGTGGCCTTGCGGGACGCGCTGCTGGGTCCGGCCGGCCCGGGCCGACAGGGACCGGGTGCTCGGCAGTGAGCGGGTGGACCCCTTGATTCCTCTGAATGCAGCGGGGCTGCGGCGTTTCCTGCTGCTCGTGCTCCTGCTCGCTGGATGGGGCGGCGGCCTCGCCCAGCCGCTCTCGGCGATCCGCATAGCGCATGCGTCGCCAGACGCTCCCCAGGTGGATGTGGTCGTGAGCCGGCAGCTGTTCCTCACCGACGTCGA